>JBILLU010000065.1:0-16101 GCA_044375915.1 Phycisphaerales bacterium
ACACGTCGGTCCGCGTGTCGAGATCGCGAGCGTCCAGGCTCGCCTGCTCCGGGCTCATGTACTCCGGCGTGCCCAAGAGCGTGCCCCGCTCGGTGAAGATCGTGTGATCCGTCGCCTGCTGTGTGATTGCTTTGGCGATGCCGAAGTCAATCACCTTGATCTGTACGGAGTCCGGCAGCCATCCCTTGGTCGCGCCCGGTGCGTCGGTCCGTGCCGCCAGCACGTTGCTCGGCTTGATGTCGCGGTGGATGATGCCCTTGTGGTGCGCGTGCTGCACCGCCTCGCACACGGCGATGAAGAGTTCCAGCCGCTCCGCGATCGTCGCGTTGTGGGCATCGCAGAACCGCGTCAGCGGCTCGCCCTTCACGTACTCCATCACGAAGTACGGCAGGCCGCGCTCGGTCACCCCGCCGTCGAACACCCGCGCCACGCCGGGATGGTCCATCACCGCGAGCGTCTGCCGCTCCTGCTCGAAGCGAGCGACGACCGCGCGCGAGTCCATCCCCGGCTTGATGATCTTGAGCGCCACCCGCTGCACCATCGGCTCGCGCCGCTCGGCGAGCCACACCGTGCCGAAGCCGCCCTCGCCGATCATCTCGACCAGCGTGTACGGCCCGACGCGATCGCCCGGCAGCGAGAGGTGCGTCTCGTGGCGCGTGTGCGGCGCCTCGTCTCTGGTCGGCATCTCCTGATCGATCCCGACCACACTTTGTCCGGCGCCGCCTGCCGTCGGTCCGGATGTGTTCGGATCACTCATGGGCGGAGTCTATCGAATCGCGGCCGGTGACGGACGCTTGCTTCATCCGGTGCTCTGCATCGCCGCGGCCACCGCGCTGACGCTTTGGAAGAGGAGCTGCTCGATGGTGCCGCGGTCATGGTCCGGCGCGTTCCGGCGCCGGGCCAGCAGCTCGATCTGGATGAGGTTCAAGATGTCCGTCCACGCGTTGCGCTCGCGGATCGAGCGTGCGATGATCGGCGACTCTTCCTCGAGCGATGTGCGTCCGCTGATCCGCAGCACCGCCTTGACCGCCGCGGCGTGCTCGCTGGCGAGCATCTCGAAGAATCGCGTACCCACCTTGGCCGATTCACCCGTGCCACCAGTCGCATAACGCTTCACGATGGCCAGCCGCGCCCGCAGCAGCTCCAGCGTTGCGTTGTCGACGACGGCGCGGAACCACGCGCTGCTTCGGTACTCCGCCGCGAGCAGATCAAGCTCGACCTCGTTCAACCGCCCGATTGAGGTGCCAAGGCCGTACCAGCTCGGTGCGAGGCACCGCATCTGCACCCACGTGAAGACCCAGGGAATCGCGCGGAGCTGATCGAACCCGCTCTGCGTGCCGCCTGCGCTGCCCAGGCCCGAGCCTTCGGCCCGCATCACTGGGCGGCTCGCGATCGGAAGCCCCGCGATCGGCCCGATCGGCCCCGCGTTCACGAACCAGTGCCAGAACTCCGGATCGTCGATCAGCCCGCGATACGCCGCCATCGACTCGCGGCTGAGCTGCTCGAACAGGGCCGCCAGCTGCGGCGATCGCTCCACCTCGTGCTGATCGGCCGACGCGATGAGCGCCGCGTGCACGATCTGTTCGAGGTGTCGTTCCGCGATCGCGCCCATCGCGTAGCGGAAGGAGATCACCTCGCCCTGCTCGGTGAATCGGATGCGTCCGGTGCGCGCGGGTGCCGGCGCACCGAGGATTGCACGCCCCGCTCGCCCGCCGCCACGGCCAATCGTTCCGCCGCGGCCGTGGAAGAACCGCAGCAGGATCCCGCGGGATCGCACCGCGTGGGCGACGCGACGCTGCGCCTTCTCGAGCGCGAGGTTCGCCATCAGGAACCCGCCGTCCTTGTTCGAGTCGCTGTAGCCCAGCATGATCTCCTGCACCGGGGCGCGATACGGCGATGCCGCCGGAATGTCGCTGGGCACAAGCGACTCCAGGTGCGATCGGTACAGCGGCTCGTCCAGCATCGCCGAGACAAGACCCTCGCCCCGCTCCAGATCGTCGATCGTCTCGAGCAGGGGCACGACATGCAGATCGCTCTCGAGGCGAACCGCCGCACCTTCCCCAACTCCGCGCACCGCTCGCGTCAGCCCCGCTTCCTTCATGAGCAGCAGCACCTCGAGGATGTCGCTCAGGCCGTGCGTCATCGAAATGATGAACGACCGCACGCTGCGTCGATCCAGGTTCACGCTCTGACGCACGGCGCGCAGCGTCTGCATCATCTCTGCCGCTGCCGGCGAAAGCGGCGCATCCACCGGACGCAGCGGCCGGGTCTGCGAGAGCTCCGCCCGCAGCAGCGCGACCCGCTCGCTCTCGTTCAGCGCTGCGTAGTTCGGGCTGACGCCCGCGAGCGCGAGGAGCTCCGCGACCACGGTCTCGTGCACGCGGCTGTGCTGGCGGATGTCCAGGGTCGCCAGGTGCGTGCCGAAGACCCGTGCCCGCACGATCGCGTCGGCCAACCGTCCGCGCCGCGCCACATCGCCCAGCCCCGCCATCTCCACGGCGTCACGGATCAAGAGCAAGTCTTTCAGCAGCAGCCCGCCGTGGTATGAGGGATCACGCTTGAGCCGCCCCCGCATCTGCATCAGCCGCACCCGCACCGGTTCGTGTTGGCGCTGCTCGAGCGACGACGTGTCCTCGATGAACCGATCGCCTTCGAGCCGCACCAGTTCGAGGAAGGAGCCGGGGATCGCCAGTCTCCGGGTGGAGAGTGTCAGCTCCTGTTGCAGGCCCAGCAGTTCTTTCTCCCACAATTCCACCGCCGCGGCACGCAGGATGTGCAGCGTTCCGCTGGTGACGTCGTGCGTCACCTTTGGGTTGCCGTCGCGATCGCCCCCGATCCATGTGCGATAGCGCACCAGCGCGGGAAGATCGGTCAGATCCAGCGTCCCCGGCCCGAACGTGTCGTTGGCCGCGTCGACCGTCTCCCGCAGCAGCCGCGGCACCACGCTCCACACCGACGACTTCAGGAAGAACAACCCGTTCTTCACCTCGTCGATCACCTCCAGGCGCTTCATCCGGACGTCGTCGGTGGCCAGGAGCAATTGCGTCAGGCCCTCGAGGCGCTGCGAGCACGCGCGCTGATCCCGCAGCGACAGTCGATTGTCCTCGGACTTGATGAGCTCTTCTGCGATCCTTACCAGGTTGTCCAGCACGCTGCGGCGTTTGGACTCGGTGGGGTGCGCCGTCAGGGTCGGCTGCACATCGAGCCGTTCCACCAGCACTCGGACGCCGGCGGCGTCAAGCCCGAGCGACCGCAGCTTTGCGAACGCCTCCGGCAATGACTCCGGCCGGGGTGCATCGGGAGTGGCATTCGCCGCCCGCTCGCGGTTCACTCGGATGATGCTCACCTGCTCGTTCTGGTTGAGCAAGTAGAAGCGGGTCGTCACGATCCGCAGCACATCGCCCAGCTCGCGGGCCGACAACGCGGCGATCATCTCCGCGGCATTGTCGCGGGGTGCGGCATCGGGCGCATCGCCCGCTCGCTCGCAAAGCTCGTGCAGCCGTCGGGCCGTCGCCGTGGCGGGCGCGATGCCGCATGCCGCCGCGGCCCGTTCCAGCAATCGGTCCAAAGGCTGTTCGCTCGGCGCGCTGTGTTGCATCTCCGCGATTATTGGGTTGAGCGACGCTCGCACGAGCTGCTCGCGGTCGCAGGGCCAGAACGCGACGCGCCTCGCGAGTGCAGTTCGATCGAGATCGCAAAACTACCTATTCTGGTGATGGCGATACTGAAATCCGCAAGATTCGCCCTTCTTAACGAAACCGTTTCGTATGCGATTACCGAAAATGGAGGCCATGCCCGCTTCGCTTCTCCGACTTGGTGTTTCCCCGCAGAACGCCGACGCGATCGCCGCCGCGTTGCTGAAGGACACCTGTTGCCGAGTCCTGATTCTGGCACGTTCTTCTGAGATTCTCGGCCTGAATGACTTCGCTGCGGAGTTTCTGGGTTCATCGAGCGAACAACTGATCGGCACGCGGCTCGTCGATCACTACCCGTCGGAGATCAGGGATTACGTTCTAACGTGGCTCAATCGCCCGTTCGTCACCTCCGACGAGACCGTGGTGGGGGAGTACGTCCTGCGCGGGCGTCGGTGGAAGTCCATCGCACGAAGGCTGCCGGTGATCGACGGCGAGGACCGACTCATCTGCGTCAGCCAACCTCTGACCGAACTCGTGCCGCTGGAAAACCTCGCCGCGATGATCTCGCTCTATACGGACCGCACCACGCCGCTCGGCCAGCTCTGCATGCTGACTGATCGCGAGTTCGAGGTCGCGGCCTTGATCGCGGCTTCACTCACCGACGGTGAGATCGCCCGTGAGCTGCATCGCAGCGTTCGCACCGTGCACGCGCATCGCCGCTCCATCGGACAAAAGCTCGGCCTCAAGCGCCGCTCCGAGGTTGCCGAGGTCTTTCGCTCCCGAGGCCTCGGGGCCAAGCCGTCGGGTATCAGTGATGCCGCGTCCGATCTGGACGACAATGTCGCGGCGGCGTGACCGTTCCCTTCTTCATGGATAGTGGCGGTCGCGGGCAACGGCATCGCGTTTGTCGCGTCGGCCCATTCCCCGGTTCATGAGCGGCAGCGGGTGCCCCAGACCATCGGGAGAATCGAACTGAATCCGAACAAAATAATGAATAATCAGACATGCATAGACAGAATGTCTGAATTTCTATTGAAAAAACGAATGAAATGCGGCGCTCTGTCCGTCAGTCCGTACAAGGATCGATATCCCATGGATGACACCGATCTGCACATCCTCGCATCGCTCCAGGCCAACGCCCGTACCACCAATGCCGACATGGCTCGGGAACTGGACATGGCGGCGTCCGCCGTGTTTGAGCGGGTCCGGAAGCTCGAAGCACGAGGTGTCATCACTGGTTACGAGGCCCGCGTCGCGCACAAGGCGGTCGGCCTGAAGCTCACGGCGTTCGTCTTTGTCCGGGCCGAGGAGCGACCGTTCACCGGCAAGACCGGCCAGGCCCTCGCGGCGATCCCCAACGTGCAGGAAGTGCACAACCTGGCCGGCGAGGACTGCTACCTCGTCAAGCTCCGGGTGCGCGACACCGACGATCTCACCCGCGTGCTGCGTGAGCACTTCTCCGCGATCCCGTCCATTACCGGCACACGCACGACCATTGTGCTCGAGACCGTCAAGGAGACTGGTGCGCTGCGGCTGCCCACGCCCGAAGAGGCGGAGCAGCTCGAGGTGGATGGATGAAGCTCGGTCACGTCATCGAGTGGCTCCTGCTCGCGGCGATCTGGGGTGCCTCGTTCCTGTTCGCGCGGGTCGCGGTGCCGGAGTTCGGTGCCGTGTCCCTGGTCGGCGTGCGGCTTGGTGTCGCGACCCTGGTGCTCGCGGTGCCGCTGGTACTCGCCGGACATCTCACGTTGCTGCGTGATCGCTGGCGTCTTCTTGCGTTCGTCGGCGCGATCAACTCCGCGATTCCGTTCACGCTCTTCGCGTGGTCGCTCAAGTCGCTCTCTGCGGGCGAGGCTTCGGTGCTCAACGCGACGGCGGCGCTGTTCGCGGGGCTTATCGCGTTCGCGGTGCTCGGCGAGCGCATGTCTGTACGCCGAAGCGCAGGCCTGATGGTGGGCTTCGTCGGCGTCATTCTGCTGGTCTGGCACAAGCTGACATTCAGCGGCAACATCGTTGCGATCGGAGCCGGACTGCTGGCGGCTCTTCTTTACGGCATCTCGTCGCACATCATCACGCGACGCCTGTCCGACGTGCCCCCGGTCGCGGTCTCGGCGGGAAGCCTCGGCTTCGCGGCGCTCCTGCAGCTTCCGTTGGCAATCGCAAATGCACCGACCCTGATGCCCAGCGCCACGGCGTGGCTTGCGGCGCTGGTGCTCGGGGTCGTCTGCACCGCCGGGGGCTATCTCATGTACTTCCGCCTCGTGAAGAACATCGGTCCGACCCGCGCGATCACCGTGACCTACGGCATCCCGGCTTTCGGCATCCTCTGGGGCTCGCTCTTCCTGCACGAAGCCGTCTCGATCCTCACGCTGGTCGGAGGCGTGGTCATCATCATCGGTACCGCGATGGTCAAACTCCCCGATCGCGCCGCGCGACCGAACGTGTCGTCATCCGTCGCGCGGGACTCCGCGCCGCTGGCGCGATCGTGACTCGGCATGTCGTCGGGCCGCATGCACACGCGGCGTCGGTTCTCGCTGCGAAGGGTGAAGATGAGCAGGAATCAGCAAGCCCGCAACGCGGCAGCCGCGTATCGAGCCGCTGATGATTTCCCCGGCGAGAGCAAAGCGCGCACGACGAAAGTCCCGGCACGTGCCCCGAGAATCGCAAAGGCTCTGGGACGGTGCGGGACTCTGTGAAGATGTTTTTAGAAACACGCGTGCCGCGATCTGTCGCGTGTCGAGCGGGAGATTATTTGGTCCGCGCGAATCCGATACACGCGCGAAAACTTTTCCGCCTCTCACCGAAGGAACGATGCAACCGGCGCATCTCGTAACCCATATCACAATAAGCGTGGGAACTGTTGCTGGGGCTGGTCCGTCAAACCGCACGGGCCACGACAGTTTGGCCGCTCGTGATGAGGGAGGATGCGTCTTGGCTCTCCGGGGCACGTGTGTGCGTGCGCTCGCAGGTTGTGTGTTTCGTTGATTCGCGTTCGGGCTGGTTCTTGATCTCGTTCATCGTGCCGACGACGCAAGGAGTTTCGCGTCGGCTTTGGGTGGGTGATCGTGGGGCGCAGGGAGAATGGCAATGCAGGCGATCCGTACGGCTTCTTTGGAAGAACATCTGACAGAGTCCTTCGAGGCGCTGCGCGGCGCGCTGGACGAAGCGGTGCGCGGCGTGGGGCTTTCGCCCTCTCAGCCGCAGGTGATGGCCCGGAAGCTCGCGGTGAGTCGCAATCTCACGTGGAAGATCTCCAAGGTCGTCTGCCATCGCGATCTTTACGCCGCGCTGCAGCACCTGCCCGGCGATGAAGGCATTCAGATCTTCGTCGCTTCGCTGCTTCGTTCCGGTGCGGCGCCGGAGTTGATCGATCGGATCAACGATGCGTGCGCACGCTTTCGTGATTTCGTCGAGCGCCACGCCGGCGATCGCCAGACGCTCGACCTCATGCTCGAAGGCCTGACCAACGCGCACGACGGCGATCGGCTTGAGCAATCGCGTAAGATGGCGTTCCGCGGCAACAGCGGCATCTGGGGTGCCCAGGCCCGCGTCCGGCTCAACACCGCCATCCTCGCGCCCTCAAACCGCAGCGCCGACCATATCGACGCCGCACTCATCGGAGGTCTTATCGACTTCCGCGTGCTGCGTCCGGGCATCCGCTGGCCGCTCTCCAACCCGCGCTTCTACACCGACGATGGCACGCCGCTCGCCAAGTCCGCCGACGAGGAAGCGCTCGACCCGATCTTCGCCGCCAGCGAGGGCCCGCCGATGCTCGGCTCGTTCTGCAAGCCCGGCTCACCGAAGATCCATCGGGCCAAGACGCCGATGGGCTACGTCTACGAACTCGAGGCCGACTCGATCGGCAACACCGGGCAGCAGACCTGCATGTTCGGGAGCATCCAGCGCCGAGCCTTCCCGCGCAAACGCACCCCGCGTGACGAGTTCGGCGAACTGCTCACCCACGTTTCATTGCCCGTGGAAAACCTGCAGTTCGACGTGATCGCGCACAAGGACCTGGCGTTCGTGTTCGAATCGCGTCTCTACGTCCGCGGCAGCAGCGACGGCTCCGCCGCCGGGCCGGGCTCTGACCAATTGCGGATCCCGATTTCCGAGCGCCCGGTCGAACTCACCGGACGCCCGGTCGTGGTCTCTTCGCCGCTGGTCGCCAGTTACGACAAACTCGTGGGCATGGCGATGGACCGCTGCGGCTGGAATCTCCGCGACTTCCGCGCGCTGCGGCTCATCGTGGCGTACCCGCCCATGCACGCGAGTTTCGTCCTCAAGTTCCTGTTACCCGCGTAAACAACTGTCGGTGCGACGGCCATCGTCCGATCGCACTTTGTTTGTACCCGCGAATCTTTTGCGGCGAGTTGTCCACATCGCGGGTCGCCCGACTTGCAATTCCCAGCGATTGCGTCAAGATGATCGTGAGGAGGGGCGTCGTCCTGAAAGGGAGGTACGACCCGTGGGAAACACATTGACCGAAGCCCGAAATGGCTTCTCAACATCGCCATCGCAACGCACCCGCGGCGTCCACGACGCTTGGGCCAGCATCGCCAACGCCGCCGGCTGCTGCACATTCCTGCTCACGAGCGATGGCGTCTACCGAACAGGTGCCAAGACCACCGCCGCTGCACTCAACATCACCGCTGAATCGATGGTCGGACGCTCGGTCAACGACTTCTTTCCGCCCGAGTTGGCGCTGACGTTCCGCCACTGGGTGCGTGAGACGCTCGATGCCGACGCACGCGGCGAGCACGAGCCGCAGCACTGCAACATGCTGCTGTTTGGCCGCGTGTGGTCGATGTATCTGGCCGCGACCGACGACTGGGAGACCCACGACCGCATCGTCATCGTCGCCGCCAATCCGTCCGCCGAGCCGGTCGACCTGACGTTCATCCTCGACCAGGTGCGCCACGCCCGCGACCGCAAGATGATCCTGGGCGACATCGCCAAACTCAGCGAGGCCGAGATCGAGGTCTTCGCGCTCGTCGGCTCTGGCATCCGCGACATCGACGTGGCCAAGGCGCTCGGCCGCAGCGTGCGGACCGTCAACGGCAACGTTCGCCGCATCATGCAGAAACTCGGCCTCGAGCGCCGCACCCAGATGGTGAAGTTGGCCCACGACATCGGTCTGGTGGCCAAGGCCGCCCGAGCCGCCGCCTGAACGCCTGGAAGCAGCGCAGGACGCATGCGGTTCAATCACCCGTCGCGTCCTGGGAGCGAGCCGTGTTGCCCCGCCGCGGTGCGCCCGCCTTTGTTTACGCCGCGACCGAACTCGCACCGTCATTGTCGCGCAGACGCGAGCCGACCGGCCGCCGCTCGAACGAGCAGCCCCAACTCCACCATCATCCACGCGAACGCCCCGGGCAGCAGCATCCACCCGTAGGGGTCGATCGCCGCCGCTACCCGCTGCACCGCCGCGGGGATCGTGCCCTTGTACACGCCCTTGAAGATGCCCAGCAGCGGGTGCGGCCGGGTCAGCACGCGAGCCGCAGGGCTGGCGAGGAACCGCGCCCCCGCCGGCCCCTTCTTCGCCGCGGCGAGAATCAGATCATCCGCTGCCCGCAGGCCGGGCGCGGCGGCACGCACCAGCGCCGCGCCCTCGCGACCGGTGATCAAGAGCGCCGCGCCGCCCCTGGCGCCGTTGCGCTCGGCGAAGGCCGCCAGTTTCGCCAGATCGGCTTCGTTCTCCGCGAACCGCAGTATCCGCAGCGCGCCGGCCGGCGAGGCGTGGGTCGCCAACTTGGTCGCGTCACCGCACGCCGCGGCGAGGGCGTCGGTGCGCCTGGCCTTGATCGCGCGAACAAAGAAGTCCTTCAGCCCTTCGGTCACGGCGCCGGCCTTTCGAGCGATCTTCAGCAACGCGGGTGCCCAATCGATCTCGGGCGCGAGCGTGAGCACGAGGCCCAGCGACGAGAGCGCGACGATCAGTTCGTCGGGATCATCGCCGCGGGCGTAGGTCACGCCTTGCACGACGAGATCGCGGATATCGCCGACCACGAACAGGTCCGCCGCGATCGCGCCGAGCAGCTGCTCGATGCTCTCGCCTCGGCCGGTGAGGGCGCCGTACCCCGCGTCCTTGACGCGGCGCAGCCAACTGGCTTGCTCGTCCACCGTCGCCTGCCGCTCACGCTCGATGGCTGTGCGGGCCTCTCCCTTGCCCGGGCCGTCGGACCAGGCCAGCCCGGCATCGGCAATGACCACGGCCTCGGCGTACCGGCCTTGCTCGCGGAGCGTGCGCACCTCGGCGGCATAGTCCATATCTGTGAGCGACGCGAGCGCGAGCCGGGCGGTGCGATGGCCGGTGTCGATCCCGAGCACCAGCACGATCGCCATCGCGAGCAGCAGCCGGGCGAGATTCCAGCGCCGCGACCAGAGAAACGAGAATGAGTGGAACAGTCTTCGCATCGCACCGCATCTCTGAGTAGGACCGACCTCTGGCCGGTCTCGCCGCCGCCGGACTCACTTCCTATTGCGCTGTCGCCTGCCGCGTTGTTCGATCCAGCAGCGTCAACTGTTCATCTTCAAACACCACACGCACCACCGACGGCTCGCCCAGAACCCCGCGCGCCACCGCCGCGATCTGCTCGCGTGCTGCGGCGCGGATCTCGGCGTGCTGCTGCGGATTGGGCCGGAAACGTGCGGCCTGCTCGTACAGCCGCGCCCGCGCCAGGCCGAGTTGGTACTCCCCGCCCACCGCGCGGAGCGACAGGCCACCGACCTCGACGCGGAAGCGTTCGTCGCCGGTGCGCACCTCGGTGGCGACCCGCGTGGGCGGCGGAACCACCAGCACGCACACGCCGCCGATGCCGCTCATGCGGACGCGGGACGAATCGACTTTGGAAAGGTCCACGCCGAAGCTCAGCGTCGCCGGCGCTTCCACCGTTGCGATGACCGTGCCGCGCCAGTCCGCGTCGCTGGTCTGGGCGCGGATCGTCGTCTCGATCTTGCTCGTGATCAAAGCCGCGGCACGCACGTGTCGCGCGATGATCGCGGGCGTCGTTGCCGCGGTCGGAACCACCGTCGCCAAACGTGTGCTCCGGACCAGGGTCTCCTGCATCGCGAACAGCCCTAGTGCAAGCAGCGCCGATACCGCGCCGACTCCGGCGAGGTACAAGGCCGCGGCCTTGGGGGTCCGCACAAGGCGCAGGATGTCCGTGGAAGCACTCATGCCTGTTGTTTGGAATCGGCATGAACGCCGTGCGGAGACGAATAGCGGTGGGGGTGTTCGAGCCTTGGGGGATGGAACCCGAACGTCGATGCGGTTATCGAGCCGTCGCCGCGACGCGCGTCAGCCGTTCCCGCACCACGGCGCGTGCCCGTCGATCTGCGTCGAGCGCGTCGTCCAGGGTCGTCAGGGGCGACGTCGCTACCGCATCGATCGCGTCGAGCACCAGTTCGCTGATGCGTCCGAACCGCATCGCGTCGTCGCGCAGGAACGCCAGCACCGCTTCCTCGTTCGCGGCGTTCAGGATCGCCCCGCTCGTTCCGCCCTCGCGGATCGCGCGATACGCCGTCGTCAACAGCGGGAACCGTTGCCGGTCCGGGGCCTCGAACTGCAGCGACATTGCTCCCGAACCGATCGGCATCGGCTTCACCAGCGAGGCCACACGTCGCGGCCAGGTCAGGGCGGTCTGAATCGGCCCGCGCATATCCGGGGTCGCCAGCTGCGCCACCATGCTGGCGTCGTCGAACTCGACGATGGCGTGCGCCGCCGACTGCGGGTGCACCGCGGCTTCGATCTTCTCGCCGGGCAGCGCGAAGAGCCAGTGGGCCTCGATGATCTCAAGAGCCTTGTTCATGAGGCTCGCGCTGTCGATCGTGACCTTCGCGCCCATGGTCCATGTGGGGTGCTTGAGCGCCTGCTCGCGGGTCGCGCCCGCGATCTGCGCGCTCGTCGCGTTGCGGAACGGACCGCCGCTGGCGGTCAGAATGACCCGGCGCACGCTCTGCGGCGGCTGCTTGAGCGCCGGTGCCTCGCAGAACCCTTGCAAGCACTGCCACACCGCCGCGTGTTCGCTGTCCACCGGCAAGAGCTTCGCTCCGGACCGATGGCTCGCTGGGACAACGAGCGATCCCGCGGCGACCAGCGTCTCTTTGTTCGCCAGCGCCACATCGCGTCCGAGCTGCACCGCCGCCAGCGTCGCGGGAAGCCCCGCGCTGCCGACGATCGCCGCGAGCACCACATCGCACTCGACTTCGCGCACCAGCCGCTCCGCCGCGTCGCCGCCGCGCCGAACGCGAACCTCAGGCGAATCAACGCCGTCGCCTTCCGCGATCGCGACGTCGCGCACGCCAAAGGCGCGGGCCTGCTCGGCGAGCAGCGCCGCCCCCTTGCCCGCCGCCAGGCCGACAACGTCGAAGCGATGCTCGAACACGCCGCGATCATGCAGCGCGTTGAGGTGTGCCACCACCTCGAGCGTCTGCGTCCCGATTGAGCCGGTCGAGCCGAGGATGATGAGGCGGTGGGTCGTCACTGCAACACTCTTGCATCAGTGGGACCGGCCTCCGGCCGGTCGGACTGCAACCAGACCATACCTTGCATTCAAGGTTGACGTTCGCACCGAGGAAGCAGAAAGACCGGCTGGAAGCCGGTCCCACTGGTGTCTTACTCCGGCTTGGGCCGCTTGTTCAGTTCCCCCGGCGTCAACTTGCGGCGAGACGCGAACAGCAGCCGCGGCTTGGGCGCGTTGTTGCCCTGCGGCGCCGGGCCGTTGCCGCCCGAACTGCCGCCCGAGTTGCTACCCGAGTTGCCACCGGCGTTGGCGTTCCCGCCACCGCCCTGCTGGGAGCGTTGGTCGGTCCGGGGACGATCGCCGCGGTCGTTGAATCGTGGGCCGCCGCGGCCGCCGTTGCGGTTGCCGCCTTGCTGCGGCGGGCGCTGTCCGCCGGGGTTGCCGCCTTGCGGGGCACCTGTTGCGGCACCGGGCTCGCCAGCGGGAGCGCCGTTGGCAGGCGCGCCGTCTCCGCCGCGGCCTCGGCCGCGACCGCGGCGACGACGACGGCGGCGCCGTCCGCCCTCGCCGCCACCTTCGCCGCCTTCGGCGTTGTCGCCCTGCGGGCTGTTGTCCATCGCCGCGCCTTCGGGGCCTTGCTCGTCGGACGCATCACCGGCGTCGCCCTGTTGGTCGGCGTGATCGGAGTCTGGCACGCCGTCGTCGGCGTTCATCGCGGCTCCGTCGGGGCCAGCGATGGGGCCGGAAGGTCCGCCCTCGCCGCCGGGTGCACCGTCACGGCCGCGACCACGGCCGCGCCCGCGGCGGCGGCGACGACGGCGGCGACCGCCCTCGCCCGGAGCCCCGTTGGGATCGCCGTTGGCGACGGGGCCGCCTTCGGTGGAGTCGTTGGGATGCTCGGAGTGCTCATCGGTGTGGGGCGGGTGATCGCTGCCCTCGTGCTGATCGCCCGCGGGTGCGGCGGGCGCGCCGGGCAGGTCGTCGTCGCCGTGGTCGCCCATGATGATGATGCCGCGCTGGGTCTCGACGCGGCGCACGTCGGCGACGGGTGCGGCGACCGGTCCGGCGGCACGGGGAGCCGCGGGCTGGGCAGCCGGAGCGCCCTGTCCGCGTCCGGAGCCGCGCTGGCCATCGCGTCCGCCATCGCGTCCGCCATCTCGTCCACCTTGGCCCTGGCGACCATCGCGGCCGCCTCGGCCTCCGTCACGTCCGCCATCGCGACCGCGTCCGCGACCGCGGCGACCGCGGCGACGGCCACCGATCTCGCCGGCCTCGGCCGTGGAAGCGGCGGCGGCCTGGGCGTCGGCGCGGATCTGCTGGTCGAGCTCCTCGTCGGAGAGCAGCTCCGGAACGCCGTCGCCGACCTCTGTGACTTCCTCCCGCGGGGACGCGAACTCCGTGTCGTCGTCCGCGGCGGCGTCGCGCTCGGCGACGGCATCGCTGCTGATGCTGTCATCATGATCGTCGGCGGGCTCTTCGACCACGATGAGCTCGCTCGGGCGCTTGCGGGGCAGGGGCTGGGTGAGATCGATGTCCGCGCCCGCCGCGTCGTACGCGTAGAACGTCACACGATCCAGGGGCAACGCCTCGCTCACCCGCACGTCCACCCGCTTGCCGCTCGAACGCTCGATGCGGCTGAGCATGTGGCGCTTGGTTGAGAGCAATTCGCCCGCAACGCGAGGCGAGACCACGATCTCGACGCGGCCGACCTTGTCCACGTCCAGCAACGCCGCGAGTTCACGCAGCGCATCGCCGGTGACGCTTTCGGGCTTCTGCACCAGGCCGCGGCCGCGGCACGTCGGACAGTCGGAGAAGTGGACGGATTCGGCGCTGGCGCGCATGCGCTGGCGGGTCATCTCGAGGATGCCGAACTGGCTGATGAGGCCGACGGTGGTGCGGGCCCGGTCGCGCTTGAGGCGCTCCTTGAATCGGGCCTCGACTTCCTTTCGGTGCGACAGATGCCGCATATCGATAAGGTCGTTGACCACGATGCCGCCCTGATCGCGCAGCCGGAGCTGACGGCAGATCTCGTCGACGGCTTCGAGGTTGGTCTGGAACGCGTTTTCTTCCGCGTCGCGCGAATCGCGGCTCTTGCCGCTGTTCACGTCGATGGCGACAAGGGCCTCGGTCTGATCGATGACCAGACGCCCGCCGCTGGGCAGCGGCACCTCTCGCGCGTGGATGTGCGCAATCTGCTCCTCGATCGCGAAAGAGTGATAAATGGGAGTCTGGCCGGGGTAGTGGAGCAGCCGCGTGCTCGTGCGGGGAGCGACGATCTTCAGGAACCGGCGTGCGCGCTGCACGGCTTCTTCGTTGTCGATGACGATCTCGTCGACGTCGGTGGTGAGCTGGTCACGCAGTGCGCGGACCAGGAGATCGCTCTCGGCGTAGAGCAGTCGGGGCTTGTCGCCGCGGGCGCGGCGGCTCTCCATGTCCTTGTACAGACGCACGAGGTACGCCAGGTCGCGCTTCAGCTCGAGCTTGGTCCGGTCCATGCCCGCGGTGCGGAGGATGAAGCCGAAGCCATCCGGAAGATCCAGCTGATCGAGGATCTCACGCATCTTGCGGCGCTGATCCTCGTCCTCGACCTTGCGGCTGACGCCCACCTTATCCATCTGCGGCATCATCACCAGGAAGCGCCCGGGGATGGACAGATAGCTCGTCAGCGTCGGGCCCTTGGTGCCCACGCCTTCCTTGAGCACCTGGACGATGATCTCGTCGCCGCGGCGGAGGGCGGCCTGAATCGGCGGGCGCTCGCGACGCGGGGTCTTGTGGCCGACCTTCTCGGTCGCGTCGGCCTCTTCGCCGGGGAAGTAGCGCGGGTGGAGGTCGCTGATGTGAAGGAACCCGTTGTCGCCCACGCCGAAGTCAACGAACGCGGCCTGAATCGCAGGCTCCACGTTGATGACTTTGCCGACGTAGATGTTGCCCACGCGGCTCTGGGTGGCGAACTTCTCGCTCGTGAACTCTTCCAGCTTGCTGTCTTCCACGATCGCGATCCGGCATTCCTCGCCGGGGACGTAGTTGATGAGCATCTGGGTCTTGGACTTTGCCTGCTTGGCCATATCGAACCGATCCGACGCGCCTGCGCGCGTCCGTAACACCGGGCGTGTTCTGTCACGCCCGAGACGAGGGATCTGGCTTGGCCCGAGGCTCCTGCACGCCGAGCGCCTCTTGCGCCCGCGCCTGCCCGCACGCGGACGAACGCTCGCCCGCTCCGGGTCCTGATCTCGCTCGCGCGCCCGGTCCAAAGACTCGGCGGCGCCCGCGATCGGTCCCGCGACGCGTGAATCCTCACGCGTCCTGACTCGTCCCGCGCCCTTCACCCGCGGCGTGTGCCGCTCGGAAAGGGGGACGGATGCTTGTCCTCGGGCAGCGGACGCAGTGTGCGTCGCCAGCCCTCGTGTTTCTTCGCCCTGGTCACTCGACCATGGTCACTCGCCGGAACGTCCGTCGAACAACTCGGGCACCAACTTGCGAGCACGGTCTCGGAGGTAACTCGAAACCTGTGTCTCTGAATCGAACGAGAGCGCCTGTCTGGCGATCTGCTCGCATTGCTTGAGGTTCACCCCGCGGATGAGCCTCTTGAGCTGCGGAATCGCTCCCGCGCTCACACTAAGGGTACGCAGCCCGAGCCCGATGAGCAGAAGGGCGTATTCCGGGTCGCCCGCCGACTCGCCGCAGCACGAAACCGGGGTGTCGTGCCGCCGGGCCGAACGCACCACGTCGCGGATGAGCAAAATGACCGCCGGGTGGGCCGGGTTGTACAGGTTCGCGATCGTTTCGTTGGTGCGATCGACCGCCAGCGTGTACTGCACCAGGTCGTTGGTACCGATCGAGAAGAAATCCGCCTCGCGGGCGAACGCGTCGGCCATCAACGCCGCCGACGGCACCTCGACCATCATGCCGACCTTGAGGTTTCGGTCAAACTTGATGCCCTCTTCATCAAGTTCCTCCATCATGTCGTTGATCAGGTACTTTCCCTGCCGGAATTCCGACGTGCTCGT
>JBILLU010000001.1:0-52698 GCA_044375915.1 Phycisphaerales bacterium
GGGGCCCCCCCCGCGCCCCCCCCCCCCGGCACCCCAACAAAACGAAAAACGCCCGGCTCACACCGGGCGTTCGTTCTTCATTCTTTCAATTCTTCAGACCTTCGCCGGGATCGGCTTGGCCGACTTCTTGGCGATGTCCACGAGGCGGTCGAAGACCTTGGGGTCGTTCACCGCGATCTCGCTCAGCATCTTGCGGTTGAGCAGGATGCCCGACATCTTCAGGCCGTTGATGAACAGGCTGTAGCGCGTGCCACGCATGCGGCAGGCCGCGGTGATGCGGACGATCCACAGGCCACGCATGTCGCGCTTGCGGTAGCGACGGTCACGCAGGGCGTAGACGCCGGCGCGGATCACCGCGTTACGGGCGCGATACCAGTGCTTGCTGTTGGTGCCGAAGTAGCCCCGGGCGGACTTGAGCATCCGCTTGCGGGCCTGAGCGCGGGCAGCGCCTTTACGAACGCGTGGCATGCGACAATCTCCAACTGGCCCGAACGGAGCGGAGGACCTCGTCGAGGCTCCGGCTTAGTTCCCGGCGGGCGGTGCGAAACCGCGGCCAAGCCGCGGCGAAAAAACTCACTTCGTTGCGGCGGCCTTCTTGCCAGCCGACTTGCCACCAGACTTGCCCGACGACCGGGCCGCAGCCCGGAGGGCATTCTTGGTCTTCGGCGCGGTGCCGGAGGCCTTCGCCGCGGCCTTCTCGGCCTTCATCGCCTTGCGCTGCGCCGGCGAGGGGCTCTTACGGAGCGCCGCGAGCGGCTGCGAGCGGCCGCGGAGGCGGCGGAACAGCAGCTTCTCGATGCGCTTGGCCTCGGGGCTCGACATCATCGGGTCCTTGCGGAGCTGACGAAGGCGCTTGCCGCCCTTGCCCGAGCGAAGGTGCTTGTGATTGGCCGAGCGGTGACGCACGAGGCCGGACTTGGTGATCCGGATGCGCTTCAGCAGGCCCTTGTGATTCTTCTGTTTACCCATGGTTCAATACTCATTCATGCCCAGGGCGACCGCCACGGGCAGGGTCAAGATGTTAGGCAGCACACGGACGAAAGTCCTGACGCCACCCAAAACCCGCCCCCGGCCTCGCCAACGTGACGCATTGACGAGCCCCGAGCGTCAGCGAGTGGGACCGGTGGCTGGCTCGACCCCCGAACCCGCTCGCTCACGCTCGGGGCTCGTAAGGGTCACTCATTCACGACCCCAACAGCTCGTCGATCCGCCGGTTCATCGTCGCGTCGTCGGGCTTGACCTTGGGGTCGAACTTCGCGACCACGTTGCCGTCCTTGTCCACCAAATACTTGGTGAAGTTCCACTGCGGGTCGCCGCCGATCGGCTTGGCCTGGGCCGCGATCTGCTTGTACATCGGATGGGCATCCTCGCCCCGGACCGAGATCTTCGCGAACATCGGGAAGGTCACGTTGTACTTGCTGCTGCAGAAGCTCTTGATCTCCGCATCGCTCCCCGGCTCCTGCTCGCCGAAGTTATTTGCAGGGAACCCCAGGACCACGAACCCCTTCCCCATCTTCTCTTTGTACAGCTTCTCCAGACCCGCGTACTGCGGCGTGTACCCGCACTTGCTCGCCACGTTCACAAACAGAACCACCTTGCCCTTGTACTGGCTCAGGTCGACGTCCTTGCCGTCGATGTCCTTCAACGTGTAACCCAGCACATATGGGCTCGCCGGTGCGGCGTCCTTTTTCTCCGGAGCCTTTTCGGGAGTCCCCGCTGGCTGCACCGCAGGCTGATCCGACTTGGGCGCATCCGACTTCGGAGCATCGGGCTTCGGCGCCTCCTGCTTCGGGGCGTCCTGCTTGGGGGCCTCCGGCTTCGCCGGGTCCGCCATCACCGCCGCGCTCATCATCACCGCGATCAGCAAGTTCATCGTCGTGCTCCCTTGTTGCAAGGTCTTTACTGCAGCGTCGCGATCATCGTGACGCCTCGCATGGTTCCGTCGAATCTGTCAGCCACCCCGACTCGATATCGTATGAACGCTCGGCCCCACCCCCTCGCACGAACATGCACACCCTCACCCGCACAGTTCGTTTCGCAGTCGGCTCTACCTCAGATGCCCGCGGCGTGAACGGCTTCGCAGGCAACCCCCGCGTCACCGGCCTTGATCGCCACTACGAACTCCAAGTCTCCTGCCGCGGCGACGTTGATCCAGTCACCGGCTACCTCATCGACATCAAAACCATCGACCGCGCCGTCCGCGACCGTGTCGTCCCGTTGTTCAACCTCGCGATCGCGGCGAACACCTCTCCAGCCGCGGTCCTGACGCAGACGATCGACGCGCTCCGAACACTCCCCGCACCCCTGCTCGCCGTCCGACTTTTCCTCACCCCGTACCATTCCATCGAAATGGCCGCCATGGACCCAACCACCGTCCTGCTCCGCCAACGCTTCGATTTCTCCGCGGCACACCGCCTCCACTCGCCGTCGCTCAGCGATGACGAGAACCGCCGTCTCTACGGCAAGTGCAACAACCCCCGCGGCCACGGCCACAACTACGTCGTCGAGCCCGCCGTCCGTTGCAAGCCCGACACGCTCTCCCTCGCCGATCTCGAAGCCATCACCGACCGCGTCATCATCCAGACCTTCGACCACAAACACCTCAACGAAGACACCGACGAGTTCAACGTCGCCAATGGCGGCTTGCTCCCCTCCGTCGAGAACATCGCCCAGGTCTTCTTCTCCCGCCTCGCCCCCGCCCTCGCCCAACACCCAAGCAAGCCCACACTCGAACGCATCACCGTCTGGGAAACCGACCGCACCTGCGCGACGTATCCGAGCTGATCGCGCCCGGACAGCACAGTGCAGCAGTCTTCCCTGCCCCACTGCTCCCCTGCCCCACTGCTCCACTTCCGCGCTCGATGCCTTCCCCCACCCGCATTCTCATCATCCGCCCCAGCGCCCTCGGCGACGTCTGCCGCACCGTCCCCGCGCTCGCCAGCCTTCGCGCCGTGCACCCGAGCGCCCAGATCGACTGGCTCGTACAGGACTCCTTCGCCCCCGCGATCCGCCATCACCCCGCGCTTTCCCACGTCGTCGAATTCCCCCGCAAGTCCCTCGGCGTCGCCCTCAAGCAGCTCAACCTCGCGCCGCTGCGTGCGTTCCTGAAATCACTCCACGACGCCAACTACGACGTCGTCTACGACCTGCAAGGCCTCTTCCGCAGCGGCTTCTTCGCCTGGTCCACCAAGGCCCCGCGCCGTATCGGCCTCGCCAACGCCCGCGAAGCCGGCTGGCTCTTTCTCACCGAGCGCCACCGCGTCTCGCCCGAGGTCCACAGCGTCGACCGCATGCTCGAGGTCATCGGCAAGAGCGGCGTCGCCCTCGTCCACGACATGCGCCTCTACGCCTCGCCCGACGCACGCCAACGCGCCGCCGCCGACGCCACGCTCGCCAACAGCCGCTACGCCATCCTCGCGCCCACCAGCCGCTGGGTCGGCAAGCGCTGGCCCCTCGAACGCTTCGCCAAGGTCGCCACCGAACTCCTCGCCCGCGGCTACGAGCACGTCGTCATCGTCGGTGCCCCCAACGAACGCGACCAATGCGGCCCGCTCCTCGAACTCGCCTCCACAAACCCACGCGTCATCGACCGCATCGGCATGACCGGCATCGACGACCTGCTCGCCCTCGTCGAACGCTCTTCGCTCGTCATCGCCAACGACTCCGCTGTGCTGCACATGGCCGTCGGGTACGACAAGCCCCTCATCGCCCTCTACGGCCCGACCTCCATCGCCCGCGTCGGCCCCTTCCGCCGCGCCGCCGATGTCCTCCAGAAAGTCGACCCGGGCGAACCCCTCGACCACAAGAACGACGACCTGGGGCGTCGGCTGATGGCACGCATCCAAGTGCAGGATGTCCTTCAACGCGTCGACGCGATGGGATCGGGTAACAGCACGCCTTCACGCGACGAGCGCTCGCAAACGCCGAAGCTGACGAATCCGCGCGGACGCCTTGGCTGAACTCCAGCATTGCCGAGCAAGGCCTTTTGTCCGTCTACCTTGCGTCGTCCCAAGCTCCTCCATAATTGCGACCGCAACCAGCGCCATCACGCCCCAGAATGTCGCGGTTGCAAGCGCCCTTTTTGGTCCGGTTTGATGTTTGGGCGGGGGTTCCCTAGACTCTCCTGCTTGTGATCGTCTCCCGAACGGCGGGCGGCGTCATCGGCATTGGGCTGGGCTCGGGAACGCTACGTCATGCTGACGGCTGGCCATCATGCTCGGTAACTGCCCCATCCCCGGGGCCGCGGTGAACCCGCGGCCACAGGCTTGGGCGGCCCGGCCGCCGGTCGGCTCGTGCGAGGGAGACCTCTGCATGAGTTGACGCCGTCGGCATCGCCGTCGTCGCGTTCCCGGGCCGCAGCAGGGCACCTTCCGCCCCGCATCGGCCCGATTTGTTTTTGTCCGGCTCACTCGTTCACGACAGGTTCGACAACTCGACAACCTGACAACCCGCGTCTCACTCGAAGGAATCACGTCATGGCTCAGATGAACACCGCTGAAATGCTCCGCATCCTCGACTCGATCGCCCGCGACCGCAACATCGATCGCTCGATCCTCATCCGCGACCTCGAGCTCGCCATGGTCTCGGCCGCCAAGAAGCACTTCAACACCCTCGACGCCGAAGAGTTCGCCTGCACCCTCGATCCGGTCACCGGCTCGATCAACATGACGCGGCACGGCGCCCCGCTCGATATGCCCCCCGCCGCCTTCGGCCGCATCGCCGCCCAGACCTTCAAGCAGGTCATGATCCAGAAGTTCCGCGACGACGAGCGCAGCAGCATCTTCGAGGAATTCACCAAGCGCGTCGGCGAGATCGCCGTCGGCACCGCCCAGCGTTACGAGGGCGGCAGCCTTGTCGTCACCGTCGATCGGGCTGAAGCCTTCATGCCCCGCTCCGAGCAGATCCCCGGCGAGCAGTTCAACGCCGGCGACCGCGTGCGCTGCCTGATCCTCGACGTGCGTGATGTCGGCAACCAGATCAAGATCGTCCTCAGCCGCAGCCACCCGGACTTCATCAAGCGGCTCTTCGAGGTCGAAGTCCCCGAAGTCGCCGAACGCATCATCGAGATCAAGGCGATGGCCCGCGAGGCGGGATATCGCACCAAGCTCGCCGTCAGCAGCATGGACAACAAGGTCGATGCCGTCGGCGCCTGCGTGGGTGTGAAGGGCTCACGCATCAAGAACATCGTCGACGAGCTCAACGGCGAGAAGATCGACATCGTCCGCTGGAACGAGTCGAGCCAAGTGCTCATCCAGAACTCGCTCAAGCCCGCCGAGGTGGCCGAGATCAGCCTCTGCTTCGAACTCGGCCGCGCCACCGTCGTGGTGCGTGACGATCAGCTCTCGCTCGCCATCGGCAAGCGCGGCCAGAACGTCCGCCTCGCCGCCCGCCTCACCGGCTGGGACATCGACATCTTGACCCCAGAGGAATTCACCAAGGGCGTCGAGACCATGTACCAGACCGTCCAGGAGATCGAGGGCATTACCGAGCAGATGGCCGACAAGCTCGCCGCCCTCGGCATGGTCAGCGTCTTCGACATCGAGGAAGTCGGTGCCGAGGTCCTCGTCACCGAGCTCGAGATCGACGAGGCCAAAGCTAATCACATCGTCGAGACCTGCGCCTCCAAGGCCAAGGTCGTCGCCGAGCAGCAGCAAAAGGACAAGGAAGAAAAGGAACGCAAGGCCCGCGAGGAAGCCGCGGCCGCCGCCAAGCTGCTCGCCGAGGGCGGCACCGCCGCCTCCGGAGAGTCCGCCGCCGACGCCATCCTCGGCGCCGGACCGGCCACGACCAGCGGCGACGCCCGTGCGGCCGACATCCTCGGGTCCTGATCGCGTCACCAACCGTTCACCGTTTCATTGCTTTGTGCGTCGCAACTGTTCGGGTTTCAAGGTTCATTCGCGGAGCGAAGATTGGCCAAGGTCAAGCGTCTACATGAGATCGCCAAGGAGATCGGCATCGACTCCAAGGTCATCGTCGCCAAGTGCCACGCCGAGGGCATTCCCGAAGCGACGGTGAAGAACCACATGTCCCCGATCAGCGCCGGCCTCGAAGCGACGATCAAGGAGTGGTTCAGCGATCACGCCGCGTCCTCGAGCACCGCCATCGAGACCGCGGAGAAGATCGATATCACCACGGTCAAAAAGGCCGCGCCACGCAAGCGCTCCAGCAAGGCCAAGGGTGACGAGACCGACACCATCGTCGCATTGCCGGCATCGCCTGACACCGCGCCCGAATCGCCCGCCGCTCCGGCACCGAGCGATCCGCTTCCGCCCAAGAAGATCGCGCCCGCTGTCCCCGCTCCGACCGCGTTCGAGCCGTCCACCCTCGCGCCCGAGCCGGTGCGCCTCGCCCCACCCGCTGCGCCGACTCCCGCGCCGCACCACACTCCCAGCTACGTCCCGACCCCCATCGCGCCTGCTGCCAGCGCGCCCGCTCCGACCAAGATCGAGCCGCCGAAGGCCCCGGAGCATCCCAAGCTTCCGCCGCAAGACGCTGGCGGCGACACCGCCAACAAGCCCGCGGCGACACCCCCGCCCCCGCCGCGGCATCTGTCGCCCACCCGCGTCACGCCCGCGCCGGTCAACGTTCCGACCCGCCCGACGATTGTCTCTCCCGCTGGCCCCAAACTTGAGATCAAGACCCCGGTCAAGCTCTCCGGCCCCAAGGTCGTTCGCGTCGAAGCTCCCGACATCATCGACGCGCCACGCCCGCGCCGCACCGGCCCGGGCGGCCCCGGCGGTCCCGGCGGCGGCCCCCGCGGCCCCGGTGGCGAACGCGAGGACGACAGCGCTCGCAACGCCCGCCGAAAGACCGCGCCCGGCACCAAACGCTCCAGCGGCACCGGCGTTCCCGATCGCCGCCGCGCGTCCTCCGGCCAGGAATGGGTCGGCGGCACCAACTTCTCCGAGCAGGACATCATCGAGCGCGAGGCACGTCTCGCCCGCTCCGGTGGCTTCCTCAAGAAGCGCCGCCAGGATCTCAAACGCACCGAGCACGCCAACGACGAGGACTTCCAGCAGGACGGCAAGGTCAAGATCGCCGCGCCCTTCACCATCAAGGACCTCTCCGAGGCCACCGGCGTCAAGGGCGCCGAGATCGTGAAGAAGCTCTTCCTCGAAGGCGTGATGGCCACCATCAACTCCGGCATTGATCCCGCCAAAGCTCAGGAGATCATGATCGACTTCGACATCGATCTCGAAGTCACAGAAGCCCGCACCGCCGAAGAGGCCGTCAGCGACGAGTTCGAGGACCGTCAGGCCGTCGATCTCCGTCCTCGCGGCCCCGTCGTCACCATCCTCGGCCACGTCGACCATGGCAAGACCAGCCTCCTCGACAAGATCCGCAACGCCAACGTCGCCGCGGGTGAGGCCGGCGGCATCACCCAGCGCACCAGCGCCTTCCGCGTACCTCTCGAAGTCGCCGGCGAAAAGAAGGAAGTCGTCTTCCTCGACACCCCCGGCCACGAAGCCTTCACCAGCATGCGCTCCCGCGGCGCCACGATGACCGACGTCGTCGTGCTCGTCGTCTCCGCGCCCGAAGGTGTGATGCCTCAGACCATCGAGTCCATTAACCACGCCAAGGCCGCAAAGGTCCCGATCGTCGTCGCGCTCAACAAGATCGATCGCCCCGACGCCACCGAAGCCCAGGTCCAGAAGGTCCTCGGCCGCCTCGCCGAGAACGATCTCAACCCCGTGGACTGGGGTGGCACCGTCGAAGTCGTCAAGACCTCCGCCACCACCGGCGTGGGCATCAAGGAACTTCTCGAGACCCTCGACTACCAGGCCCAGCTCCTCGAGCTCAAGGCCGACTTCGGTGGCCCCGCACGCGGCACAGTCATCGAGGCCCGCACCGAGGAAGGCCGAGGCGCGGTCGCAAACATCCTCGTCCAGCAGGGCAAGCTCAAGGTCGGTGACTACATCGTCGCCGGCCGCGGGTTCGGCCGTGTCCGAGACATCACCGACGACCGAGGCCAACGCATCCGCGAGTCCACCCCGCCCATGCCGGTCCAGATCTCCGGTATCGACGAAGTTCCCAACGCCGGCGACAAGTTCTACGTCGTCGACTCGCTCAAGAAGGCCATGGAAGCGGCGGAGCAGCGCCGCCATCGCGAACGCGAGACCGAACTGGCCCAACCCAAGGTCACGCTCGACTCGATGTTCGCCCAGATGGCCGACGCCGAGGTCAAGGAAATCCGCGTCATCATCAAGGCCGCCGAGCAGGGCACGCTCGACGTCCTCAAGAATCAGTGCGAGAAGGTCGGCACCGCCGAGGTCAAGGTCCGCGTGCTCGAGGCCGCGATCGGCGGCATCACCGAGAGCAACGTCCTGCTCGCCAGCGCCTCCCGCGCCATCATCATCGGGTTCAACGTCATCCCCTCCGGCAAGGCACGCAGCCTCGCCGAGCAGAAGGGCGTCGAGATCCGTCCCTACCAGGTCATCTACGACATCGTCGACGATCTCAAGAAGGCCGCCGAGGGCATGCTCGCCCCCGAGCTCCGCCAGGAGGTCCTGGGCCACGCCGAAGTCCGCCAGGTCTTCAAGGTCACCAAGGTCGGCGCCATCGCCGGCTGCTACATCACCGACGGCACCGTCCAGCGCGACGCTCTCATCCGCGTCACCCGCAACGGCGTCGTGGTTGAGAACGACCGCAAGCTCGAGCAGCTCAAACGCTTCAAGGACGACGCCAAGGACGTCCGCGCCGGCATGGAGTGCGGCATGAAGATCGTCGGCTACGACGACATCAAGGAAGGCGACATCCTCGAGTGCTACAAGAACGTGGAGGTCAAGAGGACGCTCTAAGGGAAAGGGAGAAGGGCAGGAGCGGTACAGGGAAGCAGGGAAACACCCCGCTCTTCCGGCCGCGTTCGGTCCGATCCCCTGCTCCGCTGCTCCTCTCCTCCCCTGCTCCCCTTCTTCCCATGATCCTCGGCATGCTCCATTTCGAGGTCCTCGTCCACGGCGCCACCTCGCTCAAGGACAAACGCCGGGTCGTGCAATCGCTCAAGGACCGCCTTCACCGCGAACACCTCTGCTCCATCGCCGAGGTCGGTGATCCAGACATCCTCAATTGCGCCGTGATGGGCCTCGCCGTCGTTTGCCGCGACGGCAATCGCGCCGGCGAAGTGCTCGACGCCATCTCCCTCAAGCTCCGGGAGACCCGCGACGGTGAGATTACCTCGATCCGCCGCCAGGTCCTCCACGCCATGGACTCGGGCGACCCGTCCGATTCCGACTCCGACACCATCGCCGACCCCAAATCCGGCGACGGCTCCGATCACGAAACCGACGCCCTTATGCTCGACCGCGCACTCGATGCCGACCTCCTCCGCCAGATCGAAGAAGCACATCAAGAGCTCGATCGCTCGCTTGGCACCGACGCATCGTCGCAAGGCGTGAACTCCAGGAGGTCCGCATGAGCCGACGCACCGAGCAGCTCGCCTCCGTCCTCCGCGAGGAGATCCAACGCGTCATCGACCGCGGCATCAACGATCCCCGCGTCAGCGGGCTCGTCACCGTCACCGAGGTCAACGTCTCCGCCGATCTCGCCGACGCCACGATTCTCGTGTCCTTCCTCCCGGCCGAAAAGGCCGATCTGGGCCTCCACGGCATCCGCGCCGCGGGCAGCTACATCCGCAACCAAGCCGGCAAGAACGTCCGCAGCCGAAAGCTTCCACGCTTCCACTTCGACGCCGACGATCGATCACGAAAGCAAGCCGAGGTGATGCAGGCCCTCATCAAGGTCCGCGAGGAGAACGAAGCCCGCGGCATCGCCCCACCCCCCGCAATCGACCCCACAGCCCCCACGCCCCCCACCGACCCGAGCCCCAAGCCATGAGCCCGACCGATCCCAGCAAGGCCCTCGCCTCGCTGCTCAAAAAGCTCTCGTCCCGCTACCCCGACGCAGCCCCCGAGCCGCTCGGTGCCGGCGTCGAAGAGGGCGTCGATCCGCTGCTCCACCTCTACGTCTACTCGTTCCTGCTCTGGGACGCCACGTCCGGACAGGCCCGCGCCGCCTTGAAGCGCCTCCGCGACAACTTCGTTGACTTCAATGAACTCCGCGTCGCCTTCGCCGACGAGATCGCCGCGTCGTTCGGCGAACGCTACCCCCGTGGCTACGAACGCGCCCTCCGCCTCCGCTCCAGCCTCCACGACATCTTCAACCGCGAGCACGCACTCACCCTCGGACGCATCGCCGAACTCTCGAAGCGTGAAGCCCGTGGGTATCTCGAATCACTCGACGGCACGCCTGCGTACGTCGCCTCCCGCGTCTTCCTCCTCGGGCTCGGCGGCCACGCCATTCCGGTCGATCAGCGCATCGCCGATCTCCTCGCCGAGGAAGCCGTCCTCAGCGACGACGTCACCGACGCCGACTCCGCGGCATCATGGCTCGAACGTCAAGTCCGTGCTGGCGAAGCCGCCCACACCGCGACGATCCTGCAAGCCTGGTCCGACGACGAAGGTGCAATGCCCAAACGCGATCGCCGCGCCGACGCGCCGGATTTCTCGCCCCCCGAGATTCCCCCGCCCGTCCAGCTCGAACAGCCCGAAAGCGCCAAAGCCGCCAAGCGAGTCGCCAAGAAGAAGAAACCCGCCAAGAAGTCCAAGGGCGCATCCTCGAAATCCTGAACCCCCGCCCACCCCCCGGCGCTACGACAGAGTCCCTTGACGACTCCAGAACGACACGCCTCTCGGATCGCCCCCACGGAACGACACCAATGAACCGGCCCGCCCGCCCTCGGCACGGATCGCTGAACGCTCGCCGCCTCCTGACCGCGCCAATCGCGCCGCCGGTCCTGCTGCTCATCACCGTCGCCGGAACACTCGGCGCCTGTGCCACCGACGCTCGTCACACGGCATCCACGAACACGACGCAGGCCCCGATCATCGTTGATCGCCCCGCCGATTCCACCATCCCTCGTGCGATCTGGGTGCTTCGAACCGCCACGCCGAAATCTCCGAAGTCGCCGCCGTCCTCTCCACTGCCGCCCCCGCCAGGCATCGACGCCACACGCATCACCGCTGCGTCAGCGACCGACGCGAACGCGTCACGCACGCTCGACGAGGTTGTCCCCGAACTCGCCAAGTCGATCGCGCTCCCGACGCCGACCGATGCCGAGCCGACCGACGAAGCCCGGAGCGAAGCGGTTCGCCTCTACATCAATGGCCGCACCGCGCTCGCCAGCGGCGACGCGCAACAAGCCCAGACACTCCTTACCGAAGCCGCCGGCAAGGACCCCACCGCCGCCGCCGTCTGGCGTGAACTCGCCGAGGCACAACTCCGCCTCGGACGCCGCACCCTTGCGACCTCGTCGTATCTCCAAGCCGCCCGCCGCGGCCTCGACGAATCCCGCGTCTGGCTCGCCCTCGGCCGCGACGCTCAGCAGCGCAGCGACTCGAAACGGGCCGCCGCCTTCTTCGCCAAGGCACGCCTCGCACCCGACGCTGACGCCGACGCCGGCATGCCCTTCGTCATCGACGCCGAGCTCGGACAGTCGCTGCTCGCCCAGGGCTACTCGACCGCCGCGGCAAGCGCTCTCGCCAAAGCAGCCGACCTGCCCGACACCTTCACCGCCCAGACCAACCTGCGCCAGGACCTCGGTGAGGTCTATCGCCGTCGCGGAGAACTCCTTGAACTGGCCGGCGATATCGCCCTGCGGCTTGGCGACAACGCCGCGGCACTCGAACGCTACACGCTTGCCAGCAAGCTCCCCTCGCTCGATGCTGGCTCCTCACTGCTGCGTCTCGTCTACGCCAGCGCCCTGCTCGGTGAAGAAACCCGCGGCGCCGAAGCGCTCATCGATCGGATCCTCGCCAGCGGCGGGTGGATCGAAGATCGCCAGCTCCTGCTCGTCAACTACCTCGCCACCAACACCGACCTGGGTCCGGCGCGCGCTCGCGCCTTCGCCGTCCTGCCTCAGGATCTCGCCGACGCAAACGTCGCGCTCACACCGACGCTCGAGTCGCGACTCCTCCGCGCTCGCGCCGCCGCCGACACACGGAACGGCGTTGCGCTGCTCCGCGACCACCTCGCGACCCACCCGCGCGATACCCAGGTCGCCGCGGACCTCTTCGCACGCCTGAGCACCAGCCCCAACGCCCTCGCAACCCAGGCGCTCGCCATCGCCGACGCCGCACCCCAGGCCGCCGTCCGCCTCGCCGACGCGTTGGTCGCCGAAGGCCGCGGCCTCAGCTCCGCTCGCGACACCATCCGCTCGCGGGCTTCCACTCCGGGCCAGAAGATCCTCCAGTCGTGGCTCGAATTGCGACTGGGCCGCGCCGATCTCGCATGGAAAGCCGCCGAATCCGTCAACGCCGCGGCACTCACGGACCCCGAAGCCCGCGCCGTCGCCCTTGGCGTCAAGCTCCGGGCCGCACTCGATACCGGCAACTTCGCCGCCGCATCCGACGTGGTTGACGCACTCCGCGTTGACGAGGCCATTCCGCTCTCGCTCCGCGCCTCCTCGCTCCTCGACGCCGGCGACGTCGACACCGTCAAGAAGCTCGCCGCCGCCTACACCACCGGCAGCATCCCCGAAGACGCCGACGAGCGCATCGGCACCGCCGAGCTGCTCGCCCGTCATGACCGCGCCACCGACGCGGCCGATCTTCTCAACCTCACGCTCGCCACCGACCGCTACGACGAGCGTGCCCATCAGAGTCTCCTCGCGCTCTACCTCCCCGGTGGGCCGCTGCGCGACGACGCCAAGATCGCGTCGACATCCCGCGCCCTGCGCGACGCCATTCCCACATCTCGCGTCATCCGCTGGCTCGCCACCGGCGAACTCGCCCAGCGTGAGCTCTGGACGCAGGCCGAGGCATCCCTGATCGCTCTCAGCGAAGAGTCGTCGCCGGATCCCGCACTCATCGACCAACTCGTCATCTGCTGGGAACGCCAGAATGTCCAGCAGCGCGACGCGGTCGGCGACAACGCCGTCCTGAACCGCGCTTCCGCCTGGCTCGACGCCAAGCTCCAGCGCCACCCCGAGAGCGTCTACCTCCTCGCCGCCAAGGCTCGGATCGACGAACTCAGCGCCCGGCCGGCCGACGCCGACAAGCGCCTCGCCGCGCTGCTTGAGAAGTTCCCGATAGGAGGCCTCTCCCGCCAGCGCGAGCGTCTGCTCCGCGGCCCGCTTCAGGATCCCGCCGCCGCAGACAAGCTCGCCCTCGCCCGCCTCGATCACCTCCCCCGGAGCGTGGACGAGTCGCTCGAACTGGCCGAACTTCACGCCGCCGCCGGCCGCAACACAGAAACCGCAAAGGCGATCTCCCAGGGCATCCCTGCCGACGTGGTTCTGAACACCGCCCAACGCGACCGCCTCCTCGCCTTCGTCAATCAGCAGGCCGCCGCCGCGACCAAGGACGAAAAGGGCGCCGCCGCAGCCGAAGCGCTCACCCTTCTCGACCACGTCGCCACGCTTCGCCTCGACCTGCCCCGCGCGGTTCGCGAAGCTCGCCTCACCCTCCTTGCCACCCACCGCCCCACCGATGTCGACGCGCTCGTCGCCGCCGCAAGCGAACTCGCACGCCTCTTCCCCGACGGCTCCACTCAGATCATCGCACGCACCGCCGATCGCCTCACCAAGTCCGCAGCCCCCAGCGGTGCCCCTCGCTTCCTGCGCGATGCTCTGCCCGCGGTCAAGGAACCGACCACCCAGCTCTACGCCTACCTCTTCTACTTCCTGACCGCCCGCTACGGCACCGCCGCAGACATCGCCCCGTCGGTCGCATTGCTCAGTGCATCCGAGCGGACCCAAATCGTTCCCGAGCTCGCCGCATTCCAGGACCAGGACGAAGTTCCCGCCGCTCACGAAGCCAAGATCACCCACATCCTCTACCGCGTCGCCAACAACGCCACGCTCGAATCCCGGACCGACCTTGCCGTCGAGCTCTACAAGGCCGTCCTCGCCCGCGACCCCAACCACGCAATGGCCGCGAACAACCTCGCGTACCACTACATCGAGTTCGACGGCGATCTCGCCGAAGCCGAGCGCCTCCTGCTCGTCGCCTACACGCAGAACCCCACCGCCTCGAGCATCCTCGACTCCTTCGGCTGGCTCCGCTATCACCAGGGCCGGCTGAAGGACGGCCGCGACGACGTCGGCAACCTGGTCGAGCCCGGCGCGCTCTCCCTGCTCGCCCGCGCCCTCGAAACTCCGGACGGCGCCGACAACGCCGTCATCGCCGATCACTACGGCGACGCACTCTGGTCCGCCGGCGAGAAGCAGAAGGCCAAAGACATGTGGGAACTCGCCCGCGTCTCCGGCAAACGCACCGTCGATCAGATCAATAGCGCCCGCAGCCAACCCGGCGTCGATCCCGAGGCCTTTCAGGTGCAGCTCAACGAATTCAAGAAGACGCTCAACGGCGTCGACGAGAAGCTCAAGGCCGTCGCCGAAAACCGCGAACCCCCCATCACCCCCAAGCGCGGCGTGAAGTAACCATCGCCCTGCCCCACTGCCCCACTGCTCCACTTCCCCACTTTTCATCCCATGGCTGGCCACAACAAATGGTCCAAAATCAAGCACCGCAAGGCCGTCGTTGACAAACGCCGCGGCAAGGTGTGGACCAAGTGCTCCAAGGCGATCATCGTCGCCGCCAAGAACGGCGGCGGCGATCCCGTCACCAATCTCGCCCTCCGCTACGCCATCGACGAAGCCCGCTACGCCAACATGCCGCGCGAGACCATCGAACGCGCGATCCAGAAGGGCGCCCACGGCGGCACCGGCGAGAATTACGAGCCCGTTCGCTACGAGGGCTACGGCCCCGGCGGCGTCGCCATCATCGTCGACGCCCTCACCGACAACCGCACCCGCACCGTCGGCGACCTGCGCCTCGCCTTCGGCGACCACGGCGGCAGCCTCGGCAACTCCGGCTGCGTCGGCTACATGTTCCAGCCAAAGGGCCGCATCCTGGTCAACGCTCCCGGCGTCAGCGAAGACCGCATGATGGAACTCGCCATCGAGGCCGGTGCCGACGACTGCGTCGCGCCCGATGACCCCAGCGAAGAACCCTGGACCATCCTCTGCGCCGTGGCCGCTTTCCAGAGCGTGAAGGAAGCCATCGAGAAGGCTGGCGCTGCCCCTGCTCACTCGGGCCCGAACCCCCATTCCAAGGCCAACGCTTCGCCGAACCTTTCCATCACCATCGCCGAAGCCGAGATCGCCATGGTCCCCAACGACACCGTCGACGTGACGGGCGAAGCCGCGGATGCACTGGGCGAACTCATCGAAGCCATCGAAGACCTTGATGACGTTCAGAAGGTCTACACCAACGCAGGATGACACCGAGTCTCACGCCCGCCGCACCCGCATCAGCGGCAGCGCCCACAGCAGCCCCGACGCGATGCCGAAGAAGCTCACCAGCAGCGTCATCACGGCGTGCGTCGCACCGATGTTGATCATGTTCAGCATCGCCCCAAGCTGGGTCATGTTGAGCCATGCCCAGACCAGTGCCGCGGCGATCACGAGCGATCCGCCCGCGACCCACGCGAACAGCCACCACTGACGCCGCCGCAACGCCGGCATCACCTCCCGCGATCGCCCACCCGGGGCGATCGCCGCGACGAGGACCGCGATCAACCACAACACCAGCGGCATCGCGGCGATGATGCCCGGATGGACGCCGCCAACGACCCACGCGAACTGCTCGATGACGAGTCCGAGCCACACGCCGCAGCCGGGGGCGAGAAGCACGAGAATCCATGATTTCAGCCACGCATCGCGCTCGGTCTGAGCCGCGAAGGCAAAGTCCATGGGGCTCTGCCGCCCGCCGCACTCGGGGCAGACCATGCCCTTGGGGAGCCACGAGACGTCGTAGCCGCACCAAGGGCAGGGAATGGGTTCCGCAGGGCGAGGCTTCTGGAGTGGCTGGGGCGCAGGAGGCACGGGGTCCTCCGAGGTGGCGGGCTGCTGCACTCCGATTCGTGTGGGAACGAGAGTGGGTGCCAGAATTCCGGCACCGCTCGAAGAAAGGCCTCCTGCCGCCTTTGGCCGCCGACACTCCGGCCGCTCGCCGCCTTCATGCCGCGGCCCGTGCCGTCGCGGTCGGGCGGAGCCATCGGTGCAGCAACACCACGGCCGAAAGCGACACGAAGATCGCCGCCGCCAGCGCAAGGGCCGACCACAGCACGACGCGGAAGACCCGACGCTCGAGGCCGTTGGCCAGCTCTTCGAACTGGCGCTGGTGCTTGCCCCACGCGTCCGGCGCGAGAGCGGCATCGGTGGTCTTCAACAACGCGTTCAGTTCACGAACAGCCTCACCCGCCTTCTCGGTGACATCGCGATACTCGCGAATATCGAACGGGCGACCGGGAGGAGCGTTGGGATCGGGTTCGCCCTGCAGTTGCTTCACGCGTTCGAGCGTGCGTCCGACCGAGTCGCTCAACGCCGTCGCAGACTCGACGGCACCTTTCGCGTCCCCCACCATGCCGCGGATCGCCTCATGGCGTTCGTCGAACGCGGCGAGCAACGCCCGCCGTTCCGCGGCCACACCTTCCAGGAGCGCCGCACGCTCTTTGCCAAGATTCACGGTCATTCGATCGAGTTCGCCAGCGAGGACATCGCCCGCCTGATCGAGCGCCGCGCGGCGTTCGGCGGTGAGCAACTCGGGGTACTTCTCGCCCAGTTCCGCCAGCTTCGCCGCCGTCGCCCGGAACGACTCCAACTGTGCCACAAGCCCGCCGACCTCCGGCGTCGCGAACGAGCGGCTGAGCATCAGCTCTGACCGCCACTGCAGCAGCGCCGGGGCTTTCTGCACATAGAAGTACACACGCTCTGCGAGCAAGCGAGATTCCGTCACCTCCCGCACCGCAGGCGAGAGCGAGGACAACGGATCGAGACCGATGGCCGCCAAAAGGCTCTTTGGCGCTTCAAAGGCCTTCTGCTCGGTCGAGCGGATGATGCGGCTGGCGCGGATGCTGGTGACGAACACCTGGGTGATGTACTGCTTGCGGATCTCCCCCGCCAGCACCCGAAGGTCCGCCACCTCCGCCTCGGACATCTCGCCCGAAGCGATCGTCCAGATCTCCTTCTCCAGCCGCGCGAGCGCGTCCATCATGTTGTACGACGCGTCGTCGCCGAATCGCTTGGACCAGAAATCCTTCCACACGCCGTGCTCGAGCGTGACCATCACCGCCAGGTCGAACATCGCCGCACGCGAGTTCCCGCCGGTGACGATCTCCACCACCGCTTCTGCGCCCTCGACCTTGGACCGCAGGGCCGCCTCTCGGAGCTGCTGCACCATCGGCGCCATCTCGGGCTTGTCCGCGTTGGCCATGGTCACCACCAGCAACGCGTTGTCGATCGCCTGGGCTTTCAGCGCGATGTACGTGTCGGCGAAGCCCATCAGCGTTGCCTGCAGGTCCTTCTGCGTCCGCGCCGTCGCCGCGTCCGCGGCGGCGACCTTTTCAGAATCTCCACCCCCGAACGGCCAGCCCGACCCGCCATCGGATCCCGCGCAGCCGGCAATCAACAAGACGCCGGCCAGCATCGCTGCTCCGACGTTCCGCCCTCGGGGGCGGGCCCAATCACGAATGCACGTGCTGCGAGTTCTCACCGTGAACCTCCCGTGTAGCGGATCAGGTTCGCCTCGAGCACGCGCTCCCGCACCGGCGCCTCATACGCCTGCCCGGCCTGCGGCCCGTCGCGATGGACACGAGCCGCCGTGCCGATCACAACGACTTCGTCGCGCACAATCACGACGGCGTCGGCCCCTCGTGCTTGGCCCTCGCGAATCAAGTCGGCCTCGATCGCATGGCGGGGCAGCGATTCCCCGCCGCGGGCGGTCGCGGTCCCGAGCACCTCAAACGGCCGCGACACCTGCGACACATCGGGGTACACCTCCACACGCGCCGTCGCCGCACGGGATGAACCCTGGTACTGCGTCGAGACGCATCCGCCAAGACCACAGACTGTCGCCACGATCAATACCACGGGGGTTCTCATGATCCGATCCTCTTGGGCACGCCATCGCGCGATGGCCGACGGCGGGTCCGAATCCGCAGTGTACCGAAGCGGAGCAGCGACGGGGGGCGACCCGGATGCCTCGACGGCGGCCAACACGGCGGGCGCTTTCGTGGGTGCGGCAGAATCGCTCGGCGCGGCTCGGACCCGGGTGCACGCCCCAACACAATCACCCGCTCGAAGGAGCGGGTGATCGTGATTCATCACGGCGTGGTCGGGCTGATTGCCTTATCGATCAAGCGAACCCGAAGCGGTGGATCAGCGGGTCACCGTAATGGTGGCCGACTTGGACGTCGAGCCGACCTTCGCGGTCACCGTAGCGGAGGTCCGCTTGCTCACTTTGCTGGTGGTGACAACAAACGTCGCCGTCCGTGCCCCGGCCGGGATGGTCACGGACGCAGGAACGGGCGCGACGGAGGAGCTGGAGCTGAGCGAGACGGTCGTGCCGCCGCTCGGTGCCGGGGCGCTGAGCGTGACGGTGAAGGTGACCTTCGAACCTCCGGTGACGCTGGCGCTGGACGAAGCGATGGACGCGACGGCGATCGCTGCGCTGCCGGGGATGGGCCCGGTGGGCGTGCCGCCGGTCGCGGCGACGGTGGTCGTCAAGTAATAGTCGACGATGGTGGCGTATCCCACCAGCGAGTCACTGACGACGATCAGGTAGTTGCCGTTCTGGAGCGGGGGCGAAACGAATGGGCTGAGATTGGACGCCGGGCCTTCAGCGACAAGGGTCTGGGCGCCGTCGTTGGTGTAGACGGAGACGACAAAGGCCGCCGGGCCGTAGATCTCGCCGCTGACGGGATCGACGCGCTGGGGCGAAAGGGAGTAGCTCGTGCCAGCGACGGCGTTGAAGCTGAAGTAATTCCTCCTGGGGCTGTTGCTGCTGCCGACGGTGTCGTACACAACGCTCGGCACGGTGATCTGGATCGGCGCGACGATGCTCTCGGCGCGGGCTAGGGCCGGGATCAGGCAGGTCCACAACGCCGCAAGCACGAACCCGAGGAAACCCACGGGCGACGAGATCCGGAACATTCACAAGCCTTTCGTTAGAGTCGTTGCCACCGATCAAAGCACCGTGCTGAGATGTTCTCGCGGCGAGAATCGCTTGCCCGCGAACCGGTTCTTCGCAACAACTTTACATTCCGAGCGCCGGACGTTGTTGCACGCGGATGCGCTGCCGGGCGCGACCATGTGATCGGAGCAGCGGCGTGATCATGGTCCATCAAGCCGTGGCCGGGCCACCTGCCCCGGGGCACGTGGTCGTGCTTGGGGGAGAGATGGCCATGCAGAGCGATCCGAAGACACGAAAGGCCACGGCCATCCGATCAGAGCATCGGATGGTCGCGGCGGATGGAGGCGCAGGCGGATCGAGCCAACCGTCACGGACAAACCAGCGCGTCGTACGCAGCGGCGAACAGAACGAAATCAGCATCGTCGACGAATGCGTCGCCTGTCAGGTCCGCGGGGCAGCCGGGCGGCATGGACGGGTCCGCGCACTCGAGCAGGTTGTAGGCGGCGGCGAACACCACAAAGTCGGAATCGTCCACGAAGGAGTCGGCGTTGAGATCTCCGGGGCACGGCTTGATGACGGCTGGCTCAGGGCTCGCGAATCGGAACCCTGTGAAGTCCAGTTCGGGCGTGTCGAGTCCGAAGTAGGCGTCTTCAGGACGAATACCAAAGGTGGGGACCGCAAAGTACGCGCCGCCGGTAATGGCCCGGCCACCGAGGTTGACCGTCTCGCACCATTCGTCCACGTTGCCGGCCATGTCGAACGCGCCGTAGAAGCTGGCGTTCCCGGCCGAACCGACAGTGGTCAAATTGCCGTTCTGCCCGTTCCAGTCGGCACCCAATCGCCAGTTGACGATATTCGGCCCCGGGTTGGCGATGTCGCCGGTCGGGGTCGCGGTCGCGATACCTGGCTGGTCGTTGCTTTGCGTCGCAAACTTCCAGAAGTTGTCGGTGTCGCCGCCCTCGGTGGCGGGCCGGTGGAATGCAGCCTTGTTCCACTCGTCCAACGTGGGAAGGAAGACCTGTTTGGGATTCGAGAGATCGCGTGTGATGGCGGTGACGGCACCGATGCCGCTGCCGGACAAGGTGTAGACGCCGCTCTCCGTACTGCCTGAGCCCTGCCCATTGGTCAGCCAGTTGGCCATGCGGGCCGCATCGAGAAAGTTCACGAAGTTCACGGGCTTGTTGCCCATGTTGGGCCTCACGGCGTAGGTGAACGAGCCGTCGGTGCCCGCGCGGGTGATGCCGCCGCGCGGGTTTGTGCCCATTTTGGGGTTGTAGAGCCCTCTGGGGTCGCTCGCAGCGACTGCGTTGAGGAACTCGGCGTACTGGGCATTGGTCACCTCAAAGGTGCCGATGCGGTACTCATACGCGACCGCGCCGGAGCCGAAGTTGCCCGGATCGCCCGCGTTGCCGGCGTTGCCGACGGTGCGGAACTCCACTATGACGGCGGCCGAGGCGATGGACGCACCCAGGCCGGCGACGGCCGCGAGCGCGACGACATTAAACGAGCTGCATTTCACCGCTTGCTCCTTCGCTTGGTTTCCACGTACGAACGAAAATGTCAGGATCGCTGAACGTGCTGCGACACGAAAAGATGTCCGCTCATCGCGATGCCATTGCAGCATTGCCCGCGGACATCGACAGCCGTCGCGTGAGCACACGCACAGGAAACGAGACACGCTGACGCCTGCCGCGTGTGAACCGAGTCGGCGTCGCTGGAGATCGACTCGACCCGACGTCGTATCGCTGGACCCGACACGAACAGTCCGTGGGTTATCGGCGACACTCACCGTCTTTTCCCGCAGTCCACCGCGGCCGGGTGCCGTGGGTCGGAGGCTCGGCGCAGACCCACGCAAGTAAAGTTCAGTTCGCCGTTGTCGCGCCGGTCGGCCGGGTGCCGTGGGTCGGAGGCTCGGCGCAGACCCACGCGAGTGAAGTCCGGTTCACCGTTGTCGCGCCGGTCGGCTCCGAGAAGCGCAGGCACTGCACACTCGCCTCGCTCCCAGCGGGGAGGGGACGAGCGATGTGCCGCGTTCACGGCGTGCTCGGAGGCCGTGGTCGGGGATGGGGCTGCGAGCGTGCAGCGCGGTCGGATACGGATACACACCCGACCACGATCACCCGCTCAGAGCAGCGGGTGATCGTGGCACATCGTGGGGTGGTCGGGCCACCTGCCGATCATCCTGGATACGACTTGCCCGTACGCATGTACTCATACACGAGCTGCGGCAGCAGCGCCGACACGGGCCGCTCGAACTGCATGACGCCCATTGCGAGAACGGGAGTCAAGCTGTTCGCGTACTGCAACGCCCCGTCGCGCTGGCCGAACACACCGAGCGGAATTCCATGGCTCCTGCCGCGATTCCGGGCGATCGCGACCCAGGCTTCTCCAACGAATCTCGGCGTCTTCCGCTGTTCCGGATTGAAGTAGTACACATTCACGGGACCGACTGCGAGTTCGCCGGCGGGAATCGAGACCGAGACCTCTTTGACTCTGTCGCGATCCCATCTCATCTCACGCAATCGCATCACGTCGGCGCTTATCGAAACCACGACGTCCTGACGGCTATCGCGTACAAGCCTGATCAAGCGCCTCAGAGCTTCGCCAGCAAAGACGAGGCACCAAAACACACCCAACCAAGGCGTTACGTCGAGAAGCTGACCCGACGCCAATATCATGACAATCCCAACCAAACAGACTGCAATGACAACAGAAAAGACGAACGCCGCACCAATCATCGGCTCACGCATATCAACTTTGTACCGACTACTAGACAGAGAATCCAAGGGGACAAAATAGGATGTTGTATATAGCAATGTCATTGAGACGCGGCTCCCCCGCTGTCGCGACGACGCCACGCCACTTGAGCGTCACGCGGACTCGTTGCGGCATGCCAAGCAGGAACGTCTCGCCGCGTTGATCAGGCACTCGTGACACGCCGGTGCGTTTGAGGCTCGTTCAAGGCTTTGTTCCCCGCCGCACAAACGTCGATTCCCCTCACCGGCCTCGCGGACTCGGCCACCTCTCCCCGCATTGCGGGGAGAGGAGGCGCGGCGGCTTCACTTGGTGGTGATCTTGATCGGCTGGCCGTCGGTACCGGTGGCGGTGGTGGTTGTTCCCGCGATCTGCACCACGACCTTGCGTGACGGGCGTTCGCGTTTGCCTTCGGACTTGCTCACGGTGACGGTGATCTCGTTGCCCTTCTTCTCGGCGGCGTAGGTGGTGAGCAGGTAGTCGCCCTGCTTGTACGACCAGCCGTCGCCGGCGTCTTCGTAGAGGGTGCCGGTGGCCTTGCCGCTGGCGTCGAGGTTGATGAGCAGCGTCAGGGTGTCGAGGGGTTTCTCGTCGACGTACTGCATGACGGGGCTGATGGGGACGATGGCGCCGGGGCGGATGTAGAGCTTGGGGAGGTCGGGGTCGGCCTTTTCGGGGTTGTCGGCGCCGGACTGGGCGGTGAAGTCGAAGGGCTTCCACGTGCCGTTGGGGCCGGGCTTGGGCATCGCGACGGCGCGGGTGCGGTCGGGGACCATGTCGGGGACGATCAAGACGTCATTGCCCAGCAGGAAGGAATCATCTTCGCTGCGGAGGGCGGGGTCTTTGAGGTCGGCCCAGTAGGTGGGGCGGACGACGGGCAGGCCGTTGATGCTGGCTTCGTGGAAAAGGGTGTAGAAGTAGGGCATGAAGCGCATGCGGCGGTTGATGGCGCCGCGGCAGGTGCTCTCGACTTCGGGGCCGAAAGACCAGGGTTCTTTGTCGATGTTGCCCTTGCCGGTGTGGGCCCGGGCGAAGGGCATCATGGCGCCGAAGCCCATCCATCGGGCGAAGAGCTGGCCTTCGCCGCCTTTGGGGCCGTTGCCGGCGAAGCCGCCGATGTCGGGGCCGGCGAAGGGCTGGCCTGAGAGCCCCATGTTCAACGCCATCGGCACCGAGGTTTCGAGGTGGTACCAGTTGGCGGAGTTGTCGCCGGTCCAAGTGGCGGCGTAGCGGTGGCCGCCGAGGAAGTTGGCGCGGCTGAGGACGAAGGGGCGTTTGTCGGGGTTGGCGGCCATGATGCCTTCGCGGCTGGCCTTGACCATGAACATGCCGTAGACGTTGTGGTATTGCAAGTGCGAGCCGGTGCCGCCGAGCTCGGGGTCGGCGCGGTGGATGTTGTCCTCGGGCATCGTCTTGGCCTTGACGTTGAAGACGGCGGGCTCGTTCATGTCGTTCCAGACGCCATCGATGCCCGTGGCCATGAAGTCTTTGTAGAGGGTGGCCCACCAGACACGCGTGTCCTTGCGGAGGTAATCCGGGAAGACGCACATGCCGGGCCAGACTTCGCCCTGGTAAGTGCTGCCGTCCTTGGCCTGCACGGCGTGGTTGCCGGCCATGGTCTGCTCGTAGACGAAGTACGAGCCGTTGCGGAATTTGGTCTTGTCGCTGCCGATGCCGGGGTCGATCATCCAGACGTTGTGCACGCCGCGCTCTTTGAGCCAGGTGTTGAGACCCTTGGGATCGGGGAACTGCTTCTCATCGAAGGTGAAGACGCGGAACTGGTCCATGTAGTCGATGTCCATCCAGATGACATCGAGGGGGATCTTGCGATCGCGGAAGCCCTGCGCGATTTCCTTGACGCGCGAGTCGGGGTTGTAGGAATAGCGGCACTGGTGGTAGCCGATGGCCCACTTGGGCGGCATGGTAATGGTGCCGGTGAGTTGGCCGAGTGCTTGCACGACTTCCTGCGGCGTGTTGCGCTCAATGAGGACCACCGGAGGCTGCGGGCCGCCGTCCACCGTGACGACGATGTCGCCGCCGGCGAGGCTGGGGTTGGCGATGGTCATGCGGAAGGTTGAGTCGATGAGGATGCCGAAGGCAGTGCCGTCGGGGCGCACGGCGAGGACCCAAGGGTGAGACTGGTAGAGCGAGGCGTTGGTGTCGTCGTAGCCGTAGGCGTCGGTGTTCCAGAGGGTGACGGTGCGGCCGTTGCGGAGGAGCGGGCCAGCGACCGAGCCGGTGCCATAGAGCGAGGTGTCGGGATCGATGGCGATGCGGATGATGGTCTTTTCGCCGTCCTTGCTGAAGCGCGGCGTGGCGGCGAAGGGCCCCTTGCTGGGCGTGTGTGCCGCACGGGGCTTCTCGAAGCTGAGTGAGGGCAATGCGGAATCGACCGCGGCTTGATCGGCGAAGTGGATAGAGATGCGGTCGCCGATTGTGCCGCTGACGCCGGCGGGCGTGCCAGCGGCTTGGGCGGCAGTGACGGTCTCGGCTTGGGCCGCGAGACCGGCGGTGGCGACGAGGGACGCGATCAGACAGCGAGCGATAAGGGTGGTCATGGGAGTGAGTCCTTGCAAGGGCCGAAAAGCCGTGCCCGAGAACATAGCAAGCGGCGAGGGGTGTCTGCGGCAAGAAAGGCCCGAAAGGGGCGTTTTCCGATTGCGGGGGGGGCGGACGGACGGTATCTTGGATAGGTTGGAAGGTCTTCAGAAACGGACGTACCGGTCCTTGTTTTGAGCGAGAAGGGCTTCAGGGGAAAGTTGGTTCGGGAAAACTGGTACGAACCGTGTCACGGAGAGGATCGAAGAGAGGTTGTGCCGACACGAACGAGTGCGTTCCGCGGCATCGGAATCGGGCGGGACTGCGCCCGGAGCCGATGGAGGCGTTTCGCGGTCGGTGTCGGAGTGATTCGGGAACTCGGGAAAGAGACCCACCAGCAGCGCGCCAGAGGCGGCTGCACGAGAGGAGCAGAACGGAATGTCGACTCGTGGCAATGGAATGAAGCGTGGCCTGCAAGTCGTGATTCTCGCGAAGCTCGCGGGCGCGACGGTGAGCATGACGGCGTTCGCAGCGCCGGTCGTGGCGGGCGACAACCCGGCGATGCTGCAGTGGTTCGAGAACAAGTGGTACGACATGGAGCGTCGTTTGCCGGACTGGTTCACCTATGGATGGGGCTCGGTGTGGCTGCCGCCGGTGACGAAGGGGCGGGACACCTCAAGCGCCGGGTACGACCCGTTCGATCGGTTTGATCTGGGCTCACCCAGCTCCCCCACTGCGTACGGAACGGCGGCGTACTTCGACGCGCTCGTGGATGAGTTCCATCGCGCCGACGGACTGGTGTACATCGACTCGGTGATGAACCACAACTCGGGGCGCGACGGCTCGAGCGGCTTCCAGCAGGCGGGCGGGTGGCCCGGCTTCTGGATGAGCCCGAACCCCGGCTTCACGACCAAGCAGGCGACAGACAATTGGGGCGACTTCCACAACGGCGTTGCGGGCGGATACCTGCAGTCGGAGAACCCCAGCGGCGCGCGGTACGACCTGTACAAGGGCGATCTGGTCGCGCTCGTGGATATCGCGCAGGAAAGCAACAACCAGTTCATCCGCCAACCGGTCGCGGCCGGCAATCCGCTCAACATCCCCGCGGGCACCGTGTACAACCAGCCCAACCCGGCGAACGCACAGTTCTACCCGAACCGCAATCTCCCGGGTGCCTCGTTCACCAATCCCGGCACGGCTCGCAACCCGGGCTCGAACAACTTCACGCTGTATCCGTTCGACGGCATGAACGGCACGCCGGTCGCTGAGAACGGCACCGGCCTGCTCTTGCGCTGGTCGCAATGGATGATGGACGTGCACAAGGTCGATGGCTTCCGCATCGACGCGATCAAGCACGTCCCGAGCTGGTTCTGGGACACCTTCTGGGACGCAGCGGTCTATCAGCGTCGGACGACGCCGGACGGTCGGAAGGTGACGCCCTTCTCGTTCGGCGAGAGCGTGGAGAGCAACCAGTTCACGTACGACAACTTCATCCGCAAGACGAACAACATCTTCCGGCAGGGCGACTCGTGGGGCAACCGCGATGCGCTCGATCTGAACGGCGCGGGACAGCTGCGCGACCTGATCAACGGCAACGGACTCGGCTCCTGGCAGAACGTGCTGAACGCGCACCTCGACAACCAGGACGGCTTCAACGACGGCACCCTGGGCGTCAACCACGTCTTCAGCCACGACAACGGCAGCGCCGGCAACGGCGGATCACTGCCGCCGCTGCCCAGCGCCCAGGCCCAGGGCATGTACGCCCACGCGTACCTCCTCACCCGCTCCGGACAGCCCAAGGTGTATCACAACGCCTTGGGACTGACCCGCGCGAGCGGCTTCTTCCCACGCCAAGGAATGCCGACCGCGATGGGCTGGAACCCCGCGACGAACTCAACTGATCAGACGCTGATCCGCCTCGTGCAGATCCACAACTGGGTCTGCCGCGGCGAGTTCAACGTGCTCAACAGCACCGATCCGGGCAACACCTCGACCGCGGACGTGCTGGTCTTTGAGCGTCGGACCAACCTGGGGTTCAACTCCTACTCGGGCAACGCCCTGATCGCGACCAACGACCGCTACGACTCGGGCACGCAGACCCGGTTCGTGCGCACCTCGTTCTCGACCGGCACGCGGCTGATCGAGCTGACCGGCAACGCGGCTGATCCCACGGTCGATCCGACCAACGCGATCCCCGACGTCATCACCACCACCAACTTCAACTCCACCGGCGGCTGGGCAACGGTCGTGGTACCCAACAACGCCAGCTCCGCGGGCACGCACAACAAGGGCTATCTCGTCTACGCCCCATCGATCCCCAGCGGAACGCTGACCCTGACGCCCACGAGCAGCACGATTGCTGCCGACACGAACTTCACCCCGACATTCCGTCGGCGCTTGACGCCGCTGCCGGTCGTCTCGGCGAACAGCTTCAACATCAACCTCACGACGTCCAACGGCGACGTGGCGCTGGTGGGCCAGCCGGGCGCCAACAACAACACCGACGACAACGCGCTCTTCAAGATCGGCGGCGGGTACCGCGACTTCAACGCCAACGGCGTGGTGGATTTCGACCACACCACGGGCATCGCCGCGGGATATGAGCAGTTCCTGACGCTCAAGGACCCGCTGGCCGGCAAGCCGCAGAACGTGAACCAGGGCAACTACTCGCAGACGGTGAACACGTCGCTCCTGGATGAGGGCGTGCACTACCTGTCGGTGGTGGCGTTCCGCAAGCGGACCATCGCGGGCGAGGCCGCGCTGTTCCGCGAGTTCCGCCAGGCGTTCTACGTGGATCGTCTGCCGCCGGACGCGAGCATTCTGAACATTCCGGTGGTGCCGAGCGGAGCGCCGACGTACGCGTTCAGCATCAAGGCGAACGACCGCACGGTGAACCGCACGCACCTCATGCAGAACTTGGCCACGAACGCCAACCCGGTGACGAGCAGCAACTCGTTCAACCAAGCGACACAGAACGACCGGTTCGATTACTCGCGGTCGGTCACGTTCGTGAACGGCGTGAACCGCATCACGCTGGTGGCGTTCGAACTCTCGGGCAACAACGCCGTGAAGGACTACTACGTCAACTACTTCACGACCTGCCCGGGCGACTTCAACGCCGATGGCTTTGTCGACGATACGGACTTTGTGTCCTTTGCCGACTTCTACAACGAACTGACCGCGATGCGCGGAGACCTCAACGGCGACCTTCAGACCGACGACTCGGACTTCGTGATCTTTGCGACCGCGTACAACGAGTTGATCTGTCCGTAAGCCTCTCGCCGCCATTCAGGCTGCAGGATGCCGAGGCCGCTTGAAATCAAGAGAACGAACTCTCCGGGGGTGCCACGCGGCACCCCCGGCTTTGTTCTGGCAGGCCGTGGGCCTGCCGGCGCGAACGAGTGCTCAAAACGAAGCCGGCCAGCATGAGAACCGCTGCGTGGACATCAGTCGCGCCGCAGAACCCGCGGACTGATGGCACCACGCACAGTTGATCGCTCGTTACCGCGACAACGCGGGCTGAGGCTTGCTGCTCTCAACGGTGGCGAGGCGCAGAATGTTGGTCTGCGTCATCTGGTCGCCGTTCAGTTCGCCGCTGAGGCGGCCGTCGGCCATGACCAGCAGCCGGTCCGACAATGCCAGCAGTTCAGGCATCTCGCTGGAGACCAGCAGCACGGCGGTGCCGCTGTCGGCGGCAGCGCGGACGAGTTTGTAGATCTCGGCCTTGGTGCCGACGTCGATGCCGCGGGTGGGTTCGTCGAGCAGGAGCACGCGGGTGCTGCCGCCCATCCAACGGGCAATGAGGAGTTTCTGCTGGTTGCCGCCAGAGAGCTCGCCGGGCAGCGATGCACGGCTGGCCGCCTTGACCTGGAACTCACGGAACTTGGTCGAGATCAGATCACGCTCGGCACTGACGGTGCGCAGGCCAAAGAGGCGTGCGAGGCGGGGCATGAAGGGAACGACGGTGTTCTCGCCCACGCCGAGCAAGAAAAAGAGACCTTGCAAGCGCCGGTCTTCAGGGACGTATCCAAGCCCGGCGTCGATCGCGGCGCGAGCACCCTTGCCGCTGACGTCCTTGCCCTTGATGACCACCGTGCCGTTGGCGTTGTCGTCGAGGCCGAAGATGGCACTGAGCAGTTCAGAGCGGCCGCTGCCGACAAGACCGCCGATGCCGAGGATCTCGCCTTCGCGGAGCGTGAGCGAAATGTTGTCGAGTTTGCCGGGCGAGGTGAGGCCTTTGACCTCAAGAGCGACGCCGCCGGCGTGGGCGTGGTGCGTGCCGTTCTCGGCCGCGAGGGACGGGAGCTTGCCACTGGGCGTGCTGAGGCGGCGGCCGATCATCTGTTCGACGAGGGTGGGTTCGTCGAGGTCCTTGATGCGGGTGGTGGCGACGTACTTCCCGTCGCGCAGCACGCTGACGCGGTCGCACACGGCGAAGATCTCGCCCATGCGGTGGCTGACGTAGATGATCGTGATGCCCTGCTTGGCGAGGGCGCGGGTGATCTCGAGCAGGCGGTCGGTCTCCGTCATCGAGAGCGAACTAGTAGGCTCGTCAAAGACGATGACGCGGGGCTTGGATCCGCCAGTGGCGGAGCGGTCGTCGAGTGCGGCGGCGATCTGGCAGATCTGGCGTCGCCCGGGGGCGAGGCTGCCGAGCGGGGCGGCGACGTCGATGGAAGGGTCGAGGCGATGGACGAGGGTGGCGGCGCGGCGCTCGAGCTCCCGGCGGTCGAGCAGGCCAAGTCGCGTCGTCGGTAGATCGTGCAGGCCCAGGTTCTCGGCCACCGAGAGGTTGGGGCACTGGGCGAGTTCCTGGTGGACGATGCGGATGCCGTGGGCGAAGGAGTCCTCGATGTCGCCCGGGGTGAGTTCGTGAATGGCACCGGCATCGGTGCGGACGACAACAGCGCCGGAATCTTGCTTGTGCAGGCCGCTGATGACCTTACCGAGGGTGGACTTGCCAGCGCCGTTCTCACCCATGAGGGCGTGGACCTCGCCGGCGAAGAAGGAGACGGAGACGTTGTCGAGAGCCTGGGTGATGCCGAAGCGCTTGGAGATGCCGCGGGCCTCGAGGAGGACGAGCGAGTCGGGGGATGAGGGATCGCGGTCGGTCATGGGGTGTTGGATGATACAGCGTGGCCGGGGAAAGCGGAAATGAAAACGCCCGGGGGGCCGGGCGTGTGGGGGCGGAAGTCAGATCGGGATAGGGAGCAACGGTGGCCCCACACTGGCGCGTGGGGTTCGCTTTCCGGATGGTGCTTACGCGTCGTCTTCGACGTCGGCCTCGGCGTCACCGGAGACGGCGCCGACGGGGCGGCCACCGACGGGGTGGGTGGCGCGGATGTCGAGGACCTTCTTGCGGATCTCCTGGAAGAGTTCCTGGTTTTCCTTGAGCAGGGCGCGAGCCTGTTCGCGGCCCTGGCCCATGCGCATCTCGCCGTAGGAGAACCACGAGCCGGACTTCTGGATCACCTTGCTGTCGACCGCGAGGTCGAGCAGGTCGCCGGCGACGGAGATGCCCTCGGTGTACATGATGTCGAACTCGGCGTCGCGGAACGGGGGTGCGACCTTGTTCTTGACGACGCGGGCGCGGGTGCGGCTGCCGACGGTGACTTCGCCTTCCTTGATCGCGCCGGTGCGGCGGACGTCGATGCGAACGGACGAGTAGAACTTGAGGGCACGGCCGCCGGTGGTGGTCTCGGGGCTGCCGAACATCACGCCGATCTTCTCGCGGATCTGGTTGATGAAGACGACGGTGCAGTTGCTGCGGGCGATCACGCCGGTGAGCTTGCGCATCGCCTGGCTCATCAGACGGGCCTGCAGGCCCATGACCGAGTCGCCCATCTCGCCCTCGATCTCGGCCTTGGGGATCAGGGCCGCGACCGAGTCGACGACGATGAGGTCCACCGCATTGGAGCGGACGAGCAGTTCGCAGATCTCCAGAGCCTGCTCGCCCGAGTCGGGCTGGCTGACAAGGAGGTCGTCGATATTGACACCGATGCGGCGGGCCCAAGAGGGGTCGAGCGCGTGCTCGGCGTCGATGAAGGCGGCGACGCCGCCGTCTTTCTGAGCCTGAGCGGCGATGGTGAGCGCCAAGGTGGTCTTACCGGAGGATTCCGGCCCGAAGACCTCGACGATGCGGCCGCGGGGAATGCCCTTGCCGCCGAGCGCCAGGTCGAGCGAGATCGACCCGGTGGAGATGCCGGGGATGTTGAGATAGGCGGTCTCGTCCATGCGCATCACTGCGCCTTTGCCGAACGCCTTCTCGATCTGGCCGAGGGTGTTGTCCAGGGCCTTCTTCTTCTGACGGTCCTCCATCTTCACTTCGACTTCTGCCATGAGAAACCCAATCTCCCGCCTGAGGCGGGTTGACCGGTGGTTGGCCGAAGGGTCGGTCGCGGGAACGAATGTCCACCCCGGAGTGACATTGCTCCCACGTCCGCCAGCCGGGACCACGAGTCGGCCCGACGCTGAGCCCGGTGCGGGACCTCCTTGGCCTCGCGGAAACCGGTGGACAGGGGCGGCGTCGGTCGCGGGCCTGTCTGAGGCAGAGCGTACCGAAACCAAACAGACTTGTCAATGTTTGGTCTTTGAGCGGAAGCCGGTTTTTCTTAACTGTATGCAGCACATGCTTTTACGCTGTGGAAAACCGAACAGGCCAGAAACCAAGAGCGATCCCCCACCGATGGCAAAACCGGCGGCGATTCCGTCGAATTGCAGACACTACGAGTGCCTTCGGATGCACCGGTTACTCTCCTGCGATGAGTCGATTGCTGCCAAGTGTCGCCGCGTGCTGTGCTGCGGCGTGTCTGATCTTCGCGTTCCCGATCGGCGGGTGCGCGTCCCGGACGCAGCAGTACGAACACAATCATGCCGGAGTTTCGATGTCCACGACCAAGGCGACCGGCTTCCTCTTCCGCACCATCACTGTCCCGAGCAACGGCCAGTCGCTCACGAGCAAGTACGCGGTGTACGTGCCGCGGTGGTACGACGGGTCGAAGCCGGTGCCGCTGATTCTGTTCTTGCACGGGCGGGGCGAGTCGGGGACCGACGGTCAGAAGACGATCGCCCAGGGCCTGGGTACGGCGATCCTGTTCAACGAGGCCGCGTGGCCGGCGATCGTGCTGTTTCCGCAGAAGCCGACGCCCGAGTCGCGCTGGATCGATCACGAAGGGCTCGCGATGGGCGTGCTGGAGGAGGCACGCACGATGTACAACATCGATGCGTCGCTGATTTACTTGACCGGGCTCTCGCAAGGCGGCGCGGGGTCGTGGGCGATCGGGGCGAAGCACGCGGATGTGTTCGCGGCGGTCGCACCGATCTGCGGCTTCACGAACACATGGGACAACGGCCCAGTGACGCCGCAGTCCGTGGCCGATGGCATCAGCACGCTGCCGATCTGGACGTTCCATGGCCTGAAGGACGACGTTGTGCTGCCGAAGGAAACCGAGGCGATCGTCACGGCGGTGCAGGCGAAGCAGGCGAGTTTGCCCGGAGTTCCTGCGATCAAGGCGACGTACTTCCCCGACGCGAACCACAACTCCTGGGACGCGGCGTATCGCTCGGCGGAGTTGCCGAAGTGGTTGTTTGAGCAGCGGAGGCGGTGAAGCGCTCTCGGGGAACGTAGCTCAACACCGCGAGCGACGCGAAATCCCCTCCACCTGCTTCGCCTTCGACGAAGCTGTCCCCGCAAGCGGGGAGAGGAGTCGCCCGCGGCGGACGCAGCGCGGTGTGCTTCGGCGTGTGTCAGTTTGCGAGGTGGATCACGTCTCCCCGCATCGGCAGTTCCGCAGCGACGCCATAGCGGTCTTTCAACCCCGCGGCAAGGGCGGCACGGGGGCCGTCTTCGCCGTGAGTCAGGACCAATCGCGGGCGGCCTTTCATCATCTTTTCGGGCCAAGCGAGCAGCTCGCTGCGGCCAGCGTGCGCGCTGAAGCCGTCGAGGCGGTGGATGTCGGCACGCACCGCGATCGGGTCGTTGAAGATGAACACCTGATCGGCGCCGTCCGCGAGCTTTCGGCCGAGCGTGCCCTCGGCCATATAGCCGACCAGAACGACTGCGGTGCCGCGGCGCCAGAGGTTGTGGCGCAGGTGGTGGACGATGCGGCCGCCCTCGCACATGCCGCTACCGGCGATGATGACGCAGGGGTCCCACGATTCGTTGAGTGCCCGCGATTCGTTGGCGGTCTCGATGAGGCGCAGCGATTTCAGACCGTCGACGAGGCGCTGGCAGCGAGCGAGCTTGGTCGCTTCGGCGTCGTAGAGGTTGGTGTGCTTCATATAGACCTCGGTGGCCCGCTTGGCGGCAGGACTGTCGAGATAGACCGGGATGTCGGCGAGCTCACCGGCCTCGTGAGCGCAGATCAGGTGGTAGAGCAGCAATTGCGTGCGGCCGATCGCGAAGGCGGGGATGATGACACGTTGCTTGTTGAAGATCGTGTCGCGGACAATGCGGATGAGTCTCTCGACGGAAGCGGACGTGCCTGGGTGTTCCTTGTCGCCATAGGTGGACTCGAGGAAGACAAGGTCGGCCTCACTGGGCGGCTCAGGGTCGCGGAGAATGGGGGCATTGCGAGGTCCGATGTCGCCGCTGAAGACGATTTTCTTGGTGACGCCGGCGTCGGACACCGTCATCGCAATAGAAGCGCTGCCGAGGATGTGGCCAGCCTCGTAGTAGCGGATCTTGACGCCGGGGGCGACGGGCGCTTCTTTCGCGTACGGCACGTCCTTGATGAGCTTGTAGACAGCCTCGGCGTCCTGCTTGGTGTAGATCGGCTCGATCGGGTCAAGGCCGGCGCGTTCGCGTTTGCGATTCTCGCGCTGGGTGTCCTGCTCTTGAATGCCCGCGGAGTCGCGGAGCACGGCTTCGGTGAGGTCGCCGCTGGCGGGTGTGGCGAAGATCGGGCCGTTGTAGCCGGCGCGGGTGAGCATCGGCAGGCGGCCGGTGTGGTCGAGGTGGGCGTGCGTCAGCACGACGGCGGCGAGGGAACGCGGATCGATGACGCCAAGAGACGCGTTGACGTCGATCCGCTCGCCGTTGCCGTTGGTGGTGCGGGCGTCTCTGCCCTGGAACATGCCCAGGTCAACGAGGACCTTGGTCTGGGAGGTTTCGACGAGATAGGCGGAGCCGGTCACGCCTCCAGCGGCACCGAGGACACGGACTTGGATCATTTGGGGCTCCGGGTGGAAGCATGAACCACAGAGGCACAGAGACGCGGAGAAGGGTAAGGCGGGGAGTTCAACTCGAAGGGCGCGAAGGGGCTCGAAGTGGAGAAAGCAGTGGACACAAAGCCCATGATGAGTGCACGTGGACCCAGTGCTCATTGAGTCCATCACATGCTGACGTGTCGGCCGTGCATTCGCCGCACAGTAAAGAGCCTTTGCTTTGTGACTTCTTCGAGTTCTTCGAGCCCTTCGAGTTGAAGTCTCTTCTCTGTGCCTCTGTGTCTCCGTGGTGAACTCCCCACTACCACGCCGCGGCGCCGTCGCGGCTGTGTGGGGCCCAAGCGAGGACCACCGCACGGACGTTGATGTCGGTCTTCTTGGGCCGAAGGCTGATCTTCTCAATCGATGCGGGATCGACCTCAACTCCCTGAAGCGCCGAGATCTCGTCGTCAAACTCCTTCTTGAGGGCTTCGAACTGCGCGGTAACCGCGGCGACGTTCTCCTCGGCGCGGGCGACGTCGGAAGACTCCTTGCTGGCGCGGGAGACGCCGCGGGCGGCGGTGGCGGCGCGGCCCATGTTGCCGCTGCTCGCGACCTTGCGGCCGAGCAACGCGCCGAAGATCGCACTGCCGATCGACAACGCGGTGCCGATCTTGGCGCCGCTGGCCTGTTCACGCTGAACCTCCGCGGCCTGCTCGGCGCGGCGGACACGGTCTTGCAGGGTCTGGACCTTGGGGCCGTATTTGGCTTTCAGTTTCTCCATCGCCGCATCTCGCTTCTCGCGGACGGCGTGGCTGACGCGGGCGAGGAACGCGGCCTCGGACTCGCCGGGCTCCGACGCGAGTTTGTGCTCGGCGCTCCTGAACATCTCGAGCGAGCGGGAGCGGAAGATGCCTTCGGTGAGTTCCTTCTTCCACTTGTCGTAGGACTTCGCCTTGGCCGCATCGGCAGCGAGCGGGGCGAACGCGGCGCTGGCGAGCGGCTCTTTGTCGAGGTCTTTGTCGGAGAGATCGACGGCATCGGCGTGCTCCCAGTCGGCGGCGACCGCACCGTCGGTGATGGGCGTGAGCAAGGCGAGCTGTTCTTCGTGCGAGAGCCCGGCGCGGGTGCCGCCGTAGAAGACCTTGGCGAAGCCGAGCAGCATGGGGCGGTATTCGACGGCGTCGGTGCTTCGGGCGGGGATGAAGAACTCGGGGACATCGCCAGAGAGAACGGGGCGGCCGGAGTTGCCGGTGCTGACGGCGCTCGCGGCGTTGGAGCGACTGGGCGAGACGGACGACGGCGACACGGCCGCACTGTTCGCCGCAACCGCCGCGGCGGCGGTGGCCGCGGCGCTGGGCATCGCGCCCCGCGCCGCGCCAGACATGTATCGATCCCGCACCGGGTCCATCAGGACTTTGATCTGATCGCGCGTGAGTGGGCCGCGGAGGTAAGACAGGCACCAGCGTGATTCGAGCAGCACCGGCCCCGGCTCGTGGACGTTGTTCATCAGGAAGACGCGGTTGCCGAGCTTGCTGATGAGGGTGTCCATCTGCGCGCGGTCGAACGAGGCGCCCGCGGCGGCGGACGCGCCCTCAAGGCCGTCAAGCACGCGTTGCTTGTCGCGGTCGGTCTGCAGGCGGCCGATGAACCACGTTCCGGCGTTGGAGAGCCCCTTGTAGTCGAGATCAACCGGGTTCTGCGTCGCCAGCACGACGCCGACGCCGAAGGCGCGGGCCTGCTTCATGAGCGTGAGCAGCGGGCGCTTGCTGGGCGGGTTCTGCACCGGCGGGACGTAGCCAGCGATCTCGTCCATGTAGAGAAGGGCTCGGAGCGAGGTCGTGCCGCTCTGTTTGCGGACCCATGACAGCATCTCGTTCAGTAGCAGCGACACCACGAACATGCGCTCGTTGTCGCCCAGATGGGCGATGCTCACGATCGCGCAGCGGGGCTTGCCGCCCGGTGCGAAGAGCATCTGCTGGATGTCGATCGGGGCACCTTCACCCAGGCGCTTCATGCCCGGAGACGCGAGCAAACTGTTGAGTGCGACGGCGAGTTGGAATCGCGCGGGTGCCGGGAAGAACTCTTCGAGCGCCATCGCGCCCACATGCGTCATCGGCGGCTTGTTGACGGCTTGGATGAGCTTCGCGAGGTCGAGGTCTTCGCCCGCCCCCCACCACTGCTCGATGAGCGCGCCCAGGAACGCGCTCTCGGGCGTCGGGCTCGACGACTCGCGGCCGAGCATCGAGAGGATGCCGCTGACGGTGGTTTCCACACGCTCGTGCATCAGTTCCGCCTCGTCGCGGATCGCCGGGGGCGGGGCGGCGAAGCTCCGCAGCACACTCAGCGGCACACCGGCGTTCGAGCCCGGGGTGTAGACCACAAACTCGGCCGAATCGCGCAGTCGTTGGATACGGGCCGCGTCCTGACCCCACGATTCAAGACCCTTCTTCCATTGCTCGGCCTGCTGCTTCGCGAACTCGTCGGGCGAGATGTTCTTCCGCCGTGCGTCGTCTTCGTTGATCCACGGGCGAAAGTCGGCGGCCGCGAGGTTGGGGAAGGTGAGCAACAGGTTGGCGAGATCGCCCTTTGGATCAATGATGAGCGACGGGATCCCGTCGATGGCGGCCTCTTCGAGCAGTCCGAGGCAGAGGCCGGTCTTGCCCGAGCCGGTCATGCCAACGCACACGCCGTGCGTGACGAGATCGCGGGAGTCGTACATCAGGTAATCGTCGGTGCGCTTCCAGGCGGCGGGGTCGAAGACTTTGCCGAGGTAGAAGGCGCCGAGTTTCTCGTAGTCGGTCGTGGACATGGGTTCTCCGATCCAAACTGTACCGGCGATCGCAACGACGTGTCCGGGGCGACCCGCACCGCCCCGCGGTACAGTCTCGGCGTGCAACGCGTCCTTGCCCGACTGGCATTCGCACTCGCCCTGCTCGCCGCCACGTTCGGCGTCGCGATGACGCCATCCTGCGCCCGTCGTGCGGAACGAGGCGTCATCGAGCTGGAGTTCTGGACGATCGCCCTCGCCACGTTCGACACCTACATCCGTGGCCAGCTCGCCGCCTTCGAAGCCGCACACCCGGGCGTCAAGGTCCGATGGGTCGACGTCCCGTACACCGTCCTGGAACGAAAACTCATCTCCGCCGCCGCAGCGGGGCGAGCACCTGATGTCGTGAACATGTCGGACGTGAACTACGCCCGCTTTGCCGCGCTGGGCGCGTTCGTTGATCTGAACCCGCTGGTGCCAACCGATCAATCGCCCGAGGAACGATACCTGCCCGGCGCGCTGTTCCTGTGCAAGGTCTACAGCGCCAACGCGGCACGCAAGCCACTTCTGGCCCTGCCGTGGTACGTGAACCCACAGGCGAGCATCATCAATACGCAACTGCTCGAGGCGGGCAGCTTAAAGCTCGACACGCTGCCCGGCGACTGGCGGGGTGTGCTCGCGCTCGCGTCCGATTTTCGCAAACGCACCGGCAAGTTCTTGATCAGCCAGCCGCTGGGCGAAGAGAGCCAGTTGCCGGTGATGCTGCTGGGCGAAGGGCTCGTTCCGCTCCGACCCCGCGACCCCGCGGATCCGAGCAAGGGGCTCGAGGCCGATCTCACCCGCCCCGAGGTCCGCGACTACATCGCTCTGTGGGTCGATGCCTTCCGCCGCGGCGATCTGCCCCGGGCCGCGGCGACACAAGGGCACAGCCACCTGCTCGATCTGTACCAGGAGCAGTCGATCGCCGTGATCAGCACCGGACCAAACTTCCTGAAGAATGTCCGCGACGTTTCGCCGAAGGTGTACGCGCGTTCGATGGTGCGAGAAGATGTCCGCGGCTCGCTCGGGCGGGCCCACATGCCGATCATGGTGCTGTCCGTCACGAGCCAGTCGCGGCATCCGAAAGAGGCCGCCGCGCTGGCGTGGTGGATGACCGGGTCGCAAGCTCAACTTGAGTTCTGCAAACTCGTAGCCATCATGCCCAGCACCGCGGCCAGCGCGAGCGATCCCTACTTTCGTCCCACCGACGCTGAGATGAACGGCCCCGACGGCGTGCTCGCCCGCGCCCGAAAGGTCGTCGCCGACAGCCTTCCCACCGCCGTCGGCTTCACAGCCGCGCTCGACACCTGGCCCGACCTTCGCCGCAGTTTCGAGGAAGCGATCAAGCGGGTGCTTGTGGACAGCGCCGATCTGGACGAAACGCTGCGGCATCTAAATGCCGAATGGAACCGAATCCTCCGCGAAGCGCCGCCGGCAACGATGGAAGCGGTGCCACAGCCGGAGAGAGTGCCTTGACGACGCCCGCCGCATCGCGATTCCACCGCACCGCCGCGATCATCTCGCAGGGCGACGAGATCGTCCTGGGCCAGACGCTCGACACCAACAGCCGCTGGCTCAGCGCCCGGCTGCTCGAGATCGGTGTACTGCCGCTCGAGCACGTCAGTGTGCCTGACGATCGCGACGCCATCGCTGGTGCACTGCGCCGCCTGAGCGAGCGAGCCGACCTCATCATCTGCTCCGGCGGCCTGGGCCCCACCGCCGACGACCTCACCCGCTTTGCGTTGCTTGACGTCATCGGTGGCGCGATGGTGGAAGACGCCCCGTCGCTCGCCGCGATCCGCGCCTATTTCGAGTCCCGCGGCCGGGTCATGAACGATCTCAACCGAGTCCAGGCGCAGCGACCCGATCGCGCGGAGATGATTCCAAACCCGCACGGCACCGCCCCGGGCCTGCGTGCTCGCCTCGCCAGCGGCTGCGATGTGTTCTGCCTCCCCGGCCCGCCCCGCGAGATGACGCCCATGTTCGAGCAGCACGTCCGCCCGCGGCTGCGCCTCGAACCCGGCCGCACCGTCGCCACCCGCGGCTTGCACACGATCGGCCTGGGCGAGTCCGAGATCGCCGCCCGCCTCGCGAAGGCCGGCGACATGATGTCCCGCACGCGGAACCCGAGCATCGGCACCACCGCTTCGCAGTCGATCGTGTCGGTGCGGCTGCGATACGAAGGACCAAGTAACGCCGCGGCCGCTGCGCTCGACGCCAATGAGGCCGCGGTTCGCACGCTCCTGGGCAACTCCGTCTTTGCATCGGGCGAGCAGTCGCTGCCCGGGGCGATCCTCGATCGCCTCCGCACCGCGGGGCAGACGCTCAGTGTCGCCGAGAGTTGCACCGGCGGCCTGCTGGGTTCGCTTCTCACCGATGTGCCCGGATCGTCGGATGCGTTCATCGCCGGGTGGCTGACATACTCCAACGAGGCCAAGCGCCGCGACCTCGGTGTGCCCGGCCACCTCTTCTCAGAGAACGGCGGCGCCGCACCTGGCGCTGTGAGCGCCGAAGTCGCAGCCGCCATGGCAGAGGGTGCCCGCCGCGTCGCCGCGAGCACGTTCGCACTGTCGATTACCGGCATCGCCGGCCCCGGCGGCGCTGTTCCCGGAAAACCCGTCGGAACCGTGTTCATCGCGCTCGCTGGCGACGGCTTCCCGACAGAGGTCCGCCGCTTCGCCATGAGCGGCGACCGCGCCACGGTGCGTGATTGGTCGGCCCGCGCCGCTCTCGCCATGCTCTGGTTTCACCTCGTCGGCGACACGACAACCACGCTCCTACGCGAGGTGCGCCTCGACGGCAGTCCGTTCGCGCCCACGTAACGCGACGCTCTCACCCGCGCCCGAACAACTTGTCCAACTCACGAATCGTCAGCCGCACCGTCGTCGGCCGGCCGTGCGGGCAGTTGCTCGATCGCTCGACCGCTTCGCGCAGCCGCATGAGTTCGTTCAACTCCAGGTCCGACATCGCATCGCCAGCCTTGATCGCGGCCTTGCACGCCATCATGTCGAGCACATCGCGCAGCAGCCGCTCGTCCCGCGGCCCGGTGTCGCCGGCCTTCAGACGCGTGTCGCGCGAGGCCTCTTCGTTGTCATCGGTCAAGGACAGCAGGTCGGCGATGAACGGCCCAGGTTCCACGCCGCGGGAGAAGAGAAACGACGGAAACGCCCGCACCGCGATCGACCGAGGCCCGGCTGTCTCCGCCTCGATGCCGACCCGCGTCAGCAGCGGCTTCATCTCCTCCAGCCGCCCCAACTGGTCCGCCGTCGCGTCCACGATCTCCGGCGTGAGCAACTGCTGGCTCTCGAGATTGCCCTTCCCCACCCGCGCAAGCAACGCCTCGAACATCACCCGCTCGTGCAGCGCGTGCTGATCGACGATCACCACGCCCTGCGCGTCCTGTGTGACGACATACGAGTTGTGCACCTGCAAGATGCGATCGGCACGGCGGACCTCAGGGATCTCGACACGCGTGTCCTGCAACGCTGCGACGGGCGAGTCACCGACCACGGGGGTTGCCGAGGGCTGCGGGGTCGCAGCGTCGGGAACAAGTGCCCCTTCGGCGCCGCTCGCAAGCAACGGTTGCTGTGTGCCGGGCTCGAATCGCTGCAGGTAGCCCACGAACGCCTCGACCTGCTGCGGCGAGGGCGGCGTTCGGGGCTCCACGATCGGTGCCGTCGACGCACCGGGCAGCACGCCCGGATGCTGCGTGGCCTGCGAATTAGGGACGCTGCCGCCCAGGGAGAAGTACGTCGGCGTCAAGTCCGCAGCCCGAAGCGCCCGCGTCACCGCGTGATAGACCACAGAGTGCACCAGCGACGAGTCACGGAACCGCACCTCCGCCTTGGTCGGATGCACGTTCACGTCCACCGCTTCCGGCGACATCTCCAGCATGAGCACCGCCGTGGGATACCGCGACGGCTCGATCAGCCCGCGATAGGCCTGCAGCAGCGCGTGCTGCACCGTGCGATCCCGCACCGGACGCCCGTTCACAAACACGTGCTGGCTCTTGTTCGTCGCCCGCGCGATCGACGGCGTCCCGATCAGCCCGAAGAGCGACACGCCCCGCACGTCGTGCTGATCGGACTGCACCACCAGCAGTTCCGGCTCCAGTTCCTTGCCGATCAGATCGAGAATGCGCTGCTGCGGCGTCTGATCCGGCGGCAGGTCGAAGACCACCTTGCCGTCGATCACCAGCCGCACACCGATCAGGGGATGTGCCATCGCGATCGCCAGCAGCGTGTCGTGGCATCGGCCCTGCTCGGTCGAGATCGTGCGCAGGAACTTCCGCCGCGCCGGCGTGTTAAAGAAGAGATTCCGGACGCTCACGCTGGTGCCGACCGGGCCCGACGTCGGCCGGATCGGCTGGACGACATCGCCCTCGCTCACCAGTTCAAACGCCTCGTTCGACGCGGTCGTGCGCGATCGAATCGACAGCCGCGACACCGACGCAATCGATGCCAGCGCCTCGCCACGGAAACCGAGCGTCGCGATGTGATCCAGATCGTCGATGCTCGAGACCTTGCTGGTCGCGTGCGGGGCGATCGCCAGCGGCAGGTCGCCCTTGGCGATGCCGCCGCCGTTGTCCGTCACCCGGACCAGTTCCACGCCGCCCTGTTCCAGTTCCACCGCGACCCGCGTCGCGCTGGCGTCGATCGCGTTCTCCGCGAGTTCCTTCACAACGCTCGCCGGCCGCTCCACCACCTCGCCCGCGGCGATCTGGCTGGCGACCAGGTTGGAAAGCACCCGGATCGGACGGGTTTCCGGCACAGATGATGCACCCGCGGCAGTCACGCCGCCATGGTACGGCGGAGCAATCGGGCGCGACGCGCGGCATCCAGCCACCGGCACGGGGCGAATCGTTGCGGTAAACTGCCCGCCCAACACAAGACCGACCGCATGGCGAACACACCAACACCACTCCATCCCGCCGAATCCCTCGACGCCCGCGACCCCCACGCGTTCTCGACGCCGCAGTCGCTCTACCTCTGGCTCAGCGGCGTCTATGTGACCTCGCTGGTCATGGCCAACGTGCTGGGCGTCAAGTTGTTCTCGATCCCGACCGGCGTCGCCGCCCTCGGCAGCGAGAATTTCCGCATCGAGCACACCGTGGGAATGATCCCGTTCCCGATCACATTCCTGCTCACCGATCTCATCAACGAGTACTACGGCCGCAAGGCCACGCGCCGGGTCACGTACGTTGCGTTCGCGATGGCCTTCCTCGCGTTCGTGCTCATCAGCGTCGCCCGCCGCGTCCCGATTCTCGAGGGCATCCCCGGCACGGCGAACCAGGCCTCGTTCGAGAACATCTTCGGCAGCGCCACGCTGATGTACATGGCGTCGCTCGTCGCGTTTCTGCTCGGCTCGCTCCTGGATATCTTCGTCTTCGCGGTCTTCAAGCATCTCACGGCGGGCAAGATGGTCTGGCTCCGCGCCACCGGCAGCACGATCATCAGCCAGATCTTCGACAGCTTGATCGTGACCTTCCTCTTCTTCTGGCTCTTTCCCAAGATGCTCGGCCAGCCCAGCGCCGATTTGAGCTTCGTGCTCAAAACCGCCGCGACGGGCTACGTCCTCAAGTTCTTCATCGCCGTCGGCATGACGCCGCTGATCTACGCCGGTCGTGCGTTCGTGCAGCGTGTCTTCGGCCTGCGTCCGATCGCTGCGGATCTGTCCTGATCGCCGCGACCGCATCGACAAGCCGGCTCGCCTAGATCAACCCGCGTGCATGCGCGAGCGTGATCGCCAGGATCGACTTGCCGTCTTCCAAACTTCCACTCGTCGCCAGGCGCATCGCCTCGGCGGCGTCCAGAAGTCGCACCGTGATGGACTCATCGTCCTCCAGATCCTGCCCCACGTGCGTCAACCCCGTGGCGATGAACAGGCGCATCCGTTCGTCGGTCATTCCGGGCGTCGGATAGAACTCCGCGAGTCGCTCGATCCGCGCCGCGCGATAGCCCGTCTCTTCGATCAGTTCGCGTCCCGCGCACACCGAGACGTCCTCACCCGCTTCCAACGTTCCCGCCGGAATCTCCAGCAGCGTTCTCCCAATAGAGAAGCGATGGTTCTCGACGAACACGATCTGGCGTCGGCCACCCGACTCAAGGATCGGTAGGATCACCGCCGACCCGCCATGGCGCACAATCTCGCGCTCGAGTTCCTGCCCGCCGGGCATCCGGACCCGCACGACCTCAAAGTCAAACTTGCGGCCCTTGCGGACGGTTGTTCTGGAAAGTTCCCGGATACCCTCGCTCGCGTGGCTCATCGAAGCGGAGCGTACGCCAGGTCCACCATGTCCACTCCCACCACCCCCACCACATCCAACGCGCCGAGCCAGAGTGCGGACGGCAGTTACCACGCCGCGAATCGCGCCGATCAGCTCGCCGCCAGCGTTGCGCATCCGACCGGTGCCCCAATCATCGAGCTTCGCGACATCCACAAGGCGTTCGGACCGCAGAAGGTGCTCGCGGGGCTGAATCTCGCGATCGAACCGGGCAAGACGACCGTGGTCCTCGGGCCCTCGGGCTCGGGCAAGAGCGTCATGCTCAAGCACATCGTCGGGCTTTTGCGTCCCGACCGCGGTGAGGTGTACTTCGACGGCCAGCGCATCGATAACCGCCGCGAGCGCGACCTCACCGAAATGCGACTGCAAATCGGCTTGGTTTTCCAGATGAGCGCGCTCTTTGACTCGATGACCGTCGAGGAAAACATCGAGTTCCCGCTTCGGGAGCACACCAAACTCACCCGCGAAGAACGCCACGAACGCGTCCGTGAAGCCCTCGCCACGGTCGACCTGCCCGGCATCGAGCACAAGCTCCCCGCTCAGCTCTCCGGCGGCCAGCGCAAGCGAGTCGCGCTGGCACGGGCCGTGGTCCTGCAACCCCGCGTCGTTCTTTACGACGAACCGACCACCGGCCTGGATCCCATCCGCTCCGACGGCATCAACGAGCTCATCTTGAAGCTCAAGAACACAATGGGTGTCACCGGCATCGTCGTCACCCACGATCTGGTTTCCGCCCGAAAGGTCGCCGACCGCTGCGTCCTCCTGCTCAACGGAAAGGTTGCCGCGGACGGCACATACGACGAGCTCGAGAACCATCCCGAGGCCCGCGTCCGCCAGTTCCTCATCGGCCGCTACGACCACGAGGACGAACAGGACGACGCCCCGACACGCAACGGCAAGTGAACCCGCGTTGCTGAACTCATACAGTCGCCCGTCAGAAGCACGCCCCCGAGCAGGACGCTCACAGGACCGAAGATGAACCGCGCCGTTGTTCGTGATTTTCTGGTCGGACTCACCGCCATCCTCGGCGTCGCCGGGCTGGTCTTCATGCTCATGCTCTTCGGGGAACTCCGCAAAGGCCTCGAACGCGTCTACCCCGTCAAGATCTCCATGCCCGACGCCTCCGGCATCAGCGGCACCTCGCCCGTCCTCTTTAACGGCGTCCGCGTCGGAACCATCACCAAGCTCGAAGTCGCCGATCCCCCCACCGACGGCATGATCGCCACGCTCTCAGTGGACCGCGGCGTCAAGATCCCCCGCGACCTGGCTGTGTCCGTCGAAACCCGCTTCATCGGCGACTCCGCACTCGCCCTCGGCTTTGCCGACAACGCCGACCGCTCGCAGTACATCGGCGAAAGCGAATACGCCGCAGGCGGGAGCGCCAAGCCGATCCGCGTCGTTCCCCGCACGCTCTTTGGCGACCTCAAGAAGCCCATCGAACAGCTTTCCGCCACCGCGACCAAGTTCGAGAAGTTCGCCGACACCTACACCAAGCTCGGCGAAAGCCTCCAGGGCCTGCTCGGCAGCCCGAAGGCGACGTCGGACATGTCGATGAGCAATCCCTCCGGCGGCGGCAAGGAACCCGTCACGATCGCCGACCTGGTCGCCCGCGCCGACACCACGCTCGCCGCCATGCAGACGTGGCTGAACGACGAGCAGCTGCTGGCGAGCATCAAGGACTCCACCAACAAGCTCGGCACGCTGCTGGACGAGGCCAAGTCCGCCGCCAAGTCGATCGACGACGCCGCCAGGGGAATCGACACCAAGGCCGAACGCGCCGCTGTCGCCGTCGAGAACCTCACCAAGGACGCCAAGGCCACGCTCGCCAAACTCGACACCGCGCTCGCCGACGCCGGCGAGATCGCCGCCAAGATCAACCGAGGCGACGGCACGGCGGGCCAACTCGTCAACAACCCCGATCTCTACCGCTCGCTCAACGGCGCCGCCGAGCGGCTCGACAAGGCTCTCGCAGAACTTCAGCTCGTCCTGCAGAAGTTCAAGCAAGAGGGCATCAAGGTCGGGCTCTGAGCGACCTCACTTCTTCGTTTCGTTCTTCAGCTCACCCATCTGGCGGTAGCGTTCCTTGTACTTGTCGTACAGCTTGGTTTGTTTGTTCGTGAGATCGATCCGCTTGCCGTCCACGAATGCGTCCACGATCTGTGTCGTGATTTCCAGAGGCGAGCCAGTCGTGACAATCACCGTCGCGTCCTTGCCCTTCTCCAGCGAGCCGAGGTGATCGGCCACGCCGAGGATCTCAGCCGCGGACAACGTGACCGAGCGAATCGCTTCGTCTTCGCTCAGGCCGTGCGCGATCGCCATGCCCGCGGCGTACGGGGTGTTCCGCTCGTGCGGCGTCTCCTCGCCGCTGCTGATGCTGAACCGCACACCCAGTTCCTTCAGCTTCGCAGGCAGCGCGAACGTCTGGTTGTAATCCGAATCGTCGCGCTTGGGGAACCGCACCGTGCCCTGCACGATCACCGGAACGTCGTGCTTCTTGAGAAGCTCCGAGCACAGCGGAGCGTCAAAGCCCCCGACGATCACGCAGCGCAGTTCCTGTTCAGCGGCCCACGCCACCGCGGCGTTGATCTGGTCCACGTCGTTGGCGGTGATGTAGACCGGCTTGCGGGTCTTCGGCTCGCCTTCGACGCACGCCCGCAGCGCTTCGTAGCGCAGATCCGTCGGCGTCGTGGGGTCGGTGTTCTTCGCCGCGACGTAGCTCTTGGCAGCGCGGAACATCGCGTCGATGGTGTCGATCTGCTGACGCGTCCGCTTGCGCTGCTCCGCCTCGGGCGTGCGGACGAAGAAGCTCTGCACCGGGCGCATCGAGGGCCACTCGATCACAGTGCCGATCGAGCGTGCAACCGCCATGTCCTCCCAGGTCCAGCCCTCAAGCTTGATCACTGCCGGCTGCCCCGGCATCGTGCCGCCCTGCGGGAAGACGCCTGCCGCCAGTACGCCGTTGGAGCGCGTGACCGTCAGGTTGTTCGAGTCGGCGTTCACCGCGGCGATCGCCCGAACCTCGGGCGAGAAATCACCAGCCTCATTGAAATCGCGGCTCGCATCGAGCATGGCGATCTCGTCGAGCCCCAATTGCGTGTATGCCGCGATCAGACCCGGATAGACGTGCTTGCCCTTGCCATCGACAAACAGCGGCCCGGGCGCCGCCCACGACGCGACCTTCTCCATCTCCGCGAACTGCTGCTCGGTGTACACCCCTTCGATCTTGCCACCCGCCAGCATGATCACGCCGTTCTCGATCGGGGCCGCGCTCACCGGATGGATCGTCGCCCCACGGATCACCACGGCACGGCTCTGGGCCGGAGCCTTCACCGTCAAGTCCTGCCCCCACGCCGTCGCGCACGCCGCAACCACGGCCGCCAAACCGATCACACGCCGCATCACCGCTGCACTCATGACAAACTCCAATCAGCCCACCACCAACCAACACATCCCTCAGTCCGAAGTCCTATTCCCTCAGCCTTCCTCACCCCTCACCCCTTCCCACTACTCATGCAACACGCCGCACCCGCACACCCCGGGCATGTTCGGGTCCAGAGAGCCGCGTCGGTTCAGGCGATCGATGATCCATCGGTCACGAGCCCTGTCGGCCGCGTCCAATTGCAACGCATCGGCCTCGCTGGACTCCTTCGAGCCCTCATCCCCGCCGCCGCGGCTTGCCGGCTCCTTTTTCAGCTTCTGCACGATTCGCTCACGGTGCGACTTGTTCTGGTCGCGCAGCGCCTTGTCCATGTCGATCGAGAACATCACGCGGCCGTCGATGTACGTCCGCTCCGCCCGCGACGCCACCGACATCGGGCTCGTGGACCAGATCACTACGTCCGCGTCCTTGCCAACCTCGATACTCCCCGTCCGTGCCTCGATCCCGAGCTGGATCGCAGGGTTGATCGTCACGAACTTGAACGCCTCCGCCTCGCTCAGCCCGCCGTACTTCACGGCCTTGGCCGCTTCCAGATTCATGCGCCGGGCCAGGTCATCGCTGTCGCTGTTGTAACTGACGACCGCGCCGACCTCGTGCATCAGCGTGGGTCCCTGCGGTATCGCGTCCTGCACCTCAAGTTTGAAGTTCCACCAGTCGGAGAACGCGCTCGCTCCCCGCGCCGAGTCGCGGACCTCGACCGCCGCCTTGTAGCCTTCAAGGATGTGCTGGAAGGTGCCGATCTGGAATCCGAATTCCTTGGCCACCCGCGCCAGCATCACGATCTCGTCCTGCCGATAGCTGTGGCAGTGCACCAGCCGCGTGCCCTCGAGCACCTCGGCAATCGCTTCCAATTCCAGATCACGCCGCGGCGGCAGCACCGGAGCGTCCTTCGTCCCCCGCGCTCCCGCGGCCCACGCCGCCCAAGCACGCCGATACTCCCGCGCCGCCGTCAGGCGATCGCGGATGATCGTCTCCACGCCCATGCGGGTCTGCGGATACCGACGTCTCGCCTCGGCCGCTCCCCAGTTCACCGCCCGCGGGTTCTCGCCCAGCGCCCACTTCACGCCCGACGGGATCGCATCCCGCTTGCCCGCGCCTGGCGCGTACGGATTGGCGTCCGAGTACGTGTCGCGCCCCGCAAAGTGCAGGTCATCCGGCGCGATCGCGCCCCAGCGATTCTTGTTCACCGCGTTCTGTCCGCCGATCGCGTTCGCGCTGCCGTGCAGGTTGTTCACGGTCGTCACGCCGCCCGCCAACTGGCGGTACCACGAAATTGAGTCCGGATCGGTCACGTCCTGGATCCGCACCTCGCTGGTGATCGCCTGACCGCCCTCGTTCACGCCGCGGCTGATGCCAGTGTGGCTATGACAATCGATGATCCCGGGCGTCACATGCTTCCCGGTCGCGTCGATGACCGTCGCGCCTTCCACCGCGGGTGCCGCACCCTCACCCACCGCCTGGATCTTGCCGTCCTTCAAGACCACGTAGCCCTTGGGAATGATCCCCTTGGGGCCCGAAGTCCACACCGTCGCGTTTGCGATCACGACGGTCGCGGACGGCTTGGCGTACTCGGCCCGGTCTTCCCGTGCGTACGCGCCGAACGGATAGCCGAGCGCCTCGGGCAACTCGGCCAGCACCTCGGGGTCGCCGGCTCGCTTCTCGCCCTTCCACGCCCGCGTCGAACCATCGGGCAGAACCATCGTGCCCGACACGCTGTCGCCCGCGACGGTCGCTTCCACCTTCACCAGCGTCTTGCCGTTCTCGGCCGCCGGTCCCTTGTTCATCTTGTTCATGTCCGCGACATAGCGCACGGTCGCACCGTCGATCACAACATCGTCCGCGTCGAGCGCCGTGTTCCCCTGCCGCAGTGTCACCTTGCGGTCCTTCCGGATGCTGATCAAGGCCCCGTCGTTCGCCTTGTCGTCGATCTGGGTCAGCTTGTACACGCCGACCACCGACGCCTCTCGCGGCTTGGCCTCGGCCAGATCCGCACCGACCTTCCGCTCGGCCCGCCACTTCAGGACATCGCCGCCCGCAGTACGGGCCAGGCCGGTCATCGACGCGTTGTTCGGGGCCACAGTCGCCGTCGAGGTGTAGATCCCCTCACCACCAAACGGCGCGTGATCGAATGAGAACTGGACACGCCGAGAATCAAACGCCACCCCCTTGGCCTTCACCGTCGCGACCTTGGGCTTGCCCTTCTGGACCTTGGCCTCGATGAACGACTTCTTGATCGAGAGTTCGCCACTCTCGGTGAAGATCATCTCGATCGTGCCGTCGTTGATCCGCGCCGGCGGCTCGAGCGTCAAGTCCCACGTGCCCGCCAACACACCCGCGTTCACCGGCGCAACCTCGTAGCGCACGCCGTCGATGTACACCTCGCGAATCTCGGCCTTGGGCTTCTTCGCGTCCTTCTTCTCGCCGCGTTCCTCGCCGGGCTTGCCCGCATCCTTGTCCGCGTCCTTCCCGGCGTCCTTCCCGACGGTCTTCTCGTCCGGCTTGGCGTCATCCTTCTCGCTCTTCTTCTCCGCCGCCGCTTCGTCTGCCTTCGCCTCGCCCTTCTTCTTCTCCGCGGGCTTCAGGTCGCCCAAATCGAGCGCGAACAGATCACCCGACGCCACGACAAAGCTCGCGACCTTGCCCACCTCGAGCGTGCCCAGGTCCTTCTCCACGCCCAAGATCGCCGCGGGCTCGGTGGTCAGCATCGCGAACGCGTCCTGCCCGCTCAGCCCGTAGCGCATCGCTTTCTCGAGATTGCCGCGGAACTCGCCCTTGCGCCGCAGGTCCGCGCTCGTCACCGCGACCTTGACGCCCTTCTCCTTCAGTCGACGGAGATTGCTCGGCGCCTGCTCCCACGTCATCAACTCGCGCAGCCCCGCCGCCTCGGCCGCACCGAACGTCGCCACGTCCGGTGTCCGCGGGAACGCCAGCGGCACCACCACCGGCGTCGTCGTCCCCGCCGCCTCGACGATCGCGTCCAGCCGGCGGAACTCCAGCCCGCTCCCCTTCACAATCAGCTTCCGTCCAAACTCCTTGGCGACCTTCGCCGCCCGCAGCGCCTCAAGCTCATCACTCGTCGCGACATAGAGCGGCATGTCCTTCGCGATCAGCGCATCGAGCACGCTCGACGGCACGTCGAACCCGTCCTTCCGCGCCTGCCCCGTCCAATCCGCATCGCTCAGCGTCTGGCGGATCATCGCGATCGCGCCCATCTCCGACGACGGGTACGAAGGCCACCGCTCCGGATCGCTCATGTCCACCGCCGCACGCCGCCCGCCCGACAACTCGAACGCCAGCGCGTGAAACACATCCTCCCGATACACCGGCGGCCGTTCGCTGCCCACGCCCTCGGGCTTGCGGCCCAGACTCACCACCGCGCCGCGACCGCGGAACACCCCGCCCTGCCTCGAAGGCTGGGGCCCGACATCTTCGTCATCCCCAGCGCCCGAGCGACCCGCCTCGGCGTTCACTGGCACCAACGCCGCCGCGACAAACCCCTGCGAACGCAGCGCGTCAGCGTCTCTCTCGCCCAGCCCGTTCCCCTCCAGCACGCTCCGCTGCGGCAGCACCTTGCTGCTCCAGTGCGCACCCGGCGCCGTCACGTCCGGCAACGGCGTCGCTGCCTCGACGAACGCATCGATGAACCCCGGGTAGATGTGCAGCCCGGTGCAATCTCGAACCGTGGGCCCGATCGGCGTCGGTGCAGGCTTGCCGCCCTCGCCAATCAAGAGCGCCGCGATCCGCCCGTCGCGCACCACCAGCGTCGCGTTCGACACCGCCTTGCCGGGCGCGACGTGCACCGTCGCGTTGATGAACGCTTGCCAGCCCAGGTCCGTCCGCCGCACGCCGTTGGTCGGCGCGGCCGTCGTCGCCCGACCGCTCGGGGCGATCTGGGCGCTGCTCAGGCTGGAAAGAACCGAGGCTCCGACACACGCCGCGAACGCGGCGACGACCGACACGAGGTGACGCATGGTCGGGAGTGTACCGAGTCCGACGCCCGCCGATGCAACCACTGCTTCGGTCGCGGGACTTCGGGTCCCCCACGTGCTTTCCCGTGTCACCTACCCGCGTCGAGACCGCCGAATCACCACCACCACCCCCATGACCGCCAACCCCATGACGCCCGGCGAGGGCACCAAAGCAGGGGGCGAAGCGAGATCGGCCTGAAACAGCCGGATCGCGCCACGCATGTTGTCACCGCTCGCGGTGCCGCCCTGAAAATCGAACTTGATCGTGCCGCGAGCGCTCAGGGTGGTCACGTTCTGGGCAAGATACACCCGCCCCGAGGTCGCGAAGGTCCCGTTGCTCGCAAGCACCGAGTTCAAGCCCGCCACGCTCGCAAACCCGCCGCCGTTGGCCGCGAGTTCGAGCCCCTCCACCGCCGTCATGAAGCTGCCCGCCTTGCTGCGAGCCTCAAACTGCAACGCCGCCAGCCCTTTCCCGCTCGACAAGGCGAGCGTCGTCGTCACCGTGCGGTTGTTGATCAGCCACGTCGCAAGGCCGGTCGCGACGTTGTAATCAAACTGGAACTGATACGACTGCCCGCTCACCCAGTCCGACGCGTAGTTGCCGCTGGTTGCGACCGGCGCCGAGCCCGAAGTTCCCCAGATCGCAGTCTTCCAACTGCCCGCGCCGACGTTGTCCAGCCGCGCCCGGGCCTCCAGCAGCGTTGTATACGTCGTAGACGAGTACCGCCGCGGGTCCGACATCGTGAACGACGCCGACGCCGCCGACGCCAGAACACATGCACCAGCCGCTGCCAGAACCACTCGAAGCACACGCACCTCCCGCGGCAATCGCCGCGGTGTCAAAAGTCCGTTTCACGCGGACCGCGGGCCACCACCCGCCTGTCCTCCCGCAATCCGGAGGTTGGTGTGCATCATGTGTGCCGTCTGCACCGTTTATTCTGTCTCCGCCGAGCCACAACCCGGCACCCCCCTCCCGATACGTGGACAGCCGCCTCGCCTCTGCGACCTCAGCACCATATCCCGGCGCACACCGAGCCGATACCCCTTCATGTTCATCGCGGCGAATACTCACTCTGACATGCCAGCCCCCGCTGAGAACGCCGCTTCGCCCAGCCCGCAGAGCAGTCCGCTCTCGCCCCAGCATCTGCATCAACTCTCCGACGCCAAACGTCGCGCGAGAAAAGTCCGCCGCGCCGCCTCCGTCGCAGCCCTCGGCGGCTGGTCCATGCTTGTCTTCGCCTGCATCTCGCTCGCGCTCGCCTTCTTCAGCGACTGGTCCGCCTGGGCCGTGGGAATCGGGCTGCTGCTTGTCGCGCTCAACGAACTCCGCGGCAGCGCCATGCTCCGCCGCGCCGACCCCGCCGGCGCCAAGGTCCTCGGCTGGAACCAACTCGTCCTCGCAGCACTGCTCGTCGCCTATGCCACGTGGTCCCTGGCGACCTCGCTCCGTCAGCCGCCCGGCGCCGGCATGCAGAGCGGCGACCCACAGATCGACGCCATGGCCGCCAACATCACCTCCGCCGTCACCTACGGCCTCTACGGCACCATGGCCATCCTCGGCCTGCTGCTCCCCGGGCTCACCTCCATCTACTACTTCTCACGAGCCCGCATCATCCGCAGCTTCCTCGCCGAGACGCCCGCGTGGATCGTCGAGATCATGCGGCGGAGCTGATCGCGACGATCTGCTGTGGCGCAGGCGTCCCCCCACACACAACTCCCGAATCCACAACCCTCTTTAGCGCCGTCGCGACGCTCCGGCGTGCCAATGTCGATCTCCCTCCGTAACATCCGTCACTACACGGAGGTTCTCTCATGGCAGGTGCAAAGCTTCTCACGGGCAACGCGGTCGTCGGTCAATCCGGCGGCCCCACCGCGGTCATTAACCAGTCGCTCGTCGGCGTCGTCGAGGGCGTTCGCTCCGGCCTCATGGCCACGGGCAACGTTCAGAAGATCCTCGGCATGCGTCACGGCGTCAACGGCCTGACCAAGGGCGACCTCGTCGATCTGTCCGAGATCCCGCAGGATCGCCTTGAGCGCATCGCGAACACACCGTCGGCCGCCCTCGGCTCTTCGCGCGACAAGCCCGACAAGGACTACTGCGCCAAGATCCTCAAGGCGTGCGAAGAGCACAACATTCGCTACTTCTTCTACGCCGGCGGCAACGACAGCAGCGACACCTGCCGCATCGTCAACGAACTCGCCCGCGCCAGCGGCTACGAACTCCGCTGCTTCCACGTCCCCAAGACCGTCGACAACGACCTTCCCGTCAACGACCACACGCCCGGCTTCCCGAGCGCAGCTCGGTTTGTCGCCACCGCCTTCGCCGCCGACAATCTCGACAACCGCTCGCTGCCCGGCGTCAAGATCAACGTCATCATGGGCCGCCACGCCGGGTTCCTCACCGCCGCGAGCGCCTTGGCCCGCACGGTCTGCAACCGCGACGACGACGGCCCGCATCTTGTCTACGTCCCCGAGGTCGCCTTCGACACCGACCAATTCATCGCCGACGTCGAGAAGGTCTATTCCAAACTCGGCCGCTGCCAGATCGCCGTGAGCGAAGGCATCCAGGACGCCAAGGGCGAGGCGATCGGCGCCAAGCTCATCAAGAACGCCCAGACCGACAGCCACGGCAACGTCCAGCTCTCGGGCTCCGGCGCGCTCGGCGACCAGCTCTCCGATCTCATCAAGAGCAAGATCAAGGGCAAGGACGGCAAGCCGCCCCGCGTTCGCGCCGACACCTTCGGCTACCTCCAGCGCTGTTGGCCCGACGCCAGCGTCGTCGACAAGCAGGA
>JBILLU010000270.1:0-4030 GCA_044375915.1 Phycisphaerales bacterium
CTGTCGCCCGGGGCGAACGACGAAAAGAAGTTGCTTGGGCCTCTTCCTTCCCGATGACGGAGCATGCAATATGTGCTCCTTCTCGCCGCCGCCCTCGCGGGCGCGCTGCTCCCGATCCAGGCCGCGTGCAACACCAAGATGGGCACGCACTTGCAGCAACCGATCCACGCGACGGTGCTCAGCTTCCTCGTCGGCCTGATCACCATGCTGCTGATCGCGATTGCGATGCGTCAGCCCGCACCCGCGCCGGTCAAGATCCTCGGAGCACCGTGGTGGGCGCACGTCGCGGGCGTGCTGGGCGCGACGTATGTCGCCAGCTCGATCATTCTCACCCCGAAGCTTGGCGTGGTCGCCCTCACCGGCGCGGTGCTGGCGGGGCAGATGATCGTCGCCGTCGCGCTGGACCACTTCGGATGGCTGGGCCTGAAACAGAACCCGGTCACCCCGATGAAGGGGCTGGGCATCGCCCTTCTGATCGCGGGCGTCCTGCTCATCCGCGGCTCGGCGGCGCCCGCGCCGACCGAGACTTCCGCGAACGCTCGCTAAAGGAGCCGTGAGCGTCCGCAAGTGACTTGCCTTGAAGAAGTCGCAGAGACCCGCTCGCTCACGCTCGGGGCTCGTTCAAAGCGCCGCGGTCGCCGCTGCCCATCCATCGACAGGATCGGTAGACTCAGGCATGCTCTATCTCAGCTGCCTTGTCCTGCGCGTTCTCGCTGTGTGTGTGCTCGCCGACCCCGCCGCACCCGGCACGCAGCCCGCGCCGCAAGTCACCCCCGCGGCCCCCACCTCCAACACCGCCATTGGTCAGGAATCCCGCCCCGACCAGTGGTGGATCGATCGCCACGAGTCCTTCAACGCCCGCGCCAAGCAGGGGGCCGAGAAAGGCGACATCGACCTTCTCTTCATGGGCGATTCGATCACCCAGGGCTGGGAGGGCGCGGGCAAGGGCGTCTGGGCCGAGTTCTACGCCAAGCGGAACGCCGCCAACATGGGCATCGGCGGCGACCGCACCCAGCACCTGCTCTACCGCATCGCCCACGGCAACCTAGACGGCCTCGCCACGCCGAAGGCCGGGAACACCCCGAAATTGCTGGTTCTGATGATCGGCACCAACAACACATCTTCGAGCCCCACGGTGCGATCGAACAGCTCGAATGAGATCAATGAGGGTGTCCGCGCGGTCGTCAAGGCCATCCGCGAGAAGCTGCCGAAGACGCACATCCTGATCCTGGGGATCTTCCCCCGGGGCGAGAAACCCAACCCACAGCGGACGGTTGTCGAGGAGACCAACGCGCTGCTCGCGACCATCGCCGACGAGAACACATCCTTCAAGGACATCTCGGAGGTCTTCATGCGGGAGGACGGCGTGATCGGCAAGGACATCATGCCGGATTTCCTGCATCTCTCCGAAGCGGGCTACCTCCGCTGGGCTGAGGCCATCGAGCCCGAGATCGCCAAGCACGTCGGGGCGAAGTGAGGGATGTCAACCACAGAGACGCAGAGGCACAGAGAGATCCCCTTGGCTCGGACAGAGCATCCCGTTCTCCCACTCGGCGGCTCTGCGTCTGTGTGGTGAATGCCTTGCCCAAAACCGCGCTCCCGGACGCTTCCCATCCGATATAAACTCGCGCCGGGTCATGGATGGTCCGGGCTTGTGATTTCCGGGTTCGGGTGGAGTACGCGGCTCGCCGCGTGCGGCTGGCGGAGACTCTCAGTATGGATACGTTCCTCATCGAAGGCGGCAAGCGGCTCGAAGGCTCCCTGCGCGTCTTTGGCAGCAAGAACGCCGCTCTCCCCGAGATGTGCGCGGCGCTTCTCACCAACCAGCCCGTCACCCTGCGCGACGTTCCCATCCTCGCCGATATCAAGTCCCTTCGGAACCTCTTGGGCGAACTGGGTTGCATCGGCGAGCACTCCGGCCCGGCGGGCCAGGCCGTGATGCGGCTGCACACCCAGGATGAATCACTCGAGAAATCGCACGCCCGCTACGAGATCGTCCGCACCATGCGGGCCAGCATCAGCACCCTTGGACCCATGGTCGCTCGCCGCGGCTTTGCCCGGGTGTCCATGCCCGGTGGCTGCGCCATCGGTGATCGCCCGGTCGATCTGCACCTCCGCGGCCTCGCCGCCCTGGGCGCCGAGATCACCCTCGACGGCGGCGACATCACCGCCCGCGCCCCCAAGAAGGGCCTGAAGGGCGCCACCATCTTCCTCGGCGGGCAGTTCGGATCAACCGTGCTGGGCACCGCCAACGTGATGTGCGCCGCGACGCTCGCCAAGGGCACGACCGTCATCGAGTCCGCCGCGTGCGAGCCCGAGATCGTCGACCTCGCCGTGATGCTCATCAAGATGGGCGCGAAGATCAGCGGCCACGGCTCGCCGCGATTGGTCATCGAGGGCGTGGACGAGCTGAAGGGCGTCGACCACACCGTCATGGCCGACCGCATCGAGGCGGGCACGTTCATGCTCGCCAGCGCGATCACCAACGGCGACATCACCCTCGAGAACTGCCCGATCGACGCGATGCTCGCGGTCAAGGACAAGCTGCTGGCGATGGGCATCCACCTCGCCGTCACGCCGGGTGCGAACAACGATCTGCTGCGTGCGACGGTCCGCGTGACCAGCGCCCGCACGCTCAAGCCCGTCGAGTTCACCACCCAGCCGCACCCGGGTTTTCCGACAGACATCCAGGCCCAGATGATGGCGACGCTCACGCTCGCCGACGGCAACAGCGTCATCACCGAACGCATCTTCCCGGAGCGATTCCTGCACGTCGCCGAGCTCTCACGCATGGGCGCGAAGCTCATGCGTCAGGGCGCGACCGTCATCGTCAGCGGCGTCAAGAAGCTGGTCGGTGCGCCGGTCATGGCCAGCGATCTGCGAGCGTCCGCGGGCCTGGTGCTAGCGGGTCTGGCCGCTGAGGGAACGACGATCATCAATCGCGTCTACCACCTCGACCGCGGCTACGAGAAGATGGAAGACCGGCTCGCCAAGCTCGGCGCCAACATCCGTCGCGTGGATGACAAGGATCTGCCCGCGAACCTGACCGGCGGCGGAGACTGATCGATCACGCGTTGTGCAGACGTCGGAGCACGCGACGCGGCGAACTAGTGTCCGCCGCTCTTTTTCGCGTCCTTCTTGTCGTCCTTCTTGGCCTCGCCGTGGCCGCCGGCGTCCTTCTTGCCGCCGCTCATCTTGGCGGCCATCGCGTCGGACAGGGCGTACGTGAGCTTCTTCTTGGTGAGCGCCGTCGCGGCACCGAGGCCGGACTTTGGCACAGCGTGATCGTCCGCCGCGTCGTGGGGATCGCCCTTCACGACGGCATGGTCGTCGCTGTGCTCTTCGGCGTGCGGTTCACCATGCTCATCAGCCGCCGCACCGTGCGAGTCGTGCGAGTCGTGCGCCCCGGAGATCAGTCCGATCGGCGTCTTGGCCGCCACGGGCTGCTCGGGCTTCTGCAGCATCAAGCGATAGCCCCAGACCAGAGTTGCCAGGAAGATCGTGTTCAATCCAATCCAACCGACGGTATCGCGCACCATCTTCGGCTTGCCCGCGAGCGGCTTGGCGAGCGCCGCCGCGACGCCAGCCGAACGCTTGCCCATCGCTTCGCGGGCACGCGTGAACACCGATGGACCCTTCGGCTTCGCGGGAACGACGGGTGAAGGAGCAGCAACTGCCGCAGCCACGGCCGGAGCTGAGGTTGGTGCCGAGTTTGGTGCCGAGTTTGGTGCCGAGGTTGGTGCCGAGACCGGAGCCGGGGCGGACGCGGGAACCGCGGGCCGTGCAGCAACAACCGCGGGAGCGGATGTTTCAGCCGCAGGTGCCGGCGCGGCTTCCGGAGTTGATGGTGAGGCAGGAGCCGATGATGGCGCCGGCACGGCCTCGCTCGGGGCAGGACTGTCGGAGCCAGCGTCGGCATCGCCGGCGAGCAATTCATCGGTGAGCCGCGCGAGCTGATCATCCAACGCGGCGATGTCGCCGGGCACTTCCACCCCGGCGAAAGGTGCCGGCTTCGAATCTGCCACAACAG
>JBILLU010000271.1:0-4023 GCA_044375915.1 Phycisphaerales bacterium
AAACCAAAACAAGACAAGAGGAAACGGAACACCCCTCACCGGCGGCTGAAGCCGCCGGCAACATTCGTGCGCCCTCCGGGCGGAAGGCAACGCGCTCGCACCCGAGCAAGCGTTGGTACCCCAACCATTGCTCATGCCCAGCACCTGGACGCAGAACTTCTACCACCTGGTGTTCTCCACCAAGCGCCGCGAGCCCATGATCGACGCGGCACTCGAAGAGCGACTGCACCCATTCCTCGGCGGCATCTGCCGCGATCTCTCCTGCACGGCGATCGCGATCAACGGGTTTGTCGATCACGTGCATCTCGCCGTCCGCTACCCGCCCACGCTCTGCCACGCCGATCTCGCCCGCCACGTCAAGGCCCGTTCGTCGCAGTGGGTCCACGAGACGTTTCCCGCGCTCGGGCACTTCGCCTGGCAGGAGGGCTACGGCGGGTTCACGGTCAGCAAATCCAGCCTGCCCAAGCTGGTTGAGTACATCCAGCAGCAGAAGGAACACCACCGACGCACGTCGTTTGTCGATGAGTTCTTGCAGATCCTGCATGCCCACGGGGAAGACGCGAGCTTCGAAGACGTATTTCGTGATGGCTGATTCGTCCGCCCCTCCGGGGCGGGGAGACAGAAAAGCAAGAAAGAGGAATGGATGGACTTCAACCGGCAGATGAATCTGCCGGCAACAGTCGTGCGCCCTCCGGGCGGGAGGCGTGGCGAGAATGGGGCGGTTGGCAAGACTCCAACCCGCGCGCACAGGGGTTGGAGCCTTGCAGAAGTCAAAGATGCCCCGCGTGCTCGCCAAGGCCCCGACCCCCGTGCGCGGAGGTATGGGGCCTTGGTGACTTGCGGCCGTCACCGGGTTCGTCCGCATCCACCGGCCGCACGCGCCTACATCGATGTGATCGAAGTGCGACACCCACCGCGCTAAACTGGCTGCAAGGGACGGCGTCGGCGGGGTCTGGAAGGCTCCGCCCCCAGCAATCCCCCCACCAATCCCGTCACTCCCCCGCCCCACTGCTTCACACTTCACCCTCACAACGAGTACTCACCATGCCCAAGAAAACCATCGCTCACATCGACGTCAAAGGCAAGAAGGTTCTCATCCGCGTCGACTTCAACGTGCCGCTCGAGGACGGGACCATCACCGACGAGACCCGCATCAAGGCGGCGCTGCCCACCATCAAGAGCGTCCTCGACCGCGGCGGCTCGGCGATCCTGATGTCCCACCTGGGCCGCCCCGAGGGCAAGGGCTTCGAGGCCGAGTACTCGCTCGCCCCGGTCGCCAAGCGGCTCGGTGAGATCCTGTCGAAGAACGTCGCCTTCCCCAGCCAGGACTGCGTGGACGACAAGGCCGCCGCCGCGGTCGCCGCGATGAAGCCCGGCGATGTCGTGCTGCTCGAGAACCTGCGTTTCCATAAGGCCGAGAAGAAGGGCGACCCGGCCTTCAGCGCCAAGCTCGCCGCGTACGCCGATGTGTACGTCAACGACGCCTTCGGCACCTGCCACCGCCCCGAGGCCTCGATGGTCGGCGTGCCCAAGGCCATGGGCACCAAGCCCAAGGTCTCCGGTTTCCTCGTCGAGAAGGAGATTAAGTACCTCGACAACGTGCTCGCCGCTCCGGCCAAGCCGTTCGTCGTTGTCCTCGGCGGCGCGAAGGTCAGCGACAAGATGGCCGCGATCGAGCATTTGCTCCCGAAGGCCGACGCCGTGCTCGTCGGCGGCGCGATGGCGTACACGTTCCTCAAAGCCAAGGGCAAAGAGGTCGGCACCTCGCGGGTCGAGGAAGACCGCCTCGGCGACGCCAAGCGGGCTCTCGAGCTCGCGGCCAAACTGAAGTCCGAACTCTACCTGCCGGTTGATCACGTCTGCGGCAACGAGTTCAACGAACATCCCTCCGACGTCGAAGTCTTCGAGAACGACCACGGCGGCATCAAGCCCGGCTTCATGGGCCTGGACATCGGCCCCAAAACCCAGGCGATCTACGCCGGCGTCCTCCGCAAGGCCAAGACCATCGTCTGGAACGGCCCCATGGGCGTGTTTGAGTGGAGCGCGTTCTCCATCGGCACCAAGACCGTCGCCAAGGCGATCGTCGAAGCCACCGGCGCAGGCGGCACCAGCATCGTCGGCGGCGGCGACAGCGCCGCGGCCGTCGAACAGTTCGGCCTCGCCGACAAGTTCAGCCACGTCTCCACCGGCGGTGGCGCGAGCCTCGAGATGCTCGAAGGCAAGAAGTTCGAGTCCGTCGCGGTGCTGGACGAGGCGTGAACCGCTCGGACATCCTGATCAAATGAAAAGCCCCGGCTCACGCGAGCCGGGGCTTTGTTCTTTGCGACATCGAACCGCGTGCATCACACCTTCGGCGCAACCCACGTGCTCGCCACGTGCAGGTCCTTCAACTGCTGCGGCGTCACCGGAGACGGGGCCTTGGTCATCAAATCCGCGCCCGTCTGCGTCTTGGGGAACGCGATCACGTCGCGGATGTTGTCCGTGCCCACGAAGTTCATGATCAGGCGGTCAAACCCGAACGCGATGCCCGCGTGCGGCGGAGCGCCGAACTTCAAGGCCTTCAGCAGGAACGAGAACTTCTCCTCCGCCTGCTGCGGCGTCAGGCCCAAGAGCTGGAACACCTTGCTCTGCACCGCGCCGTCGTGGATGCGGACCGAGCCGCCCGCGATCTCCTGGCCGTTGAGCACGATGTCGTAGCCGGCGCTGACGATCGACTCAATCGTCACGTCGTCGTCCACGCTCGCATTGACAAACGCCTCGGCCTGGTCGTCGCGGGGCGCGGTGAACGGGTGGTGCATCGCGATCCACTTGCCCGTGTCCTTGTTCTTCTCGAACATGGGGAAGTCGACGACGATCAGGAAGTTCCACGGCCCGCCCTCGGCGCCGGGCTTGGGGACGATGCCCATGTCGCGGGCGATCTTCTGCCGCAGCTCGCCCGCGGCCTTGGTCGCGATCGAGTACGTGTCGGCCAGGAAGAACACGGTGTCGCCCGGCTGGAGGCCCAGAGCGGCGAACAACTCGGCCTTCAGCGGCTCGAGGAACTTGGCGATGCCGGTCTCGAACGCGCCCGAGGCGTTGACCTTCACCATGGCCGCACCACCGGCGCCGAAGCCCTTGACGAACTCGGTGTAGCCGTCGGTGATCTTGCGGGTGAGCTTCTCCGCGCCGCCGGGGACGCGGATGGCCTTCACCACGCCGCGCTGGCTGTTGAAGCGGGGACGATCCGCACCCTTGGCGAGCGCGTCCTTGAAGACGCCGAAATCGCTCTTGGCGACGACCTCGGAGATGTCCTTGATCTTGAGGTCGTAGCGCGTGTCGGGCCGGTCGATGCCGTAGTCCTCCATCGCCTCGCGGTACGGCATGCGCTGGATCGGCGGGACGTCGTAGCCGCACATGTCCTTCCACAGGCGGCGGACGAAGCCCTCCATCATCTCCACCACGTGCTCGCGGCGGACGAAGGACATCTCCAAGTCGATTTGCGTGAACTCGGCCTGCCGGTCCGCACGCGGGTCCTCGTCGCGGAAGCAGCGGCAGATCTGCAGATAGCGATCCGCGCCCGCGACCATTAGGATCTGCTTGAAGAGCTGCGGGCTCTGCGGCAAGGCGTACCACTCACCGGGCTGATGCCGGCTGGGCACGAGAAACTCGCGAGCGCCCTCGGGCGTGGACTTGTACAGGATCGGCGTCTCGATCTCGAGGAAGCCGTTGTCGTAGAAGTAGTCGCGGGTGACCTTCAGCGCCTTGGCCCGGGTGCCGAGGATGTGCTGCATCTTCGGACGACGCAGGTCGAGGTAGCGGTACTCGAGGCGGAGCTCCTCGTTGGGCAGCTTGCCGCCCTGGGGGTTGTCGTCGGGCAGGAACGGGGGCGTCTCGGCCTTGTTGAGGACTTCGAGTTCTTCGCAGACGACCTCGATCTTGCCGGTGACGAGCTTGGGGTTCTCGCCGCCGGTGCGGATGCGGACCTTGCCCTTGACGGCGATGACGTCCTCGTGGCGGAGCTTGTCGGCGGCGTCGAGGATGGCC
>JBILLU010000066.1:0-15876 GCA_044375915.1 Phycisphaerales bacterium
CCGCAAGTCCGTCGCCGCCGCTTTGAAAGTGCCGAACACCACTCCCCCTCCCAGAGGGAGGGGGCCGGGGGGTGGGTTCCATTCGCGCCCGATCATGGGCGGCCTCGGCCCGAACCACTCGGGGTTCCACAACCCCGGATTGGTCCAGCACCCGACGCGCCCTCTCGACGAAGAAAACTCCCCCGCGCCTGCGAACAATCCGCTTCCCGCAACCGCGGCCCATTCTGCGACGGAGCTTCCTGGACGCATGCCACACGCCATGAACACCTGCAACACCCTCACCACTCGTCGCTCCGCCAGCATCCCTGCCCTGATCGCCCTCGCCGGCGTGCTCGCGTGCAGCCCGGTGGCGATCGCTCAGTCCGATCTGCCCGCCGCCCTCGTCTCCACAAGCTCCGCGCTGACGAAGGACCAGGAGACCGAGGTCGCCAACTTCGCCAAGCCGTCCCTCGACGCCTTCAAGACCGATGACCCCGACAAGGTGAAGTCGGCCCGCATTGCCCTGACCAACCCGCTCACACGCCGCAACCCGTCGCTGGCATTCCGCCAGGGCTACTCCAAGGTCCTCGGGCCCGAACTCGCCGCCGTCGTCGACCGCAAGGACGCGCTCACCGCGGTCAGCGCCCTGCGCATCGCCGCCGAGCTCGCCACGCAGGAGGGCTTCGATGTCCTCGAGAAGGGCTATGCCAGCGCCGATGAATCCATTCAGATCGCCGCCGCCGGCGGCGCGGCACGCGCCTTCGAGGTCATCCGCAACACGCCCCAGGCAGCCGCCGCCGGCCGCCTGACCAAGGCCATCGATGAACTCGGCAAGCTCTTCGAGAAGACGCCCAACGCCGACGTCGCCGACGCAGCCGCCCGCGCACTCGTCACGGCCCTTCGCACCTCGACCAACGCCGACGTCCGCAGCCGCGCCTCCGAAGTCGCCTGCAGAGGCCTGGGCAACCGCGCCAAAGCCATCACCACGATCACGCCCGGCGATCGCACGCTGCTGCCGCTCGTCCGCATCGCCGGCGAAGTCCGCGACGATCTCACCGACAACACCCGCGCACCGCTCAACCAGGCCGCGCAGGCCGCCCGCCGCGAAGTCGGCGGCGACTGCATCGCCCTCGTCGCCCGCCTCGTCCGCTCGGGCCAACTCCCGGCCGTCCGCCGCGAGGACGACGCCGCCGAGAAGAAGAACAAGGAAGTCCTCCGCCCGCTCCCGACCCAGCTCGTCGGTGCCGGCGAACAGATCATCTCCCTCGTCGCCGGCTCGGCCGATCCCGTCCGCTCCAGCCTCGCCGAGATGATCCGAAAGCCCGACGTCTCCACCGACGCCCAGTTCCTCGAGGGCGCCAAGGAACTGCTCGGCCCCGGCAAGCGCATGAGCCGCCCGCCCTTCAGCCTGCCCGACGCTCGCTTCGACCTGGGCAAGTAAGTTTGATTGGGCCCACAATCCGCGCGTGGAGCAGGAACGCGTTCTTCGCGAACGCTTACTTCTTCTCGTCCTTCTTCACTTCCGCGTCACCGCGCTCGACCACCCGCACCGCCGCCGGGATCGGCACCGCCTCCGGCCCCGCCGCGACCACCAGCCGCGCCGTCAGCCCGGGATGCCCCGCACCCACCACCGACAGCACCACCCGCGCCACCTGCTGATCGCCCACCGGCAGGTCGTCCCCGGTGTCAAAGTTCGCCAGCGGGATCCGAACCTTCGTCCCCGGCTTGGCCTTGAGCTGCTTCGCGATCGACTTGTTGAAGAACGGCGGGCGCTGCAACGCCGGGTGATTCCCACCACGCATCCAGAACCCCGTGATCGTCGCCGTGTCCGGCGCCGACAACTCCAGCTCCACCTGGAACGCCGCCAGTGCGCGGCTTCCCGTGTCCAGCTTGATGTCGTAACTGACGACCCGCGTCGGACCCATGCGGCTCATCTCGGCCCGCGACTCAGGCCTCGCATCCGGAATCGCCTCGGACTCCGACGCATCCAGCCGCAGCGACGACACGTCGGACTCGACCACCTTGGCCACGATCTGATCGACGTCATCCGCATCCGGCACCCGCTCGCCGCTGGAGACAAAGCCCTTGCCGTCCACCTTGCGGGCCAACCGATACGCATCGAGGATGGTGACGCCCGCGGGCTGGACCATCGTCGACAACGCCTCCGCGGCGCCGCGCGGTACGGCCTTGGTGGCGAGCTCCGCAAGCGTCGGCGGCTTGGCGTCGTTGGCGCGGTCCTTCTGTGCAGGCGTCGCGGTGGCCATCGTCGTCGCCTGATCGCGTCCGCGGTTCCCGAAGTACACAGCCGTCGCCACCAACCCGAGCACCGCCGCGAACTGCAGCGAACGCATCGTCCGCTGCCGCGCGTCGTCGCGTTTGCGACGTTCAAAGAGCGTGCGCAGCACCACCGCGTCGGTGCTCGCGGGCAGAGGCCGCGTCGCGCCGAACGCCTCTCGCAGCGCGGCCACCGCGCGGCCCGGAAGCACCGGGTCCGGCATCGCGTCGCCGCGGCTGGCTTCATCGTTCGGAGTTGTGTTCGTTGGGTCTGACATCCGTGAACCCCCCCACCAATCCTTCAGCGCCGCCGGGTCACAAAAGGTTCAGGTCCGATCATCCGCTTTCTTCCAGGTCAAACAAGGCTCGTGTTCGGGGGTCCTCCCGCAGGGTGGCGATCGCCTGATGCAGACGGCTCTTCACCGTGCCCACGGGAATTCCCAGTGCCGCGGCGACCTCCCGCAGCGACAGGTCGTCAACGAACCGCAGCAGCAGCACCTCCTGCTGGCCCTCGGGCAGGTTGGCGATCAGGGCCTTGATGTCCACCGAGAGCGGGGAATCCGCCGCGGCATCCAGGGCGCGATCGTGCGACGGGGTCAGCGCAATGCCCCGGTCCTTGCGGCGGATGGTCAGGGCGATGTTCTTGACCGCGGGGTAGAGAAAGGTCGAGAGCTTGGCGGTGAGCCGCAGATCGGGGAGGCGTTTGAGCAGGTAGGCGAAGGTGTCCTGCAGGACGTCGAGGGCTTCGCTCTCGTCGCGGGTGAAGCGGCGGGCGACGTTCATGACGAAGTTCTTGTGGCGGCGGTAGAGGGCCATGAAGGCGTCGTCGTCGCCGCGGCTGGCGAGGGAGACGAGCAGCGCGTCGCCGCGGCCGTCTTCTTCCTTGCGGGCGGGGAACTTGATCGGTGCCGGCGGCTCGGGATCGCCGGTGAAGTGCAGCGGGGGTTGTCCGGGGTCGGGTGTGGACATGCGGCGAGGCCGAGGCAACGGCGGGTGGAGTCAGGATACCTCGCTCTTTGTTCGGCTGGCGGTGGGGAAATGCCGGAGAGATTGCGGGTGTGCGTCCGGGAACGCACTGGAAAGGCATTTCACCGCGGAGGACGCGGAGAACGCGGAGGAGAGGAAATTGACCACGGAGATCACGGAGAGCACGGAGAGAGGCAGGGGAAGAGGGACAGGAAGAAGAAGAAGAAGAAGAAGAAGAAGAAGTTCTTTGCTTCCTCTGTGTTCTCCGTGCTCTCCGTGGTGAATGCCTTGTTGCCTTACTCGATCCGCGGATCGACGACGCGGTAGAGGACATCCACCGCGAGGTTCAGCAGCACGAGGAAGGTCGAGAAGATGAGTACGACGCCGATGATGAGGAAGAGGTCCTTGTTTCGCACGGCGTTGACGAAGTGCTGGCCAAGGCCCGGAATCGCGAAGACGCGTTCGACGACGAAGGAGCCGGTCATCGCCAGGGCGCTGGCGGGACCGAGGTAGCTGAGGACGGGGAGCAGGGCGTTTTTGAGGGCGTGGCGGAGGACGACGCCGCGGACGGAGACGCCTTTGGCCCGGGCGGTGCGGATGTAGTCGGATTGGAGCTGCTCGATCATCGACATGCGGGTGAGGCGGGCGATGTACGCCGCGAAGCCGAGGGAGAGCGTGAAGGCGGGCAGGATCATGTCCAGCGGCGTGCCCCAGCTGGGGATGCGGCCGATGCCGAGCCAGACGGGGAAGATGAGCAAGAGCGCGGCGCCGATGACGAAGCTGGGCAGGCTGATGCCGATCATCGAGAGCGAGAGCGTGGCGACATCGGCAAACGAGTTGGGCTTCATCGCGCCGATGACACCGGCGCTCACGCCGAGGATGAGGGCGAAGAAGATGGCGAGCGCGCCGAGGGCCATAGAGACCGGGAGGGCGGAGCCGATGATCTCGTTGACCCGCTGCTCGCGGTATGAGAGCGATGGGCCGAGATCAAAGATCGGTTGTTCGGGAGGAAGGCGCCCGGCGGCGATGGCGGCTTCTCGTGCGGCGCGGGCCTCGCCGTTGATCGCTTGGCGGGCGGCACGGAATCCTGACGCGCTGTCGAGGTAGGAGACGTAGAAGGACCAGAAGTTGTCGAGGTTGTACTGGGCCTTCATCGCGGCGACGACCTCGGGCGCGGGGCGGCGGCCCTCGGGGTTCTCGAGCGGGTTGCCGGGGACCTTCCACGCGAGAACGAGCGTCGCGGTGTAGATGATCGCGAGGATCAGCGGGAGCTGGATCAGGCGCCGGAGGATGAGGCCGATCATGGATTTGCCTCGGGGAAAGGCAATTCACCGCGGAGGACGCGGAGTGCGCGGAGAGAAGGCAGTTTACCACGGAGAGCACGGAGAGCACGGAGAGAGACAGGAGGACAAGAAGAAGAAGAAGAAGAAGAAGAAGAAGAACACGAAGCTCTTGTCTTTCTCTGTGTTCTCTGTGATCTCCGTGGTGAATGTCTTTGCCTTTGAGACGTGTTGGAAACCAACCCCCCAGCCGCCTCCCTCTGGGAAGGGGAGTTGTCGCCGGTCCGCATGCGGACGCGGAACAGTTGCTGCTCGCTGCGGCGGTTGCTGCTGATGCCTTCGAGGCGATCGGGGTTGAAGAGGTTCAGGTTCACGTAGTTGAAGATCGGAATCAGCGGAAGGTCCTGCTCGACGATGATGCGTTCGGCGTCGGCGAGGATCGCGGCGCGGGCGGCGGGGTTGGTTTCGGCTTCGGCTTTGGCGAGCAAGGCATCGAACGCTGGCGATGAATAGCGGCGGTCGTTGTTGCCGTCGGCGGTGCGGTTGATCTCGAGGAACGTGGTCGGGTCGGGGTAGTCGCCGAACCAGCTCGCGCTGCTGGTGATGTAGTTGGCGTTCTTTACCTGCTCGCGGAAGACCTTGGTCTCACGGACGATGATCGCGGTGGTGATGCCGAGTTCGCGTTCCCAGTCTTTGGCGATCGCTTGCGCGACGAGGTCGGTGTTCTGCTCTTTGTTGATGAGCAGTTCGATGGTTGGAACGTCCTTGCCATCGGGGAAGCCGGCGTCGGCGAGGAGGCGGCGGGCGGCGTCGGGGTCGCGGGAGAGGCCGGCGGGCGTGATGTAGTTGCGGATCGAGCCGGGAGGGATGAGCGCGCCAGCGGTGGACTCACCGAGGCGACGGACGCCGTCGGCGACGGCTCGCTTATCGATCGCCAGCGCGAGTGCGCGGCGGACACGGGCGTCGGCGAGCGGGTTGACGCGGCCGTCGGGCAGGTTGGGCGAGCAGTTGAGGTTCCAGAAGAACGTGCCGAAGGCGGGGAAGATGTGGGTGCTCTTGCGTGGGTCGGCGGGGAGGGCGCGATCAATGTCGACGGGGCTGAGGCCCTTGGCTCGCATGGCGTCGACGGCGGCGGCGTGCTCGGCGCGGAAGGCGTTTTTGGCGGCGACCATCTCGGCGCGGAAGGGGGCGACGACGTCGCTGACCCAGTCGACGCCGCCGGTCTGAAAGGCCATCGCCTGCGACACCGGATCGTCGATGCTCAGGATGGCCATCGAGTTGATGCGCACGTTGGCGGCGTCCCAATAGGCTGGGTTCTTGGCGAGGCGCATCTCGCGTTTGAACCGCCATGAATTGAGCCGCATCGCGCCGATCGACGGGGCGGCACGGGTCCAGCCGGTGTCCCACTTCACGCGGGCGGTGCCGGGATCGACAACCTCATAGCGTGAGACGACGCTCTCGCAGACGGGCACGAACGCGACGGAAGCGCAGATGTCGAGGAAATAGGGCGCGGGGCGGGTGAGGGTCACGACCAGGGTGCGCTCGTCGGGGGTCTGGAGTGCGACCATGGCGCGGAACTTGGATTTGGTTTCCTGCCAGAGTTTCTCGGCTGCGCCGGGAGATGGGGTCTGCTTCGCGAAGGCGGCGAGCGCGGCGGCACGCCAGTCGAAGAAGTCTTTGGCGCCGGCGATGTGGAAGAAGAACGAGGTATAGTCGGCTGCGGAGTCGGGGAGCGTGCCGCGAAGCCAGGCGTAAACGAAATCGGTGGAGCGCAGCGGCGTGCCGTCGCTCCAGGTGGCGGCACGCAGGTGGAAGGTGTAGGTGCGGGCGTCGGGCGAGAGTTCCCAGCGTTCGGCGAGCGCGGGCTCGATGGGCAGGTCTTCCTTGGTCACGTCGCTGCGGACGAGACCTTCGTGGAGGCAGCGCATGAGGCGGATGTCGCGGAGCCAGGAGGCGACGATGGGGTCGAGCGTGGTGGGATCGCCGCCGTTGATGATGGTGAAGTCGGCGCGGGGCGCGGGGGAAGAAACGGCGAGCGTGGCGGCGAGGCCGAGGACGATGATCAGGAATGCTGCGAGCAGTCGGAGCACGGGGGCAGTGTACGGGGAGAGGGTGGTTCACCGCGTAGGACGCGGTGGAGGAAAGGAAGGCGGGAAGGCGATTTACCACGGAGAGCACGGAGAGCACGGAGGGAGACGCGGGGGATGGGCTGGCGCGACGGGCGTCTTGTGTTCTTGGTGGACTCTGTGTTGTGTGACTTCTGTGCGAGGCTTGCTTCGTGCGGTGGTTCTGCGCTTCCTCTCCCCGCTTGCGGGGAGAGAACCGCTTCGCCAGAGGCGAAGCAGGTGAGGGGATTGCGGGTCCCTCGACGGCACGGCGTCCGGACGTCCAACTCCCCTCCCCGGTCTCGCTGCGCTCGACCATCCCTCCCCGCTGCGCGGGGCGGGGAGGCGCGGCGGCGGCGATGGGATGGAAGGAACGTCAGTACTGAAGCACGGAGTGGACCTCGCCGTACTTGACGACCTTGTCGCGGCCTTTGAGTTTGGGGAGTTCGATGAGGACGGCGATGCCGACGATTTCGGCGCCGGACTTCTTGACGAGTTCGCAGCAGGCTTCGAGCGTGCCGCCGGTGGCGAGGAGGTCGTCGACGACGACGACCTTGCGGCCTTGGCCGATGGCGTCGGAGTGGATCTCGAGGCGGTCGGTGCCGTATTCGAGGGCGTAGTCGACGCCGTGGACGCTACGGGGGAGTTTGCCGGGCTTGCGGATAGGGACAAAGCCGGCGGAGAGAGACTGGGCGATGGCGGTGCCGAAGATGAAGCCGCGGGACTCGGCGCCGACGACGAGCTCGACGCCCTTGCCGCGGTAGGGGTTGGCCATGAGTTCGACGGCGAGGGCGAGGCCGCGGGGGTCGGCGAGGAGCGGCGTGAAGTCCTTGAAGAGGATGCCGGGCTTGGGGAAGTCGGGGACGTCGCGGATGAGGGAGTGGAGGTGCATAGGGAAGAGACGGCGAGAAAAGAGACGGAGAGACGGAGTGGGGCGATGCACGGGGATCGCGCCCGGACAGGCGGCCAGCCAATGGTACAGGATCCATGGGATGGCGGCCCGAACGGTCGCTGAGCCAAGCGTTGCTCCGCCACTTCGTCTCTGCGTCTCTTCGTCTCTTCGCCTTTGCCTCCACCTACCCTCCGGCATGACCTCGAAGCCTGTTCGCAAGCCTGCTTTGGAGATCGTGGAGCCGGTCGGGAAGCGTGTGCTTATCCGCAAGGATGAGGACAAGAAGCAGACCAAGACCGGGATTCACCTGCCGGACAAGATCGAGATCCCGACCTTGGCGGGACGGGTGGTGGCGATCAGCGTGCAAGTGGAGCGGGATGAGGATTACTCGATCAAGCAGTACGACCGGGTGCTGTTCAACCCCAAGCACGCGATCCCGGTGGAGTTTGAGGGCGACAACCGGCTGTTCGTGATCCCGATCGAGGATGTGGTGGCGATCTTCCGGAAGGCGGAGGATGCGGAGTAGGCTGGTGTCCGCAATGTTTCAGTGGGACCGGCCTCCGGCCGGTCTTCCTGAGTCTGAAAGCTGTTTGTGGTGCTTTGTGCGCGGCTGTCGACCGGCCGGAGGCCGGTCCCACTGGTTCCAGGCGTGGGTTGGAGCTGCTTGAGGCTCGTGTTGCATGTCGCGTGAGGATGTCACACTTTCTTCCGACCACCCTGCCGCGGTGTTTCTGCGGCCGTTGGCGGACTTGCCATCGGTGCTGGCGATCCCGCCGCTGCCGCGGGGCAAGCGTGGGTTGTTCGATGTCTCGCTGCGGACGCCGGGGTCGAAGTCGCTGACGAATCGGGCGTTGTTGCTTGCGGCGCTTGCGGAGGGCGAGTCGACGCTGCGCTCGCCGCTGCTGGAGGCGGATGACGCGCGGCGGATGCGGGCGGCGCTCGAGCAGCTTGGGGTTGGGTTGTCGCTGGAGCGCGATGGTGAGGACGAGATCCTGCGGGTCCGGGGCGTGGGCGGGGCGTGGAAACCGTCGGGCGAGGTGACGGTCAATCTGAACAACGCGGGCACCGCGACGCGGTTTCTGGCGGCGGCGGCGCTGTTGGGGTCCGCTCCGATTGTGATCGACGGCAATGCGCGGATGCGGGAGCGGCCGATCGGGGAGCTGGCCGAGGTGCTGACGCAGTTGGGGGCCAAGGTTGAGTATGTGGGGCGCGACGGGTATCCGCCGCTGCGGATTCATCCGCTGGCGGAGCGCAAGGGGCCGGGGCGGGTGCTGGACATTCCCACGACGCAGAGCAGCCAGTTCATCTCGGCGATCCTGATGGTGGCGCCGTGGTTGGCGGGCGGATTGACGATCCGGCTGACGGGCGAGATCACCAGCCCGACGTACATCGAGATGACGATCGGGCTGTTGCAGCAGGTCGGCGCGATGGTGAAGACGTCGGAAGATCTGCGGGTGATCCGGGTGGGGCCGCCGAGTGCGCAGACGGCAGGCTCCAAGGTGGGGCTGCAGGCGTTTGACTACGACGTGGAGCCGGACGCGAGCGGGGCGACGTACTTCTGGGCGGCGGCGGCGATCAACCCGGGGTCGATGGCGCGGGTGACAGGGCTTTCGCATCGGTCGCTGCAGGGCGATGCGGATTTTCCGTCGCTCTTGGCGCGGATGGGTGCAGTGATCGAGCAGCATCCGGCGACCCCCACCACGCCGCATGGGGTGGGGCAGGGCGTGGGCTTCGCGGCGGCACCGCAATCGGAGGCGTCCGACGCACGCACGCACTTCATCCGCGTCGGCGGGCCGGGGCGGCTCGAGCCGATCATGGCGGACCTGTCGAAGATGCCCGACACGGCGATGACGCTGGCGAGCGTGGCGTGCTTCGCGCCGGGGATGTCGATCCTGCGGGGGCTGCGAACGCTGCGGGTGAAGGAGACGGACCGGATCGAGGCGATGCGGAACGAGCTGACGAAGATTGGTGTCAAGATCGACTGCCCGGTGATGGGCGATCACGACGTGATGGGGATCACGCCGCCGCCGGGAGACATGGCGCTGGCAAGCTCGCGGGTCGAGTTCGACACCTACGACGATCACCGCATGGCGATGAGTCTGGCGTTGATCGGGCTGCGGCGGCCCAACGTGTTCATCAAGGACCCGCAGTGCGTGGCGAAGACGTACCCCACGTTCTGGCGCGATCTGGCTCGGTTGTATGTGAACGCGTGACTCAGGGTGTTTGGGAAAGACACTTCACCGCGGAGGGCGCGGAGGACGCCGAGAGAAGCAGAGAAGGCAGTTCACCACGGAGATCACGGAGAGCACGGAGGGAGACAGGTGCTTCAAGGCAGAGATTGGTGGTGCTCTCGTTTGGGTTGGTGCGTTCGGGTGTGAAGGCTGTGTTCGTCCGTGCGATGCGCCCCCCCCACTGCCCCACTTCCAAAAGAGCGACGAGCCGCACTGTCGTGCGGCTCGTGCCTCGTCTCTCACGAATTGTCGCTCGCGAGCTCTCTCAACTCCTCGCGGCTCTCTCTCTGCCGGTCGGCGGACGATGTCCGTCGGCGACGCGCAGTTTATCGAGCCTCGGGGGTCGATCCCTTGAATCACGCGCAGCGCGGAATCCGCGCCGGTCGCCATCTCTCTAAATCTCTGTGAAAGATTGACTTAGCAAATGTCGCGGGCTGTGCATAACCAGACCTGGCGCGTCGTGGAGGAGGGTCCTCGGGGGTCGGGACCAGACACGGCGCGGAGCGTCTCGGGTGAAGTGAAGAAGTCGGTCGCCGCGAAGGCCTTCGAAAAGGCATTTCACCACAGAGATCACGGAGACCACGGAGACCACGGAGAGAATTCGGGGGGAGGGGAAGTGTCTTTTTCGTGATCTCGGTGGTCTCTGCGGTGCATGTCTTCTACCTCCGTGAAGGTTTGCAAACCCACCCCCCGGTCCCCTCTCTCTGGGAGGGGGAGACGCGGCGGCCGCGGGGCGGCGGAAGTGCTTGATTTGCAGGGGTTTTTGGCGGTGCCGTTTCGACGGTTTTTCGTGCGTTTTGGTCGATGAGAACCTATCATTCCGATCGCCGAGAACGGCGTCGGAGTCGGTTTTTTTTCGGTATGCCATTTTCGGCGTCGGCGGCGTGTGGGAGCCGGCGGCGAGGGTGGTGTGAATGAGCGATCGGGTCTCCCGCATTGCAGACGAACGGGGAAACGGATGACGCGTTCCGCCGCACAATCCACGAGCACCGCGCCGACCGACGCCGCGGCATCGCACATCGAGGTGAAGCCTTTGTCGACTTCTGAGAACACCAACGCCGCCAACGTCAGCGCCTCCATCACGAAAGGCGGAGACAACTACAACGCCGAGCAGATCCAGGTGCTCGAGGGGCTGGACGCGGTGCGCAAGCGGCCGGGCATGTACATCGGCGGCACCGGCATCAACGCGTTGCACCACCTGGTGTACGAGGTCGTGGACAACTCGATCGACGAGGCGATGGCGGGGCACGCGACGTTCGTGCAGGTCACCATCCAGCCAGACGGCTCCTGCTGTGTGATCGACGACGGGCGCGGCATCCCCACCGACGCGATGAAGCACGAGGACCCGAACCTCAACGGCAAGCCCGCGATCGAGATCGTGCTGACGAAGTTGCACGCCGGCGGCAAGTTCCAGCAGGAGGGCTCCGCGTACAAGGTCTCCGGCGGCCTGCACGGAGTGGGCGTGTCGTGCGTGAACGCGCTGTCGGAGTACCTCGACTGCGAGGTGTATCGCAACGGCAAGGTGATGGCGATCGGGTTTGAGCGCGGGCGGGTGACCACGCAGCTGCACGCGGTGGGCGCGATCCCGGCGAACTCCAATCGCACGAAGGGCACGACGGTCACATTCCGGCCTGATCCGACGATCTTCCCCGACACGACGTTCAACTACGACACGCTGGCGACGCGATTGCGCGAGCTGGCGTATCTGAACCCGGGCGTCACGATCAAGTTCACCGATGAGCGGGTCGGGCCCGACGGCAAGACGCGGGGCGAGACGTTTAAGGCCGAGAACGGGCTCTTGGAGTACGTGACGTACCTCATGACCGGCAAGAACGCGGTGGCGGCGCCGGTATACATCAAGCGTGAGAACGCGGCGGAGAGCCTGATCTGCGAGGTGGCGCTGCAGTACCACGACGGGTACAACGAGTTGCTGCTCACTTTCGCCAACAACATCAACAACGTCGACGGCGGCACGCACGCGCAGGGCTTCAAGGTCTCGCTGACGCGGGCGATGAACGCGTATGCCCGCAAGGCTGGCATCATCAAGGACAAGGACCCTGTTCCCAGCGGCGAAGACCTGCGCGAGGGGCTGGTGTCGATCATCTCGGTGAAGCTGCCCAACCCGACCTTCAACAACCAGCCGAAAGAGAAGCTGCTGAACCCGGAGATCGAGGCGTTCGTCAGCCAGGCGGTTGGCGAGGCGCTCGAGAACTGGATGGAGGAGCACCCGCAGGAAGCCAAGCGGATCTGCATGAAGGGCATCTTGGCGGCGCAGGCACGCGAGGCGGCCCGGAAGGCTCGCGAGTTGACGCGGCGCAAGACGGCGCTGGACAGCGGGTCGATGCCGCACAAGCTGCGGGATTGCAAGACCCGGAACGTGGACGAGGCCGAGATCTTCATCGTCGAGGGTGACTCGGCAGGCGGCAGCGCGACGCAGGGGCGGAACGTCGAGACGCAGGCGATTTTGCCGCTCAAGGGCAAGATCCTGAACGTTGAGAAGGCCCGCATCGACAAGATCCTGGGCTTTGAGGAGATCCGCACGCTGATCGCGGCGCTGCGGGTGGGCATCGGCAACGAGCTGGACATCGCGAAGCTGCGTTACGGCAAGATCATCATCATGACCGACGCCGACGTCGATGGCAGCCACATCCGGACGCTGCTCTTGACGTTCTTCTTCCGGCAGATGCCGGATCTGATCCGCAAGGGGCATATCTTCATTGCGCAGCCGCCGCTGTATCAGGTGGCGAAGGGCCACGGCAAGGCCAAGCGTGCGTGGTACGTGCTCAACGAGAAGACGCTGGAAGACTCGCTGGTGAACTTGGGGCTGGAGAACGCAGTGCTGTCGGTGCGGGACATCCTGAACGTGGACCCGCTGCACGCGAGCCGGGAGCCGAAGGAGATCACGCGGCTGGAGGGCGACACGCTGAAGCGGGCGATCTTCCTGCTGGCACGGCTGCAGGAATTGGTGACGATCGCGGAACGCCGCGGGGCGAAGTTCGCGGATCTGCTCGGCGTGCGGTCGCAGGACCCCTCGGGCAAGGGACGGCTGCCGACGCGGCGGGTCTCGTGGCGCGGCGGGGACGCGTACGCGTGGACCGAGGAGCAGGCGTTCGAGATTGTGTCACAGAAGCAGCTCCGGCTGGCGGATACCGCAAACGGCGCGAGCGGAGGCGGGAGCGAGACCGGGAACGCGCTTACGGCCGATCACGCGACGATCCGCGAGTTGCACGAGAACCGCGAGATGGAGCGGCTGTTCCAGGATCTGGCGGCGATCGGGTTGTCGATCGACGACTACACGCTGATCCAGGAAGAGTCGGTGACGGGCGAGAAGCTGCCGTCGAAGTTCGCGTGGGTGCTGACGGGCGATCTGGCGAAGGTGGAGGAGAAGATCGAGGACGAGGCCGCCGACGACGAGAGCGCTGAAACGGGCGTGCGGGCGACGGTGCAGAAGACGGTGACGACCAAGAACGCGAAGGTGATCGAGGCGGCGAGCCTGCCGGCGATTCTGGATTCGCTGCAGGACCTGGGTCGTCGCGGGCTGGAGATCAAGCGGTTCAAGGGTCTGGGCGAGATGGACGCGGAGCAGTTGTGGGAAACCACGATGGACGCGAGCAAGCGGGTGCTCTTGCGGGTGAACTGGGACATGGCGAGCAACGCGGACGCGATGTTCTCGGTCCTGATGGGCGAGGAGGTGGAGCCCCGCCGCAAGTTCATCGAGGAGCACGCGCTTGAGGTGAAGAACCTGGACGTGTGATCGGGTATGACGCTTCGGCGATGTGTGACGCTGGTGCGGCGTAGCGAGGCTGGGGAACGCCGTATACGAGCGCATGCGTCGATGGGCTTGCAGTGCGGGATTTCCGCGGCCGATCCAGAAGAGTCTGTGCTCTTCTGGAACACTCGATGACCGCTCGCCCCAACGCTGCCCCAACTTCTGCGACCGCGAAGCTGCACTCGCTCGGGATGACCGTGCAGGACGTCGCCGCGCTGATGAACAAGCTAGATGAGTCGGATCGGGAGAGCGAGGCGAAGGGTCGCAAGGCTCCGCGGAAGTTCAAGCGGCGTTCGTATCGGATCGCGTGCCTGACGGTGGATCTGATCGCGCCCGGCGGTGCGACGACGGCGGTCACGATGGTGTGCCGCAACTTGTCGAGCGGCGGTCTCGCGGCGTTGCACAACTCGTTCCTGCATCCGGGGACGCATGTTCACGTGACGCTGAAGCATGTTTCTCGCGGGCCGACCGTGCTGGCGGCGAAGGTGACGCACAGCCAGCACCTCAAGGGCGTGGTGCATCAGGTGGGCATCAAGTTCGACCAGCCGATCAAGCCCAGCGACTACATCAAGCTCGACCAGCTGGAGGATTGGTTCTCGCTCGAGTCGGTGCCACCGGAGGAGCTGCGTGGATGTCTGGTGGTGGTCGGGACGAGCGAGATTGAGCAGCGGTTGATTCAGAACTATCTGCAGGGCACGGATGTGCGGCTGCGGTGCGCCGACGATGAGAAAACGGGCATCGCCTACGCCGCGGACGGGGCGGATCTGGTGATCGCCGACCCGGATCAGGGCAAGCTGGACCTCGACGGGTTCTTTGCCGCGATGAACGAAGCGGGTGTGGCGACGCCGGTCGTGGTGGCGACGGCGCGGAGCAAGGACGATCGCCAGCGCTGGCTGCGGGAGTTTGAGCCGGCGGCGATCGTGGCGAAGCCGTTGACGAAGGCTCTGTTCCTTCGTGCGGTGGCGGAGTTTCTGATCGTCGGGCGCAGCGGTGCGGCGACGGTGAGCTCGATGATGAGCCAGGACGAGCGGGCGTCGCTGTTGCCCGCGTTTGTGCGGAGCCTGAACGATTCGGCCACGGACATGCGCGGCCTCTTGGAGCGGCGCGACACGGACTCGCTGCGAGCGATGTGCGCCCAGATCGCAAAGGCGGCGCCGGGGATGGGGTTCTCGGGCGTGGGGCTGCTCGCAGAGCAGGCGAGCAAGTCGCTGGCACAGACGCAGTCGGCGGAGTCTTCGCGCTCGGCGATCCAGCGGCTGATCGTGGCGTGCGAGAGTGCGCAGTTGCAGAAGAAGGCTGGCTGAGGCGTTCTCCCCCCCGAGGAATCCTGCTCAGCAACAGTTCTCATGAAGATGGGCAACGTGGGGGGCGCGTGCGGATTGGCGAGCGCTCTGGGTGCCGCAAGTGTTCAACTCGGCAAGATTGCGGTTCGATGATCCAAGCGAGCCGCTGATGCGGCACCAGGGGATCTACCGGGGAGTGCACATGGCCGGCAAGCGGGGCATGGCGGATTGGCCGAGTGACGGGGCGTGGGCGGACGACTCATCGTCAGCGCGGCGGAACACGCTGGGGCTGGACGTCAAGGGTGTTCGGGCCTTGGCGGAGAAACTCGAAGCCATGTCGGGAGCTGGAGGTTCCAACGACCTCAAGCGTGAGTTCGTGCGTTGGCCGTTCCATCGCGACCGGATCCCGGTGCTGATCGAGCAGCCGGGGGGGACGCACTTGGCGCTGCGGCTGTGCTGCCGCAACATCTCGCGCGGGGGCATGTCGCTGTTCCACAACTCGTTTGTGCACGAGGGATCGAAGTGCATGCTGCGGCTGCCGCACCCGACACACGGTGCGCTGGACGTGCAGGGAACGATCGTGCGGTGCAAGCACCGGGGCGGGGTGGTGCACGAGATCGGCGTGAAGTTCGACGCACCGATCGACGCGAAGCAGTTCGTGTCGGCGGGAGGCGAGACCGAGTTCTTCAGTCTCGAGAAGGTGGACGCGGAGAAGATCGCGGGCTTGCTGCTGCTGGTCGAGCCGGAGAAGAACGATCAGAAGTTGTTCGAGCACTTCATGCGGCGGACGCGGGTGCGGCTGCGGAGCGTGGCCTCGATCAAGGAAGCGATGGCGAGCCTGAAGGAGCCGGCGGACGTGATCGTCGCCAACTTCCAGCTCCCCGACGGGACGGGGCTGGAACTGATGACGCAGGTGCGTGCCGCGGGGTTGCACGCTCCGATCGTGATGCTGACGCCAGACGCGTCGCCGCAGACCCGCATGGAACTGAGCGCGGTTCGGTGCGACGGGCTGTTGAGCAAGCCGCTGACGTACGACCGGGTGGTGCGGGCGATCGCGGAGTTCCTCGGGAGCGCGGCGGAGGGCGCGGGCGACGAGA
>JBILLU010000181.1:0-6649 GCA_044375915.1 Phycisphaerales bacterium
GAACGGCCCGGCATTGCGGCCGTCGGGTGTAAACCAGACCTGCTGGCCCCACGGGCCTTTCCACTCGGGCTTGGTGTCGGACCAGATGAACCAGTCGTGCTTGGGGTTCTTGGGGTCCCAGGCGTCTTTGAACCAGGGGTGGCTCTTGGAGGTGTGGTTGAGGACGAGGTCGAGGATGACCTTGATGCCGCGCTTGTCGCACTCGGCCATGAAGCGTTTGAAGTCTTCGTTGGTGCCGTGCTCGGACTCGATCTTGTAGTAGTCGCTGGTCTCGTAGCCGTGGTAGGAAGGGCCTTCGAAGACGGGCATGAGCCAGAGGCCGGTGATGCCCAGGTCTGTGGTGGTCTCGGGCTTGCCGTCGTTGAGGTAGTCGAGGGAGTCGATGAGTCCCTGGAAGTCGCCGATGCCGTCGTTGGCGAGCGGGCCGGACGCGGAGTCCTTGAAGGAGCGGACGAAGACCTGATAGAAGACGGTTTCGTTCCACCAGTTGTCGAGGCGGTCGCTGCTGCGATCCTTGAGGGTGGTCTGGGGCTTGTTGCTCGTGGCCGGGTTGGTGGTGGCCTGACCCAGGACGGGCGACGCCGCGAGAACGGTGCCGGCGAGAAGCGCAAGGACGCGGATAGACATGAAAACCTCCGGGACAATCAGCGTAGCAGATTCGGCCAGACGCACGCCCTGAGCGGATCCAAGGATTGATCAAGGATCCATCGAAGGAGTCACGGCATGTCAGAGGCGAAGGCTCGGGTGTTGCAGCCCGGTGAAGGAGAGATGATCCGGGTGGTCACCGACACCGTCCGCATTCTGGCGGATGGGGCGGCGACCGGCGGACGGTTGTTCATCTTCGAGGAGACCTGCCAACCGGGTCACGGCCCGCCCCTGCATCGTCACGGCATCGACGACGAGTACTTCTTCGTGCTCGAAGGCGAGTTCACATTCATGATCAACGGCACGCGCGTCGTTGCGCCCACCGGTGCATTTGTCGCGGCACCCAAGGGCTCGCAGCACACGTTTACCAACAGCGGCACGATCACCGGGCGGCTTCTGATCGTCACGACGCCGCCGGGGTTGGAATCGCCGTTCCGCGAGACCGCGACGTTGCACGAACCGACGCCGGAGCAGCTCGCGGCGGCGTTCGCGAAGTTCGCTGTTTGCTTTGAGGGCCCACCACTTGGCGCGGTGCGATGAGGGCATCCGGCGCACGATTTTGTTCGTAGTCCGGTCGCGTGTGGGTAGCAAGACACGGGCTTGGCTCGACTTACAGCGATTCGAGCGGGTTGCAGGCGGCGCCCGCGGGGCACGCTTCCTCGGGTAGAGTGAGAGAGGGGAGAGGGAAGGCGGGAAACCGGCACAGCGCGGCGTGCCGGGAACCGGGGGTGTGGGGATGTGCGGGAATCCGCCGCGTGAGACCACTAAGGAGGCATCGATGAAGTTTCGCAGCACCATGCAGATGATCGCCGCCGTCGGAATTGCCGCCACGCTCGCCGCGTGCGCGACGCCCGAGGGCAGCACCACGCTCGACAAGCAGAACAGCACGCTGTCGATGCGCGACACGACGCTGACGCGCTTGTACAAGGAGAAGCCCGAGGCTCGTGCGGCGATCGACGGCGGCGCCGGCTACGGCGTGTTCAGCACCATCGCCATGGGCGCCGTCGTCGGCGGCTCCAACGGCTACGGCGTGGTCGAGGACAAGGCCGGCAAGCGCACCTACATGCGCATGGCCAGCGGCGGCCTCAACCTCGGCGTCTCCGCCACCGAGACCAAGCTCGTCCTGATCTTCAAGGACAAGGCCACGCTCGACAAGTTCACCAGCGAGACCTTTGAGTGGGGCTCCAGCGCCAGCGCCGGCGCCAAGGGCGAAAAGTCCGGCGGCATGAACGAAGAGGCCGGCAAGATGACGCGTGACATCACGGTCTATCAGCTCACCGACACCGGCTTCGCCCTCACCGCGAACCTCGCGGGTACGAAGTTCTGGCCTGAGAAAGGCATGAACTGAGGAAAGGGTGGCAGGGGAGGAGGGGAGCAGCGGAGCAGGGGGCTTCGCTGACGTTGAATGCCACAAAGAAAACGCCCGGGCAATGCCCGGGCGTTTTTCATTCCGTGGTTGATCAGAGCTTCGAGGATTCACGGGACGTCTTGATCCCTGCTCCTCTGCTCCCCTCCACCCCTGCTCCCCTTCCCAATTACTTCTTCACCGCTCCCACCGTCTTCTTCGGGTTCACGATGTAGCGGCCTTCGTAGCCGGCCATCGGGTCGGCGTTGGCTTTGAGGGCTTCGATCACCTGGGCGGTGGTGAGCGAGGGGTTCACCGCCAGCATCTTGCCGACGAGGTTGGTCACGTTCGGGGCGGCCATGGAGGTGCCGCTGTACTTGAAGCGCTTGCCGCCGGGGACGTAGGACTCGACCTCGAAGCCGTTGGCGTAGAGGGTGACTCCCTTGCCGAAGGTGGTGAAGGAGGTCGGCTTGCCCGAGGAGTCGATGGCGCCGATGGTGATGACGTTGGGCAGATCGATGCCTGTGGGCATCATCTCGCTGAAGACGTTGTCGTTGTCGCTGTTGCCGGCGGCGGGGACGAAGAGGATCTCGGGAGCGCTCTTCATGGCTTCGGTCATGCCGCCGATCATGATGCCGAAGACCTTGCGGGACATCTCAGCGCGTTCCTTGGGGTCCTTGATCGTGCCGCGCTGCTCGATCATCTCTTCGATGTTCTGGCGCGACAGGCCCCACGACATGTTGACAACGCGGACGCCGGCCTTCTTCATGTAGGCGACCGTGTCGACGAAGCTCTTGGCCCAGGCCTCGGCGGTCTGGATGTTCATGTCATAACGCGGGATGGACTTGAAATCGAAGGTGAGGCGCACGCCGAGGATCTTGGCGAACGGGTTGCCCGCGGCGGCGATGCCGGCGACGTGCGTGCCGTGGGAGTAGTTGCCGTAGAGGCCAAGGTCTTCGAGGAATCCCTGGACTTCCTCGGCCTTGAGGCCCTTGACGTACTCGCGGAAGGCCTTGGCGTCGGGGCTGTCCACACCGGCCTGCGAGTCGCTGACGCCCTTGGTGTACTTCATCACCAGTTCGAGCGGCGACTTCATCTCGTCGATGGGGCAGAGCAGGCCGCTGGTGCGCTGCATCTGCATGTCGAACGCGATGCCGTTGAGGTCATCGATGAAGCCGTTGTTGTCGTTGTCCTTGCCGTCGTTCTTCTCGGCGGCGTTCTCCCAGAGGTTGCTAGAGAAGAGCGAGACATCGACGCCCGAGTCCCAGACGCCGATGACGACGGGCGAGGCCTTGTCGGTGGAAGCGAGGGTGACTTCGTTGGCGGAGAGAACGTCGACGCGGGGCTTGTTGTTGGCGTCGACCAGCTTGCCGTAGACCTCGGCGACGCCGGGCTGCAGCTCGAGCATCTTGTCGAGCATGTTGCGCATGCCGACGACGGTGCCGACGAGATCGCCGGAGATCTCGCCCTTGTTGGTCTCAACGACGGGGTCGAGGTTGGCCTTCACCTGGCCGAGGATGAGTTCCTTGTTGACGATCTGGGCGGTGGAGCGGGCCTGGAGGACGCTCTCGCGGACCTTGTCCCACGGCAGGGCGCCGACGCGCTTCTCGAGCTCGGCCTTGAAGGCGGTCATGTACGCCGACTTGTCGGCGCCGTTGTTGCTGGCCTTGCGGGCCGCGACCATCGACGCGAGCGACTGGCCCATCATCAGCTTGGTTGATTCCTTGCCCTCAAGCGCCCGGGCCGACTCGATGTGCTTCAGCGCTTCGTCGTAGTTGCCTTCGAAGACAGCGATCTGCTGCAAGGTGGTGTAGTACGCCTTGAGCGTCGTCTTGTCCTGGATGTCGTACTTGGCGAGGTCGGCGGTGGTGTTGGCCTTGAGCTCGGCGACGAACTTCTTGAACGGGGCGTCGCTGACGAGGAACTCGCTGGCCTTGCCCTCGATCTTGTAGAGGTGGCGGGGGAGATCATCGGCGGTCTTGACCGGGATCTTGGTGCCAGCGGCCGGGGCGGGCTCGGCATGGGCGGGGAGGCTGGCGGCAAGGCCGGCGGCGAGTGCGAGTGCGACGAGCAGCGACGTCTGTTTCAAGCGAGGTCCTTTCGAGAAGGCCGGCGAGCCGCGGCTCGGATTGCCGCGGGTTGCTCGGTCTGGGGGATTGTTCCGCGGCTGGGGCTGGTTGTTGCAGGAGATTCTGCTAGTCTGCACGGAAGACATCCCGGCGAAGGCGCCGGAACCCGGAGTACCCCGATGGCCGACGACCTTTCGACGAACAAGCTGCTGCTGGTGATCATCGCGATCCTGCTGCCGCCGCTGGCGGTGTTTTTGAAGAGCAAGAGCATCGGGATGACCCTGTTGTGCCTTGTTCTCTGTTTCTTCCTTTGGGTCCCTGGCTTCCTGATGGCCATTTGGGTGGTTTTGAAGGACTGACGGTCGGTGTGGATCCCAGCATTGGCCAAATGCGGGAACGACCTCCGTGGTCGATCGCGCACCCCTTGCGCGGCAGGAACGTCCGATAGCACAGTGGATTTCTGTCCGATACGGCAGTCCTGCTGCCGATTTGCTCGCACTAGCGTCCGAAAATGGCTAGACTTTTTGTACGCCACCCGGTTCTCGGGTGAATGCCCGTGTGGGGCATCGCGGCGTGGGTCCGGATTTGGGTAGAGCCTGAATGAAGCAGCCGCAATGGCAACTTGCGTCGGTGGAATCGGGCTTGAGCTTTGTCCGGGGTCGTTCGTATGTGCTTCGTCGCCGCGTGGGCAGTATCGCGCGGCAGGTCATGTTTCGACATGGTCGTCGCTCGCGGGTGAGACCGGCGTGCGCGACCGAGCAGTTTTCGACCGGGGGCGCTGGGGCCACCGGCGCATCGCACCCGGTCTCCGCGTGAAGAGGAGTCTTATGAAGAATTTTGGAATCATCTCGACGTTTTCGCTGGCGGTCATCGCCGGCGGACTTGTTGGCTGTGCCTCGAGCACGTCCAACAAGGATGCACACACTTCTCCGACGAACGTCGGCGGCCACGGCTACTACTGGAAGGACGAGGCTCCGGCTCCGGCCCCGAAGGCCGCTCCGGCTCCGGCCCCGGTCGCCAAGGCTGAGAACCCCTGCAAGCCCGTCATCGGCCCCGGCATGATGACCACCTCGCAGGCCTTCCCGACCGGTGACGCCGCCACCTCGGCCGTCTCCCTGCAGGAAGTGTTCCCCGGCCAGGTGAAGGCGAACGCCAACTTCCCGTACAAGATCTACGTCAGCAACCTGACCAGCACGACGCTGAACAACGTCATCGTCAGCGCGACCAGCCTGGCGAACCGCAACATCGTCAGCAGCACCCCGGCCGCCACCAGCGGCGCCGGCGGCGCTCTGGTGTGGAACGTCGGCGACATCGCTCCCGGCAAGTGCGTCGTGATCGATGCGACGGCGAAGGCCTCGGCGGTCGGCAACAGCTCGACCTGCCTCACCGTCTCCTACAACAACTCGCTGTGCTCGAACCTCCAGGTCGTCCAGCCGGCCCTGGCCCTCACCAAGGCCATGACCCCGGCCGCGACCGTCTGCGACCCCATCGTCGCGACGTTTGAGGTCAAGAACACCGGCAGCGGCGCCGCCAGCAACGTCAAGATCAAGGACACCCTCCCGGCTGGTCTGACCACCACCGACGGCAAGTCTGAGATCGTCTTCGACGCCGGCACCCTCGCCAGCGGCCAGGCTCGTCAGTTCTCGGCCAACCTCAAGGCGGCCAAGAGCGGCAAGTACGAGAACAACGCCACCGCCTCGGCGGATGACGGCCTCTCGGCCAACTCGAACACGGTTGCCACCACCGTCACCCAGCCCCAGCTCAAGCTGGCTGCTGAGTGCCCGGGTGGCGGCCCGATCGGCCGCAGCGGTCGCAACTTCACCTTCAAGTTCACCGTGAGCAACACGGGTGACGCTGGCTGCAGCACCACCGTGACCGCCCCGGTCCCGGCTGGCACGACCTTCGTCTCGGCTGACAACGGCGGCACCGCCGGCCCGAACGGCGTCTCCTGGAACGTCGGCAGCCTCGCGGCTGGCGCGTCGAAGGCCGTCTCCATGACCGTCAAGGCCATGGGCGCTGGCTCGTTCTCGGCTTCGGCCTCGGCCACCTGCCCCTGCGCCGGTACCGTGACCGCCAACTGCAACGTCGCCACGACGGGCCTGCCGGACATCGGCACCCTCATCACCGACGACGACGGCGTCGTCGACGTGGGCAACAACCACACCTTCCGCTACGAGGTCAAGAACCAGGGCTTCATCGACCTGACCAACGTCAAGGCCGTCTTCACCCTGGACGAGGGCCTCGCCTACGTCAGCAGCGACGCCACCGCGGCCGCCGCCGGTCAGACCATCACGGTCAACGTCGGCACGCTGAAGGTCGGCGACACCCGCCGCTTCAACATCGTCGCCAAGGGCACCAAGGCCGGTCAGTACATCATCCAGTCGGTGACGACTTCGGATCAGACCAAGGCCGTCCGCAACGACGAGCAGGTCAACTACGTCGGCAACTAAGTTCCTCGTGAGAGGACTTGTTCCGACAGGTTTGCCTGTCTGAGTTGATACCAACCGCGGCCCGGGCGAAAGCTCGGGCCGCGTGCTTTTTGGAGTTGTGCGGCGCGGACCAATCTCCTCAGAGCCGCGGGCTTCAGCCC
>JBILLU010000135.1:0-8867 GCA_044375915.1 Phycisphaerales bacterium
GCGGGGGGGTCGGATGCCCGCGGCTCGGAAGGTCCTTGCGAGATCGCAATGAGCGGAGAAGGTGGGCGGGATGCAAGACGGGGCGAACGCGTCGGCGGTCGAGCCGCTTGCGTCCCCGAGATCATCTCGCCACCGGATAGGAGTGCCGATGTTCCGGTTGTTCCGTTTCCGGGACGATTCGCTGTTCGCATCGCAGCCGGTTCGGAATGCCCCGCTCACGCGCATCGCATGTGGAGCGTCTCGCGGTTTCGCCGCTCGGCCCGCGATTCAACGGAGACACGAAAAACCCGGAGCAGGGCTCCGGGTTCGGTGGGATTGCGTGGCGTGAACGTCGTTGCTGGGGTGACGAGTCAGTTGGCCGGAGGGAAACAGATCAGTTGGTCGTAGGCCATGACGAAGACCTGGAAGTCGGAGTCGTCGACCACGCCGTCGCGGTTGAGATCGGCGGGGCAGTTGGCGGGCATGGTGGGGTCGGCGCAGTCGAGGCGGTCGTAAGCGACGACGAAGGACTGGAAGTCGGCGTCTTCCACCATGCCGTCGCAGGTGAGATCGGAGACGCAGAGCAGGATCGCCGCGGGGTTGCTGGTGGCGCTGCTGCACGTGTTGCCCAGCACGCAGCGGAAGGAGGCGAGGCTACCGGCGCCGGCGAGGGGCGTGGCCTGAAGGGTGGAAGCCGTCGCGCCGGTCACGGTGAGGCGTGGCGAGCCGAGGTAACTGTTGCTGCCGTTGGAGAGATCGAGCCAGGTTGCGGAGCCTTGGGGCAGCCACTGCCACTTGAAGGCGGGGGTCGTTCCGGTCGCGGCGACGGTGAAGGAAGCGGGGAGCGAGTAGCAGCCGGCGGCATCGACAGGTTGTGTTGTAATGGCGGGACCGGTGTTGATGACGAGCACGGCGTCGGTGCTGGTCGATGTGCCGCAGGAGTTGGTGATGACGCAGCGGTAGGTCCCTGCGTCGTTGGCATCGACGGCGAGGACCGTGAGCGAAGCGGTGGTGGCGCCGGAGACCTGGCCGGCAAGATTGGCCAGATTCTGCGTGCCTTTCTGCCACCGATAGGTGGGCGCGGGCGAGCCGGAAGCGGCGACGGTGAAGGTTGCGTTGGAGTTGCCGGCGCAGAGCGTGAGAGGGTTGGGCTGCTGCGTGACGGACGGGCCGGTGTTGACCGTGAGCGCGACGGGAGTCGAGGTGACGGAGGAGCAGGCGTTGGTGACGACGCAGGAGTAGCTGGCAGCGTCGTTGCTATCGACGGCGGAGAGTGTCAGCGTCGCGGTGGTTGCGCCCGAGACCTGGCCGGCGGCGTTGGAGAGGTTGGTGGTTCCCTTCCTCCACTGGAACGTCGGATTGGGTGTGCCGGTCGCAGTCACGCTGAACACGGCGTTGGTGCCGGAGCACTGCGTCAGCGCGACGGGCTGGGTGGTGATGGTGGGGGCTGAATTGACCGAGAGGGACGCAAAGGAAGTAGTGACAGAGGAACAGGGAGTTGAGACGACGCAGGAGTAACTGCCGGCGTCGTTGCTGTCGATGGCGGAGAGGGTCAGCGTCGCGGTGGTTGCGCCCGAGACCTGGCCGGCGGCGTTGGAGAGGTTGGTGGTTCCCTTCCTCCATTGGAACGTCGGGGCGGGGGTGCCGGAGGCTTCAACGCTGAACACCGCTTCGGTGCCCGGGCACTTCGATAGCGCGGCGGGCTGCGTGGAGATCGTGGGGGCGGAGTTGACCGTGAGGACGACGAGGTTGGAGGTGATGGAGACGCAGGAGTTGGTGACAACGCAGGAATACGCGGAGGAGTCGTTGGAGTCGATGCTCGAAAGGGTCAGTGTCGCCGTGGTTGCGCCCGAGATCTGTCCGGCGACGTCCGAGAGGTCGGTGGATCCCTTCCTCCACCGGAAAGTCGGCGTAGGTGTGCCGGTGGCTGCGACGCTGAATACTGCGGTGGTGCCGGGGCACTGCGCCAGCGCCGTGGGCTGGGTGGTGATCGCGAGTGTGTTGACGAAGAGACGCGCGGAGTCACTCAGGACTGAACCGCACGAGGTGCTGACTCGGCACCTGTAGAACGCGGTGTCGCCCGCGTCGACGCTGCTGAGGCTGAGCACTCGGGTGGTTACACCCGAGACGCCGTTGCCATCGACGAGATCGACCCCGTCCTTGGCCCACTGATACGACAGCGTGGACGTGCTTGTCGCGGTCACGCTCAAGGTCGTGTTTGTGCCGCTGCAGACGGTGGTAAGCAATGGCTGCGCGGTGATCGTGGGCGTGCCACTCACCGTGACCAGAGCGGCTGCAGCGCCAACAGTGCTGCACGCGTTGGAAACGAAGCACGTGTAGTAACCGGCAGCGTCGGCCTGAACCTCGAAGAGAACCAGTTCCCTTGTCGTGGCCCCAAAGACGTTGGGGCCATTCACCAGTTCGACGCCCCCGGCGTTGGGGGCCGTGCTTTTGAACCACCGGTATGTGACGGGCGAGCTGCTCGCCACCGCAGCCACAAGGGAGACGGTCGAGCCCGGACACACGGTCTGGCTGTCCGGCTGGTCGGTGATGACGGGGAGTCCGTTGATCGTGAGCTGGGCCGAGTTGCTGGTGACGGACCCGCAGCTGTTGCTGACGAAGCACGAGTACCCACCCGCATCGTTGCTCGAGATGTTGTAGACAGTCAGAGCAGGGCCTTTCGTATAGAAGTACTTCCCGGCTTGGTCGGTCAGGTTCACAGAGCCTTTTCTCCACTGGTAAGTCTGACCCGGTTGGAAAACGTTTGTGCTAATGGAGAAAGTCACGCTCGACGCGCCAACGCAGCTAGCAACATCGACGGGCTGACGCGTGACCACCGGTGCTTGCCAGACTGTGAGGATCGCGTAGTTGCTCCACTTTTCGCCGCAGAAGATGCTCGACCACTTACACCGGATATCGGCGTCAAAGCGGCCCCTATGGACGTACGTGCTGCCACTTGCCGCTGCGTCCGGGTCCGTCCATGTGAGGACTCCGTCGACATACCAGCGGGCCTGGCCGATGGAGGTCCAACTGCAATAGAACGACACGTTGCCCGTGTTCTGGTAGCACTTGGTCACCGAGTCGGGGTGGTTGTTCACCTCGCACGCACGGTCCTCGAACGGCTCGTCGGCCATGGCCTGGATGGGCAGCAGGGCGAGAAGCAGGATGAAGAGCCCTTGGAGCCAAGTTGGGGGTCGACGATGGGTTGTGGTGAGGTTGATGTTCATCATGGGTGATACTCCGAGGGCGGCCAAGCACCACCCCATGACTGATCCAACGAGAAGTCTGGGATGCCGGCGCAAATGAAATCACGTGTTGGGTCAGAACATTCGGAATCTCCGCGAAGCCGCATCGGGCATTGACTGGACGAACGAAAAAGGCCCGGGATCGCTCCCGGGCCTCTGGCTGCGGATGGTGTGGGGTGGTTTAGTTCGCGGCGGGCAAGCAGCGCAACGGGTCGTAGGCGACAATGAAGGTATCGAAGTCGTCGTTCTCCGCGGCGCCGAAGCCGTTGAGATCGGAGACGAGAAGCAGGAGTGCCGCGGAAACAACAAACCCGGAGCGTGACTCCGGGTTCGTTGGCTTGCTGGCGGTCGCGAGCGGAGGTGTTGGGTGATGCCGCTCCTTACGGGCATTCGAGCACTTCGTACGCCCCGGCGAAGATCACAAAGTCGGCGTCATCGACGAAGGTGTCGCTGTTCAGATCGCCCGGGCAACCGGCGGGCATGGCGGGGTCGGCACAGTCCAAGATCTGATACGAGTTGGCGAAGGCGACGAAGTCGGAGTCGTCGACGAACCCGTCGGCGGTGAAGTCGCTGCCGCAGGCGACGAAGGAGACTTCGAAGACGATGTCGTCGTAGTTGACGATTTCTTCTTCTTCGATGCTTCCGGCACCCACGCCGCGGGCGGGAGCGGTGGGCGGGAAGTCGGTCTTGGGGCTGTATCCGAGCTTGGCGGGAGCCGTGGTGGGGTTCTTCAGATCGGGCTGCCCGGGAGCGCCGTTGCGCTTCTTGAAGTCGGATTCCTTGAGCCGCGGCGTCTTGGTGGTGGTGTACTCCGTCTGCGGCACGGCGGGGTCCGGCGTCGTGGAGAACTCGGCCTTGGAGACGTACTCGTCGTTGCCCTGCTTGAGCGCCACGCGGAACTTCTGAGGCCCGGTTGAAGGCTGCGCCTGGCCCTTGGTGCGCCGGTGCTTGATCGTCATCTGGACGGTTTCGGCAGCACCCTTCGACGGGTCGATCTCCGCGGCAGGGTCGTTCATGACGATGAAGGTCTCGACCGAGGACGGCGCGCCGTTGGCGGGAGGTGTCGGGCGACCATGGGTCGTGCGGTGCACCTCGCCTTGCGGGCCGTCAGAATCGGGCGCGGTGCTCGCGGTGGTGCCAGGGTCGCTGGAATCCTGATTCACATCGGTGCTGCCGGGCGGGAAGTCCCCCTGCATGGACTGGATCTTGTTGCGGGTGACGGACACGGAGAAATCGTCGTAGCGAACGATCTGGTTGATGACCACGGCGGCGGTGAGATTGCCGGTGCGATAGCCGAAGCGGATAGGTGCGCCGTCTGTAGAGAAGTCGGGAGTTCCGGCCGCACCGTCGAAGCGGGTGAAGTCGGAGGCGGTGAGGCCAGCCGTGTTGCGGAGCATCCAAGTTGCGGAGATTCCCGTTGAAGCACTCGCGGTGCGATAGGCGACGCCGTTCTGCTCAAGAGCGAAACTGAGTCCATGGCCGTTCACACCGGTTCCGGACACAAATCTGAAGCGGACTGCGAAATCGAGCGATGTGATGGCGCCGTTGGCGGGCTTGATTTCTCCCGCGGCGGTGTCGAACTTGTGAAAGACCGAAACGTTCGACGAACCGTTGAGCGGATGGCTCACCTCGCGGCCGGTGCCGATGAAACCGGAGGGGGTTTGGGAGGCCGTGGCGACCCGGTTTCCGAAGTTGGTGAGCGTCCAATCGCTGTTCGCGAAAGCGTCGTCGGAGATGACGACGGTGTTACCAGCGAGGGCCGAGCCGGAGATTCCGGCGAGCACCATGGCGGCGAGACGTGCGGAGCGGCGGACAGCAAGGCTGGTTTTCATGGCTGAATCACGTTCTGGCCCCATGGCCGGTTGGTTGGTCGCGCCGAAGTCCGTTCCGACGAGGCGGAGCGGTCTTTTCAGGCTTGTTGGCGCTCGCTGGCGTGTGCCCCGGCGCCCGTCACTGGAAGCAACGCGATCGCATGGTGGGCGGCGCAACGATTTCTGGTAGATTTGTGCGAGCGTGGTTAGTCGGGCTGTGTTTGGCGGTGACTCTTACGTGCGTGTATGAACGAGGCCAGTCGCAATGTCACGATGCTGCTCGACCGGATTAAGTCCGGCGACGATGCCGCCGCGGGCGAGTTGATGGGCGTGGCGTACGAGGAGCTGCGGGCGATCGCGGGGCACATGTTCCGCGATCAACCCGCGGGGCACACGCTGCAGCCCACGGCGTTGGTGCACGAAGTGTGCTTGCGGCTGCTCAGGTCGAACGAGGCTGGGAACGCCGCAGAATGGAACGACCGGAAGCATTTTTTTCGTGTCGCTGCCAAGGCGATGCGGAACCTCTTGACCGACCATGCCCGGGCGAAGAAGGCCGAGCGGCGGGGCGGCGAGGGCGTTCGGGTCACGCTCGACGGCAACGACGTGGCGCGGTCGAGCGCGGTGGACCTCGTGGAGCTGGACGAAACGCTGACAAGGCTCGCTGCGCTGGATGATCGCCTCGGCCGCGTTTTTGAGTTGCGCTTCCTGGTGGGTTTGTCCGTTGAGAGGACGGCGGACCTTCTCGATGTCTCCGCTCGGACGGTCGAACTGGACACTCAGTTCATCCGGGCGTGGTTGCAGAAGGAACTGGCGCGGTGAAGATGTTCACCAGAGATTGATTCCACCACAGAGGCACTGAGACACAGAGAGGAAGGGGAGGAGGGGAGAAAAAGGGCAGGGGGGCAGGGATCGAGCGCGACGCACTCATGGCATGCTGTCGTTGCTTGGAGTGCATTGACCTCGTTGCTGCGCTTTCTGTTCTCTGTGCCTCTGCGTCTCTGTGGTGAGTCCTTCTACAAGACAAGCGAGCCGAGCGTGAGTGATGCCGCGGAACCCAACGAGATGACCCCGGAGCAGTTCGTGCGCCTGCGCGGCATCTTCGCCCAGGCGAGCGAACTGCCGGCGACGGCGCGGGTCGCATTTGTGACCAGCGCGTGCGCCGGAGACGAAGCCCTGGTGAAGCAGGTCATGGAACTGCTCGCCGCGAGCGACACCGTGGGCAGCCGCTTCAACCCCGACAGCACGGCGATGGGCCGGGAGTTGCTGGACCTGCCGCGGGATGAGGTTCCGGCGCAGATCGGGCCGTATCGCATCGGTTCGGTCATCGGTCGCGGCGGCATGGGGGCGGTGTACGAGGCGGAGCAGCGGAACCCGCAGCGGCGGGTCGCGCTCAAAGTCATCAAACTGGGGATGGACACGGCCCAGGTGGTCGCGCGCTTCGAGCAGGAGCGTCAGGCGCTGGCGATCCTGGATCATCCGAACATCGCCAAGGTGCTGGACGCGGGTGTGACGGAGACGGGCAGGCCGTACTTCGTGATGGAGTTCGTGCAGGGCGTGCCGATCGCGGAGTACTGCGATACCAACAAGCTCTCGATCGAGGAGAGGCTGGGTTTGTTCGATCAGGTGTGCCAGGCGGTGCAGCACGCGCACACCAAGGGCATCATCCACCGCGATCTCAAGCCCAGCAACGTGCTGGTGAGCATGCGGGACGGCAAGGCGACGGCGAAGGTGATCGATTTCGGCGTGGCGAAGGCGACGGCGTCGAAGCTCACCGAGCGAACACTGTTTACCGAGCATCAGCAGTTGATCGGAACGCCGGAGTACATGAGCCCCGAGCAGGCCGAGGGATCGCTCGATATTGACACGCGGACGGACGTGTACTCATTGGGTGTGCTGCTCTATGAGTTGCTCACGGGCACGACGCCGTTCGATTCGCGGATGCTGCGTGCCGCGGCGTACGGCGAGATTCAGCGGATCATCCGCGAGGTGGATCCGCCCAAGCCCTCGACGAGGCTGAGCCAGAGCAAGGAGACGCTGGCGGGCGTGGCCGCGAAGCGTCACACCGAGCCGGCGCGATTGGCATCAACGATCCGGGGCGAACTCGACTGGATCGTTATGAAGGCGCTCGAGAAGGAGCGCCAGCGCCGCTACGAGACCGCGAACGGGCTGGCGATGGATGTGCGGCGGTACCTGAGCGGGGAGGCGGTGCTGGCCGTGCCGCCGAGCCGTGCGTATCGGGCCCGGAAGTTTGTTGTCCGCAACACACTGTGGGTTGGCGCGGTCGCCGCCGTGTCGATGGCGCTGCTGGTGGGGCTGGGGGCATCGACCGCGATGTACGTGCGCGAGCAGCGAGCACGCGAGCGAGCGGATGCGAAGGAGCGGTTGAGCACCGCGGTGCGGAAGTACCTGATCAGTAATCTGCTGCTGGCGGCGGGGCCGGATCGGATGGGGTACGAGGTCAAGATGCTGGACGTTCTGACCAAGGCGTCGGACGGCCTGAGCGAGCAGTTCAAGGACGATCCGGAAGTCGAGGGGAGCATCCGCGGTGATCTGGCGACGGTGCTGCGGCAGATCGGCAAGACGAAGGAGAGCGTGGAGCAGTGGCGGCTGGCGATGCCGCGGATCGAGGCGGCGGCGGGGAATGACTCCGCGACGACGATCGCAGCGCTGAACGGCTACGGGGCGGCGTTGCAGGCAGCGCGGATGGACGCGGAGTGGCTCGCTCATTCGCAGGAAGTGATGAAGCGTGCCAGCGGGTTGGACGTTGACAGCGTGGAGCGGCTGCACGCGATCAACAACCTGGGCGGGGCGCTCGTCACGGCCCGTCGCCACGCCGAGGCCGCTCCGATGCTCCGCGAGGCGGTCGCGCGCGCCGAACTGAATCTCTCCAAGCACGCGGAGGTCTACACGCACCTGCTCATCTGGCTCACGACCTGCGAAGAGGCGATGGGCAACAAGGATGCGGGTCTGGAGATGCGGCGCAAGTCGGTCGAGCACGCCGAGCGCACGTATGGACCCGACAACCGGGCGACCTTCACGACGCGCTACAACTACGCGCTCGTGCTGGTGCGTGCGGGCCGCACCGAGGAGTCGCTGGCGCTGATCGACCAGATCGTCGGCCCTGCGGAGCGGGCGTATCCGCCGAACAGCCCGGACCGCGGGTACGTCTACCTCGGGGTGGGCAACATCCTCGGCAGCGCGCGGCGGTACGAACAGTCGCTCGGCTACCTCGATAAGGCCCGGGACGTCTTTGACCGCGCATTCCCCGACTTTGATTGGGTGTGTGAGCAGGTCACCCACAACTATCGCGCGCTCTATTCCCGCTGGCCGGGGCATGCGAACGAACTCAAGGAATGGTGCTATCACGGGCTTCGAGCCCGGCTGCTTCTGGCACGCGAGGGTGAGCGGCAGAACCTGCCCGACGCGATCGCGTCGGCGAAGAAGCAGGTGGAAGCCGCCGGAGGTTCGTTTGATGCGATCGAAGCACTGGACGTGATGTGGGCTCGGCGCGACGTGTTCGCGCCCGAAGGGCACCGGCGGCGGACCTCGTACTTCGCGAACTACGCGCGGCTGGCCATCCTGCTAGACCGTCGTGAACACGTCGAGGAGGCGTTGAGGATCGCGGAATCCTCGTTGTCGACCGCGATCGAGCCGGAGAACGCCGCGCCGCTTTTGGAGGCGGCTCGGCGCGAGGCAGGGAAGTGATCGACGGCGTAGCCAGTGGGACAACGTCTCCCACCGGCTCCCCGAGCCGCGGGCTTCAGCCCGCGCGGGTTGGGGGTGGGTGATGTTTCAGCGTTCGTTGGCCCAATCACGCGACGACCGCGCGGGC
>JBILLU010000272.1:0-3941 GCA_044375915.1 Phycisphaerales bacterium
GAGGGATCGAACACGGTGCTGGTGGCGAGCGGGTCGACACTCGCGGCGTTTGATCTCGTGACGAGCGCGACACGGTTTGAAACCTCGTTTGTGAATCCGCTGGTGAACGTGGTGCCGCTGGTGGTGCGGGCGTTTCACGGGCCGGCACGGGTCTTTGTGACCGACTACGACGGCTTTGGTGATTCGGCGTCGCTGCACTGCGTGAATCTCGATGCGTTCTCGAGCCGCAATCCGTACACGCTGGGGCAGGTGATCTGGTCGGCGCCGATCGGCGCGTCGTCGGGGAACACGGCGTCGTACGACGCGGCCCGCGGGCGGGTGATCACCGCCGCGGTCGGGCTGTTTGCGAGCGATCCCGGTGAGGTGCTCGCGTTCCCGGCCCATGCGACCGAGACGCCGGCCCCGGCGTGGCGCTTCGTGAATCCCAATGGTGCCGGCTTCTTCGGCGGCGTGTCGATCAACGGCGACGCTGTGCTGGCCGCGTCGTACGCGTTCTTTGGTGGGCTCAACTCGGGCAATCTGGTGCGTCTGCGTGCCGCGGACGGGACGCTTCTGAGCAACACCGCCGCCAATCGCACGGCGTCGATCCCGGCGGCTCTTCCGGGCGACACGCTCGGACGCGTCGCGCTCTCGACCGGTGTGCAGGGCTTCGGCTCGCTGCCGTCGCTGCAGGTGTTTGGGTTCACTCCAACCTTCGCGCCTTCGTTCACTTGGTCGACGCATGTGCGCACGTGGACTGATAGCAATAGCAACGCGATCATCGAGAGCGGCGAGTTCACGCCTTTCGGCGGGTGGAACCTGCAGCCGATCCTCTCGACGTCGAGCGCCGGCACGCGCCTCGTCGTCGGCGGCGGGGACAACGTGCTCCGCGTCGTCAATCTCGCGGGCGTGACGAATGCCACGAGCGCGGTCGCGGTGGCCCAGAGCGTCGCGGGCATCACGGGTTCGCCCGCGATCGCGGGCGGAAATCTGTATGCGATCGGGAGCGGCGGCTTGCGGAGTTTCGGGGCGCTGCCGCTGCTGCTCGATGTGAACCGCGACGGGCGGGTGGATGTGGAAGACGTCTACGCGTGGGAGCAAGGCCGCGGGTCGCGGGATGTGGATGGGAATGGCGCGGTGAACGCGGCGGATCGGGAGCAGTTGATCGGGGCGATCCGGGTGAACGAGGATGGAGAGCAGACGGAGGGGAGGCGATGAACCGCCTGGACGTCAAACACCCCTCCCCGGCCTCGCCGAGCCTCGGCCACCCCTCCCCGCTGCGCGGGGCGGGGAGGCGCGATTGCGCATGCCGCGGCTTCACGCTTATCGAACTGCTGATTGTCATCGCGATCGTGGCGCTATTGATTTCGCTTGCGTTGCCATCGCTCCGCGGCGCGATCGCGGCGTCGCGGACCACGAAGTGTCTTTCGAACCAGCGTCAGCTCGGCGTGGCGTGGACGATGTATGCGAACACGTACCGAGATCTGGCGACGCCCGCCGCGTACTGGCGGCAGGAGCAGATTGGATCGGGCCCGGTCGTGTACTGGTTCGGGGCCGATGCGCCGGAGAACACGCCCGAGGGGGCGCCGACCAGCGGGCTGCTCACGCCGTTTTTTTCTGCCGCCCGGGCCGATCGCGGTGCGCTCGAGTGCCCCGAACAGCCATCCGGTACGTACACACCCCAGACGAAGCATCTCAAGTTCTCGACCACCTACGGCTACAACGGCTATTACCTGTCGCCATTGATGACCCCGGGATGGGGAGATCAGATCGGCTCGCGCCCGTGGCGGCGGACCGCGGACATTGTGCAGCCGTCGTCGCTGCTGGTCTTCGCGGACTCGCTGCTGGCGGGCACTTCCGCGACGTCGATGCCGCGATCGAGCGCGCTGCTTGATCCGCCGCTGCTGTTTTCGCCGTCGTCGGGTTGGTCGGCCAACCTGAGCCCGACGACGTCTTTCCGACATGCGGGTCGTCAACGCGCCAGTGTGCTCACGGCGGGCGTGCGTGCGGACGGGAGCGCGAGCGCGTCGGGCACAAACACTGATCTGCTCCGCCGCGATTCGCGTGGGCGCTCGCTCGGCGTCGGGAGCCTTTCGAAATCTCCGGAACCGTGGTACATCCCCGATTGGCAAGCGTGGCGCGCGCCGATAAACTGAGTGCTTCCGGGGAGCACACGAGTGGTTGATCGCTGCGTCTGCAAAAGCATCTCGTTCTCGCGACTCAAGGAACTGGCCGACCAGGGCCATCGCGATCTCGATGCGCTCTCGAAGAAGACGGGCTGCGGCACGGGCTGTGGCATGTGCGTGCCTTACATCCGCGTTGTGCTCGCGACCGGTCGCACCAACTTGCCCATCATGACCAGCTTTCAGATCGAGAAGTTCATCGCGACCGCGGTTCCCTGATGCTGTTGCAACGATCTCCTCGCACGACGCGATCCGCCTCTTGAATCGCACCGCGATATCCGAATATCTGGGCAAACCACCGGCCATTGCTCGGCAAAACCACCAGACTTGGGAGACGGCTTCGTATTCGGCTCATCCTGTGACGCAGAAAGTCGATGCTGTTTGGTCCAATCGAGCGATGCGCTCTTGACAGACACTACCTCGATCGTGCATCCTGTATGTCGAGTTCCGGGGACAACGAACAATGAGCGTTTCGAGTTGCATCTGCTATCGCACGGACTTCGCCTCACTGAAGGCGATCGCCGATGCCTCGGGCGGCGGCCTGCAGGAGCTGCACGCCGCCACCGGTTGCGGCTCGCGCTGCGGGCTGTGCATCCCGTACATCCGCGCCATGTTGCTGACGGGACTGGTCGAACTGCCGCCGATGTTGCCGAACGACTTCAAAAAGCTTGGCATCCGCTGCAGCACGCTCGAGCGTTTGGTCACCCAGCTTGAGTCCCGTGGCGAGCCCGTCACGCACGACGCTGAAGCAGCGGCGCGCCTGACCGACTCACCGAATCTGCAGCTCGATCAGTCTGCACAGAAAGCTTGAGCGACAAGCGAACACACGTTACGGGCACGGCACGTTGCTCGGCTCGTTCGCCCACTGCCCCCAGGTATCCGCATTCTCCGCCCGACACGTTGGGTCCGTGCCGAGGTTTGGCGTCGGGCAGTTGCTCGGCTTCTCGAAGCTGCACGTCGGGGCCGTCGCATCGGGCTTGGCGATGATGCAGTAGATCGTCTGTCCGGACTTGTAGCCCACCCGCTTCTGATGGCACGTCACCTCGGTGCAGTCGGCTTTTCGAAACTTCGCGGAGCGGTACTCGGTGAAGCGGCGCCGCAGCTCGTACATGCACGACCAGCGGTAGTTTTCATCGATCCGCGGCTCCGAACGCCGCCCGACGTACGCGAAATAGCACTCGCCCTTGGACAGCGTGGATGCCCACGGCGTCAGCTGCTCCGCCGTGCACTCCGGGTCGTCGGCGCACACGAACAGGTTCGCCGCCATCGCCTGCACCAGGAGGTCCGCTTCCGCCTCGGTCGCGAACACGCCCACGCCCGCCCAGTCCGCTGTCTGGGCCATTGCCGTGAGCATCGGCGCTTCGCTGACGCATCCGGTCATCTCGCCCCCGCCTTCGCCGTTGCCCCCTTGAGGGACGGTCAGGCTCGTCACGGACGCGGCGGAATAGCCCATCGACACCAGCATGTCCACGAGCGCACCAGGGGTCTCGCTGTTCTGTACGACGTTGAAGAGCGGGTCGTCGGTCAGCATGCCTGCGACATACGGCAGCGGCGGGCGCGGCGCGTCCGGATCGAACAACGCCACGAGATCCGGCCGGCCAAATAGGTCGTTGTCTTCGTCTGGGATGTTCAGGATCATCTTCGCGGTCATCAGCGCCTGCGAGGGCGTCGCAGTGCGCCACGAGTACGCGTCCCAGCCCCCGGGCGTGCGCATGAAGAGGATCGTGTGCAGGTTGTCGCCGATGATCGCGTCGGGCTTGGCCATCGCGACGATCGCGC
>JBILLU010000067.1:0-15722 GCA_044375915.1 Phycisphaerales bacterium
GTCGGTGCTGCGGTCGGCGGTGGCGCAGGCGGGGAGCAGGCACGCGAGAGTGATGAGGCACGCACAAGGAACCCACCCCCCGGCCCCCTCCCAACCCACACCATTCGAGGGGGAGGACGAGCCGACAGAAATCGTGCGTGCGGTGGGCATGGGGAAACTTATACTCCCGCCCATGGCCTTGCCACGACGAGTTGTGTCCGCTGTTGCTGCCCGAAGGGGACGTGGTGTGCTTTGTGGGGCTTTGGTGGGCGTTGGCGTGGCGGCGTGTGTGGGCGGGTGCGATGTCTTTGATGACGTGAAGCCGGGGGCGCAGAGCCTGTTTGATCTGTGGCAGTTGCCGTCGCCCAGCGAGGCGGCGGAGATGGCGGTCGATCCGTACGACGCCGACAAGCGGTATCGCGGGACGATGCTTCTGGCCAACGCGTACTTCGCGGGGCAGGATGTGTACATCCGCCTGTTCGAGGATGCGGCGAAGGACCCGGACTCGGGCGTGCGGCTGGCGGGCACGCGGGCCTTGGCGAACCACGGGTCGTCGAAGCATGTGGCGACGCTGGTGGAGCGCCTGTCGGATAGTGAACCGCTGGTGAGGCTGGAGGCGGCGCGGGGCTTGCAGCGCTTGCACGGCGAGGACGCGGTCGAGCCGCTGATGAACGCGAGCCGCGATCCCGACCTGGTGGCGGCGCGGGACGAGGGGTCGGAGGAGAACCCGGACATCCGCACCGAGGCGGCGCACGCGCTGGGGCAATATCGCTCCGATGCGGTGGTGCAGCACCTGATCAAGGCGCTGGCGGATTCGAAGTTGAGCGTGAACCGCAGCGCGCTGGCGTCGCTGAAGACGCTGACGGGTCAGGATTTCGGGTTTGAGCGGCGTGCGTGGCTGGATTGGTATGACGCGGCGTCGGACCCGTTTGCGGCGGGCACGCCGTATGTGTATCCGGTGTTCCAGCGGGACAAGAAGTTCATCGAGTACTTCCCGTTTGTGAGCCCGCCGCCGAACGAGGTGGCGGCGACGCCCTCGGGCATGCCGCCGATCGCGGGCGGAACGCTGGCGCCGCAGTCCGAGAATCGGCAGAATTGAGAGTCTCTGTTATCGCGTCGCACGCGCCGCGCCTCCTCTCCCCGCAAGCGGGGAGAGGACGACTCGACGCTTTGCGTCGAGTCAGGTGAGGGGATTGCGGGTACCTACTCGTTTTGACGATCGGACGTCCAAGGCCCCTCCCCGGTCTCGCTTCGCTCGACCACCCCTCCCCGCTTCGCGGGGCGGGGAGGCGCTTGGGCCTGGTTCCGAGACAGTGTCGACGAGATCGGGTCGATAAGAGAGGATGCGAAGGTTGGTCTGGCAAGCCGAGGGTGCGGCGGGGCGTGCGGTGCTGCGCGTGGGCGATGGTCCGGAGCCGGTGGCCAAGCCGGGCGAGGCGATCGTGCGCATGACGCGAGCGGCGGTGGATGGGTTGCACGCGGGCGACGCAGGCTTGGTTGCGGGGCGCGAGATGGTGGGCGTGGTGATGAGTGTCGCGGACGCGGCGCGGGCTTCGCTCGTCGGCAAACGCGTGGTGGTTTCGCCGCTGGTGGCGTGCGGCGTGTGTGACCTGTGTCGTGGCGGCTTGTCGACGCATTGCCGCGAGCGGAAGGAGCTGGGAACGACGCGCGATGGGACGCTCGCCGAGCGAGTGAGCGTGCCGGTGGCGAACCTAGTGGAGATTCCCAAGGAACTGGACGATGATCGCGCGGCGTTCTGTGTGCCGCTGGGTGCGGCGCTGCACGCGGCGAGCTTGGCGAAGCTCGAGGGCAAGGTGTTCGTGACGGTGATCGGCGATTCGCTGGAAGCGGTGCTGGCGGCGCAGGTGATGGCGCAGCGGAACGCGTCGGTGCGTTTACTGGGGAGAAGGCCGCAGCGATTGAGCGTGTGCGAGAAGTGGGGCGTGAAGCACCGGCACATCGACGAGGCGGGGCGAAGGGCGGATCAGGATCTGGTGCTGTCTTTCTCGGGAAGCGATGTGGACCTGGATGTCGCGCTGCGGCTGGCGCGGCCCCGGGCGACGGTGGTGCTGGCCGAGCGGGTGTCGTGGTCGAGTGCGAGCGAAGCGCTCGTGCCCTTGCGAGAAGGCGAGATGACGCTGATCGGCTCGCGGGGCGTTCGCCTGGCGGAAGCGGTGGCACTGCTCGCGGGCGGCGGAATCGATGTCATGGCGCTGCTTAGCGGGAAGTACGCGTTCGCGAAGGCGGAGGGCGCGATTGCGGCGGTGAGTGAGGGGGGCGAGAGCGTGTGGCGGGTGTTGGTGGAGGGGTGACGATCGAGTGCGGTTCCATTCAGAGCCGCGGGCTTCAGCCCGCGCGGGGATCGTTCCATTGCGCCGGTTGGAATAGGAAACACGCCGATGCCGCGCGGGCTGAAGCCCGCGGCTCGGAGGGGCGGAGTCGTTGATCTCGCGTAACATCGGCCATGAAGAACATCGCGTGCGTATTGGGACTGTCGGTTGGCATCGGCTTTGGCCTGATCTTGGGTGGCTGCGCGACGAGCGCGACTCCGGCGAACGCCGCGGCGATCGAGTTGCCCGCGCACGCGGCTCCTTCCCCGGCGCTCGCTGAACTCGCGTTCCTGACCGGGCGCTGGGTGAGCGTCAACCCGAACAAGACGGTGAACGACGAGGTGTGGACGCCGCCGCGGGGGAACTCGATGGCGGCGTTGTTCCGCCAAGTCCGACGTGACGGCAAGCCCGCGCTGCATGAGGTGTCGCTCATCACCGCGGAGGAGAGCGGCGTCTATCTGCGCGTGCGGCACCTGCACGCCGCGCTCGATGTGCCGGAGAAGCAGGCGGATGTGAAGATGTACAAGCTGGTGAGCGCGGGCGGCGGGCGCTGCGAGTTCACGGGAACCGTGGAAGGCGGCTCGGCGGATGTCGCGAGCGTGATCTACCGGCTCGACGGGCCGAACACGCTGATCATGGAAGTGACGTATGCGCCGGGCGGGAAGGAGAAGGGGTATTCGTTGCGTTATGCGAAGGAGTGAGGGGAGCAGGGGTGGAGGGGAGCAGCGGAGCAGGGGCGGAGCGGTCACGCTTCGTAGAGCTCGATCGGCAGATCGTCGGGGTCGCGGATGAAGGTGTAGCGCTTGCCGCGGCCGGTGGGTGTGTCGTCGATGCGAACTGGTTCGGCCGAGACGCCGAGGGCGGCGAGGCGGGCGAGTTCGTGATCAAGATTGTCGATGACAAGCGCGAGGTGGCGCAGGCCGCGGGCTTCGGGGTTGGTGACCCGCGGCGGGGGATCGGGGAAGGAGAAGAGTTCGAGCCGCGGGAGCGTGGCGCGAAGGTGCGGGTCGAGCGCGTCGGCGTGGCTGGCGAGGAGCAGGTCGAGCTTGTAGGAGTTGCGATCGGGGCGGAAGGTCTCGGCGAGGATGGGCAGGCCGAGGATCTCGGTGTAGAAGCGCTTGGAGCGCGGGTAGTCGGAGCAGATGATGGCGAGGTGGTGGAGGCGGAGGGGCATGCGTTAGAGCACCAACGGAAGTTCGAGTGATGCGAGAGCGTTCGTGCGCGGCGAAGTTCCCCAAATCGGCTCGTGGTTCAGGAGTTGCAGTTCTAGTTCCAGTGACGACACGGGCGGCGAGCTCGCGATCTTGGCGATGATGGGAGACTGGTCAAGCAACAGTCGCAGGAACAGATACTCGCGGAATGGGAATGCGTAGTACTGCCACTTCCGGAGATAGCCGACGAAGCCGTGGGTTCGGAGCAGGTCGTCAAGCACGCGGGCGATGTTGATGGCAAAGGCGAAGCTGTCGATCTCGCACGCGGCCAATTCAGATCGCGGAGCGTTGGAGCCGTCGGGCCCGCCCATCCGCTGATGAAAGAAAGCAAACTCCGAGGGGTCTCGATGCTTGAAAATGGCGATGTACTCGCCGCGGTTTTCGCAGTCGAAGACGACCTCGGTCTTTGATACACCGCTTTGCGCCGACCAGCGGATGGCCAACTGAGCGAGCTCACCGATGGAGTCGGAGCCGTACGCGTTCTCGAACTCGAAACGCTGGTCGCCGACTGTGAACACGGTGGTTGCCCAGCCGTGGTCTTGGAGCGTGTAGTCGAGGTGTAGAGGGGTCTTGGACATGGCTTCACCGGTGGCGTCTGATTTCCCATCGAGACTTGATGTTGACTTCGTGAAGTTCAGATTGTTGGTCTCGGTTCTCAAGGCCCGAAGGGCCGCCCGTTCCAAGCCCTGGGCGTAAGCCCAGGGTTGCGGGTGCGATGGAACCGAGCCGCGACGCGGCGGCACCTAGGTCGCGTGTGGTCTTCCGACGCGGCGCTGTGACGCACCTTCAGTGCTCGTGATGATGGACGTCGCTACACCGGGCGGACGCCCGGTGCTTGGAGCGGACGCCGCTTTGCGGCTCCGAGCACTGGCGATGTTCACACCACCCGATCATCCTTGCGGATCCCCAGCGCCGGCCGCACGTCCAGCGGCACCAGCACCTCGCGGCCGGCTTTCTGTTCGATCAGTTGCTTCGCGGTGTCGGGGTCGACGTAGTCGCTGTGGCACGAGAGCTTCGCCGCTTCGTCGCTCTGTCGCTTCGTCGCTGCGTCGCCTCCCATCGCCTTCTTCGTCTTGCTCGCGAGCTTGTGGATTTCGTCCGGCGACAGCACGCCGCGTTTGGCGAGGATTTCCTGTTGCTCGGCGGTCAGTGCGGCGGACTTCTTTGGGGCGCCGGGTTTGTCGCCATCCGCGCCGCCCATGCGTTCGAAGCCTTCGGCCTTGCCGCTGGCGAACTCCTGGATTTCCTTGCTGATGCGGACGCTGCACCAGTCGTGGCCGCACATGGCGCAGAAGTCGGTGTCGACGTCGAGGTCTTCGTCGTGGTAGGCGCGGGCGGTGTCGGGGTCGAAGGAGAGTTCGAAGTGCTTCTCCCAGTTGAGGGCGGCACGGGCCTTGGTCAGTTCGTCGTCGCGGTCGCGGGTGCCGGGGATGCCCAGCGCGATGTCGGCGGCGTGTGCCGCGATCTTGTAGGCGATGCAGCCCTGCTTCACGTCGTCTTTCTTCGGAAGTCCCAGATGCTCCTTCGGCGTGACGTAGCAGAGCATGGCGGCGCCGTGGTAGGCCATGGCGGTGGCGCCGATGCAGGATGTGATGTGGTCGTAACCGGGGAACATGTCGGTGACGAGCGGGCCGAGGACGTAGAACGGCGCGCCGTGGCAAAGGGTGCGCTGGACCTTGGCGTTGTATTCGATCTGGTCGAAGGGGACGTGGCCGGGGCCTTCGATCATGACCTGGACGCCCTTGCGCCAGGCGCGTTCGGTGAGTTCGCCGAGGGTTTCGAGTTCGGCGAGCTGGGCGGCGTCGGTGGCGTCGGCGAGGCCACCGGGGCGCAGGCCGTCGCCGATGGAGAAGGTCACGTCGTACTGACGGAGGATGTCGCAGATGTCCTCCCAGCGCGTGTACATGATGTTCTCTTGGTTGTGGACGAGCATCCACTTGGCGAGCAGCGACCCGCCGCGGCTGACGATGCCGATGAGGCGGTTCTTGACGTGCTTGAGATGGGCCTTGCGCACGCCGGCGTGGATGGTGAAGTAGTCGACGCCCTGCTTGGCCTGATGGTGCAGCGAGGCTTCGATGGTGGGCCAGTCGAGGTCGTCGATCTTCTTGCCGATGATCATCGAGTAGATGGGCACCGTGCCGATGGGCACGGTGGCGTTCTGGATGATGGCGGCACGGGTGGCGTCGAGGTCGCCGCCGGTGGAGAGGTCCATCACCGTGTCCGCGCCCCACTTCTCGGCCCACTTGAGCTTCTCGACTTCTTCGTCGGTGCCGCTGGAGACCGGTGACGCGCCCATGTTGGCGTTGACCTTGGTCTTGCTGGCGCGGCCGATGGCCATGGGGTCGAGGCGGTGCTGGAGGTGGTTGATGTTGGCGGGTATGACGAGGCGGCCGGCGGCGATCTCGTCGCGCACGGCGATCGCGCCCTGACCGGGGAAGAGAACTTCAAAGTGCGATTCGCGCTCGGCGACCCGCTTCATCTGCGGCGTGACCACGCCGAGGCGGGCGAACTCGAGCTGGGTGATCGGCTGGAACGCCTTGGGATAGGTGACGCGGAGGCGCTCGCCCTTGGCGGTGTTGAACTCGACGCGCTTGTAGTGCTCATCGATGCAGCACGAGCAGGCCTTGGTGCCCTTCACGCCGTCGTTGGCGGGGGCGACCTCGGCGTCGGGCACGTGCGGGTTGGCGCTGGTGACGCGGCCTTTCCACGCCAGCGTGGCACCCGCCGCGTTCAAAGCCCCTTCATCGCTCCGTCGCTCCGTCGCTCCGCCACTACCCAACGGAGCCACGCTCCAGCCCTCGGGCAGGAAGTCCCACGCGGTCTTGGTGCTGGGCGCGGGCATGCCCGGGGTATCGGGGCTGGCGAACATGCGCGGGCCGCCGACGTCGGGCTGGAGGGCGAAGGAGCCGGGGGTGGTGACGTTGGGGGTGACGGCGGGGTTGAGGGCGCCGTGGGTGGGGAGGCGGAAGGTGGGGGTCGTCATACAAGTCCTTTCGAGCGAAAGGAACCTGACGGGTTCGAGCGTGGAGGGGCGCGGCGTGCCGCGTGCGCTTCCCTCCGCCGGTGCGAACCGGATCAGGTTCAACGGGTGCGTCTCAGCGGGGAAGGGATTGGGCACTAGGCACTTAGCACTAGCGTCCGAACCTTCCGCCGCGCCCCGAGCGTTACGGGGGGATGGTACGCGGGCGGCGGGGTGGGGAGGGATGTGTGCGTGCATTAGCGAGCCGGGGCGTCCTCGCCCCGGCACTGCACGCGACGGATCATGTGGGTTGGCGTGATGGGCGACGCCGCGCCGGGGCGAGGACGCCCCGGCTCGCTCGTCCTCGCGGTTTCCCGTGCCTTTGCAGGTTCGCTGCAAGGACAAGACAATCGCCCTCGGTCACGCGATCTCGCGGGTCTCGTGCTGCCAGTCGATGACGTCGAGGTCGGGGATTTTGTCGGAGACGCCGGGCACGTTCAGGCGTCGGAGCATGTTGAGGCACTGGGCCCGGTGGTAGTGGCCGTGGGTCAGGACGTGGACCATCGCGGCGGCAGCAGTGAACTGGTAGGCCTTGCCCTCGAACGTCAGCGTCACCAGCCGGTTGGGCTCGGCCCGCACGAGCGGGAAGAGGGCACCAAGTTCCGCGCTCGCGGCGTCGAGGTCGGCGCGGAGCGAGGCGACGGTTGCGCCCTCGGCCGTCAGGAACGGGCGGAGTTCCTTCGCGCCGATGCGGTCGGCCCAGCGGCGCATCGCGCCGACGATGTGGGTGAGCGTGGCGCGGAGGCCGCCGGACTCGCCGGGGCCGATGGGGAACGACGTCGCGAACTGCTCGGGCGTGAGGCGTTCGCAGCGTTCGAGGACGATGGCGGTGGCCCAGCGGTCGTGGGCAAGGAGGATGTCGTAGGGGTCGGAGAGTGGGGGCATGGGGAGTTCACGGACATTGTGCGAGATCGCTGGAACACACTAGTGGGGCTCTTCAAAGGAGCGAAGCCATTCGGCCCACTCGCCGCGGGGGTGACGGAGTGAGTCCAAAACTCGCATCATCACTTCTGGCTCAGAGTGTTTGGCGAACGCGCGAGCCGGAACCGATGAGGCGACATACCCCGAATCGACCTTCAAGAAGTAATGGCGCCGAGATGAACTGCTAGGTGTGTCGAGCCAATATCCCCTTTCAACTATGGAAAGATATAGTTCCACGGTGCGCCGGCTGGCCAGCGTCTTTTGTGCAGCAAGGCATACTCGCATCATCGGGGCGTAACGTGCCTCCCCGCTATCTGCCGCGGCTTCGCAAGCCCACTCCTGCACGCTTTTGGCGCGATCAGCCAAGCCCATCAAGACAAGTTGATCACTCGCGGATCCGGGCGTTGGCGGCTTGAGAATCGAGTGGCGCAGCATGAACGCGCGAGCCTGAGCTCCAGAGGAACGAAATACCTCGACCAGCCACGGCTCCGCATCGCGGGCTTTGAGTGCCAGCACTCCTGCGCAGCGAGCCCCCGCAAGCAACGCGTAGGTGAATCTGGACCTCAGAATGTCGCGGCAGTCCTCGAACCACTTTGATTCCGGTGCGACGCAGTGTTCGGCAGACGCCCAAGCATAGATCGCGCGACACAAGCTGCCAGCTCGGCGTGCGAGCGCCTTGTCCTTGACCCGCCCTTCAGCGTCCAAAGCAAAGGCGAGTAACTGCTTAAGAGGAGTTTCGCGAACTGGCATGATGGGCCCGGGCTCCGCGCCGCCGCGGCTCGCTGGATCGGATGTTGATCGGGCGAGCCGCGGGGCGTGGGGATGGTACAGGATTGGAGGGCGTGGTCAGGCTGTCGCAATCCGCGCCGGCAGGATCACCATGCTCTGTCCCGCGCATTGCAGGCGGCGTTGGATGGCGAACGCCGTCTGGTTGTGGAGCAGCCCTCCAGCTGTGACTGAGACGCGACTCTTCCGCTCACAATCTGAACTGGCGACAAACGCGCAATGAAGCCGCACGGAATCTCGGTTATTGTGATGCGGGGCGTTTGCTCGGAGGACACGGCATGAACGCATCATCGGTGTTAATGAGTGTGATGGGCGTTGCGGCGGTGGTTGCAATGGGAGTCTTCGCCGCACCGGCTTCCACGCGGCGCCCTCCGCCGTCGGTCGGTTCGACGGCGATCGCCTGCCACGCGGATGAAGTGGGGAAGCGGCTGCTCATTGAGGGCGCGGTGACGGACGCGGCCGGTCGTCCCGTCGAGGGTGCGACCGTCACGGCGTACAACGCGGATGCGACGGGGCTGTACAACCCCGCGAACTCCGAGACCCGCGTGCCGCGGATCCACGCGAAGGTGACGACCGACGCGCAGGGACGGTTCCAGGTGCTCACCGTCTTCCCGGGTCCCTATCCAAGCGGCGACGAGCCCGCGCACGTGCACTTCGACGCGGTCGCCCCGACGTACAAGCTGTCGTACGCGACGATCTGGTTCGCGGGCGATCGATTGATCACGCCGCAGAAGCGGGCCTGGGCAGATCAGGACGCCGAGACGCGGATCGTGCCGACGCGCGACCTCGCCGGTCTGGCGGTCGCGGCGGTGACCATCGTTCTCGAGGAGAACTGAGCTCGGCGGGAGCCCGCGGCGTGTCTTCGCTACACTCGACGCCGTGAACCGCTTCCGCCGACACGCCTGGCAGTACGCCCTCCTTTCCGCCACGCTGGCGGTCCTGGCGGTGCTGCTCATCTATCCCATCTTCCTCACCGTTGCCGGCGCGTTTGAGAAGCAGCCGGGCGGCGGGCTCTCGGGCAGCGGATCGTTTCTGTCCAACCTGACGCTCGAGCACTTCCGGGTGCTCTCGACGAATCCCAACTTCTTCCGGGCGATCGGCAACTCGGCGCTGCTCGCGGTGACCACGACGATCCTGGCGACGGCGATCGCGCTGCCGCTGGCGCTCCTGGCGTCGAGTTACAAGTTCCCGTTCAAGACGTTCTTCAACGCGGCGGTCTTGGTGCCGATGATCCTGCCGCCGTTTGTCGGGGCGATCGGGGTGCGGGCGATCCTGGGGCGCGAGGGCGCGTTGAACGCGATGTTCGGCTCCGACTTTGACATTCTGGGCAACGCCAAGTTCTGGGGCGTCGTCGGCGTGCAGGCGTTGTCGCTCTATCCGATCGTGTTCCTGAACACGACGGCGGCATTGGCGAACCTCGACCCCGCGCTCGACGAGGCGGCGGAAAACCTGGGCGCCGGCTGGTGGCGCCGCTTCTTCAAGATCACCCTGCCCCTGGTCCGTCCCGGCATCTTCGCCGGCGCCACCATCGTCTTCATCTGGGCCTTCACCGAACTGGGCACGCCCTTGATGTTCGATTACTACGCGGTGACGAGCGTGCAGATCTTCTACGGCCTCAAGCAGGTCGAGACGAGCGCGGAGCCGTATGCCCTCACGCTGGTCATGCTGGGCATGGCGATCGTGATGTATGTGCTGGGCAAATACTTCTTTGGGCGTGCTGGCTACGCGATGTACAGCAAGGCCAGCCGCGCGGGCGGGGAGAAGGAATTGACCGGTTGGCGGGGCTGGCTGGCGACGCTGGTGTTCGCGGCGGTCTTCCTGCTGGCGATCCTGCCCCACGTGGGCGTGGTATTGACGAGCTTCACCGTGCCCGGCCAGTGGTACGACAGCGTGCTGCCGACCTCGTGGACGACCGCGCACTACCGCGAGGCGTTGACGGCACGCGACTCGTTCGGCGCGATCGTGAACTCGCTGAAGCTCTCCGCCGCCGCCATGCTCATCACCATGGTCGCCGGCGTCGTGATCGCGTACCTGATCGTGCGGACGCAGGTGAAGGGTCGGGCACTCCTCGATGCACTGTGCATGCTGCCCTTGGCGGTGCCGGGGCTGGTGATGGCGTTCGGCTACGTCGCGATGAGCCTGCGCTGGCCGTTCGGCAAGGACGGCCCGCTGGGCGACTATGTCAGCGTGCTGGCGGCCGAGCCCAACCCGGTGCCGCTCTTGATCGCGGCGTACGCGATCCGGCGCTTGCCGTACATCGTGCGCTCGACGGTCGCGGGCCTGGAACAGACCAGCGGCGAACTCGAAGAAGCGGCGATGAATCTGGGCGCCTCGCGCTTCACCGCCGTGCGCCGCGTGATTGTGCCCTTGATCATGGCCAACCTCATCGCCGGCGGCATGCTGGTCTTCTCGTTCTCGATGCTGGAAGTGTCGGACTCGATGCTCCTGGCGCAGCAGAAGCACCAGTTCCCGCTCACGAAGGCGATCTTCGCGTTCACCGAGCGATTGGGCGACGGCGTCTACATCGCCAGCGCCATGGGCGTGTGGGGCATGGCGCTGCTCACCGTCACGCTGTTCGGAGCGAGCGTGCTGCTGGGGAAGAAGCTGGGATCGATCTTCCGGGTCTGAGCAGTGGGCCGCGGAAGCGCACGGTGCCAGGTGAATAAAAAAGCGGCGCGATGTCGCGCCGCTTTTTCATTGTGTGCGAATGGTCGGCTCAGCTGCGCTTGCCGATGACGAACCCGATCACCGCCGAGACGAGCGTGAAGACGAAGAGCCCGCCGACGACGTACATCAGGTTCGTGCCCAGGGTCTCGAGCAGTTCCGCGCCCGAGCCCGACAGGACGAGAATGACGGTGAAGACGCTGAGCAGCAGCGTGACGATCGCGCCGAACGCCAGGCCACCGACAAGGCCCGAGCCGGGGCCGTCGTACGGCTCGGCGGCGACCATGGCGGCCATCGACATGCCCGCGGCTGCGACCGGTTCGGACGCGCCGCCCTCGAAAAGCCCGCCGCCCTCGATGCCGGCCCTGCTGCCGCCCGCATCAACCGAGCCTGAACCCGCGTTGGCCGTTGCGCCGTACGCGTCTTCCATCAGGCCAGCGCCCAGGCCGGTGTCCTCACGAGTGAGGTCCATGATGCCCGAGCCGGCGGAGGAGTCGCCAGCGGCGGTCGAGCCGAGGCCCGCGAGGGGCGACGCGGTGACGCGGGTGACGGCGGAGGGATCCGAGTCGTCGGTGGCGTCGGCATCGAAGATGCTGATGCCGGTCTGTTCCTTGGGGCTTTCGGCGACGCCCGAGCCGCCCAGGCCGATGCCGCTGCCCATGTTCGCGTTCGACCCGCTGCTGGCGAGTCCGATGGGTTCGAGTTCGCCGGACTCAGCGAGCGGGATCTCGTCCTCGCCCTTGCCGCCCGAGAGCAGGTCGACCTGCTCCACCTTGAACATCAGGCGATCGCGATCGCGGAAGGCCTCAAGCTGCCGACGGTCGGCCATCGCCTTCACCTCGTCGGGCGAGACCTTGAGCTTGGCGGCGGCTTCCTCGATCGAGTAGAACATCTTGGCCATGCGTGCGGCTCCTGCGGCTGCGAGCAGGCGGCGGATCGAACCGCCGACCTGTGGGGTCTCCCAAACGGGTCTCGATGATACTACCTTCCCCTTGAGAAGGCATGGTCCACCCCGCCAGCAACCAACTCCCGCCCACCCAAACAGCTCCCGGCGCGAACGTGGTGGCTCGTCAACCCTCCCGAAGGGCATCGACCCGACGTCCGGCCCGGTTTCCCGTCGAGCCTTTCGATCTCGTCCATCCCGCGGTTCCCGCCGAGTTCGACGGGCTGACGGTTCTGCATCTTTCGGATACCCACATCCGCCGCACCCGTCCGCGGCCGGGTCACCATCTTGCCCTGATCGAGGCGTTGCGAGAGATCGCAGTTGATCTGGTTGTGCTGACCGGCGACTTCATGACCCATCCGGGCGACGAGCCCGCGGCGTTGGCGGCGCTGGCCGAGCTGCGCGACAACTGGAACAGCCGCCTCGGGGCGTTTGCAATCGGCGGCAACCACGATACCGCCGCGTTCCTGCGGGCGGCATGCGCGATCGACGGCATCCGCTGGCTCGACAACGAAAGCATCGATGTCGCGGTGGCCGGCCGCACGCTGCGCCTTGTGGGCACCGGATTTCCGGAAGACCTGCTGCAAGCCACCACACGCGATGACCCGGCGGCTCTGACGCTGACGCTGGTGCACTATCCAACTGAAATCTACACCGGGGCGCGGCTCGGGCTGCCGTTACTCTTCTGCGGCCACACCCACGGCGGGCAGATCCGCCCCCATGCCTCTTTCGCCCCCCACACCAGCTGCGACTTGCCCGCCAACCTCGCCAGCGGCGTGCTGCGCCTCCGCGACACCGTGCTGTGCATCTCCCGAGGCCTGGGCACCGCGGTGCTGCCGCTGCGCTTCAACTGCGAACCCCAGGCGCCGCTGTACACCCTGCGCCGCGGCCCGCTGCCGGGCGATGTGCCGGATCGGGTGGTGGTCTTCAAGAGATGGTGAATCGCACTTTGGAAAGCGAGCCGGGGCGTTATCGCCCCCGTGCCGTTGCAAACCAAAGGCATTGCACCGCGGAGCACGCAGAGAACGCGGAGAAAGACACTTCAAGACGGAGAGCACGGCGAGAGGCGAGGAGTTCTGCGTGTCATTTGGGCGAAGCATCTCGCCTTCCAGTGCTTGAAGCAACAGCTCCCTGTTCTCCGTGTTCTCCGTGGTCAATCTCCTCCCGCCTTCCTCTGCGTTCTCTGCGTTCTCTGCGGTGCATGCCTTTCCGGTCGATCGAACGCCCAATCGCACGGGGCGAGGACGCCCCGGCTCGCTGGCGTAAACGGACTCTCGCGTCAGCCAGCGATCGCTGGCGTCTTGCGTCGCGCCGGGTCCGGCACCGGCACCGCGCTCAAGAGCCGCTGGGTGTATTCGTGTTGGGGCGTTTGAAGCACCGCGTCGCGGGTGCCGATCTCCACAATCTTGCCCTTGAGCAGCACCGCCACCCGGTGGCAGATGTGCTGGATCACGTTCATGTCGTGGCTGATGAACAGGTAGCTCAGCTTCAGCTCGCGCTGCAGGTCGGTGAGCAGGTTCAGAATCTGGGCCTGAATGGAAACGTCGAGCGCACTGGTAGGTTCGTCGCAGATGAGCAGCCGCGGCTCGAGCGCCAGGGCCCGCGCGATCGCCAGTCGCTGCCGCTGCCCGCCGGAGAACTCGTGCGGGTAACGATCCGCGCTCGCCGCGGGCATGCCGCAGCGTTCGAGCAGGGTGCCGACGCGCCGTGCCAGCTCGCGACGATCCGTGACGATGCCGTGGACGATCAGGGGCTCGCCGACACTGGCGCCGACCCGGAGGCGAGGGTTCAGTGACCCGGCCGGGTCCTGGAAGATCATCTGCATGTGGCGCCGCGCGGCCCGGAGCTGGCGGGCACCCATGCTGCGGATATCGCGTTGCTCGAACTCGACGGTTCCTTCAGCGGTGTCCACAAGCCCGAGCACCGCGCGGCCAACCGTGGACTTGCCGCTGCCGGATTCGCCGACCAGACCGAGCGTCTCGCCTTCATGAATCTCAAAGTCCACGCCATCGACGGCGTGTGTGTACGCGGTCACACGCTGCAGCAGGCCGGATCGAACGGGGAAGCGGACGACCAAGCCGCGGACGCGAAGGATGGGGTGAGCGGCATCGGTCATCCAAGCAAGGTAGCGCGGACGCAGGCAGCGTTGCGCGGTGGGGGGGGCGGTGGGGCGCGGTGGGGGGAGGCGGGGCGGGCGGTGGGCGGCGCCCCCAACACGCCCCAACCACGGTGCTTCGGTGAGGCTCCTAGAATGGCACGCGGGGCGGGAGACGCTCGCCCTTACAGGAGCTGCCAACCGTGGAAGCCTTTGAGAAACTGAAGAAGATCATCGCCGAGGCGGAGGCCGACGTGCTCAAGTTTGACGGCGGCAACAAGGCCGCGGGCACCCGTGTTCGCAAGTCCATGCAGGACGTGAAGGCCGCGGCCCAGGAAATCCGCGAGAAGGTCCTCGAGAATCGTGACGTCGAGAAGCCCAGCTGATGAGCGCGACCGAGCAGCGACAGACCGGTGTATCGACCTTTGCCGCCACTCCTGCGACCTCGGGGGCGGGCGAGGATGAGTCATCGTCCGCGCCGAGCAAGCTTTTGTTCGATCTGAGCGGCATCGATCTCACCCGCATCGTCGTCACCAAGAAGGAACTCGAGACGTGGAACCCGCACCGCGGGGACATGGCGCTTCTCGATGGCGTCGTGTGGCGGACCGAGGACGCGTCGAAGGGAGTGGGCGTGCACCACGCCCGCAAGACCGAGTTCTGGGCCGCCGGGCACTTTCCCGGTCGCCCCATCATGCCCGGTGTGCTGATGGTCGAGACGGCGGCACAGCTGGCGTGTTATCTGTTTAACGCTCGGATCGGCAAGCCGACCCTCGCGGTGTTCCTGCGGATCGAGGAATGCGTGTTCCGCAGCATGGTGGAGCCGGATCGAGACCTCTTTATCCTCTGCCAGGAAGTGAAGAGGAATCGGCGCCGCTTCATCTCCGACGTGCAGGGCATCGTCGAGGGCAAGCCGGCCTTCAGCGCCCGCATCAGCGGCATGAGCATGGAAGCCTGAGCAGGTTCGCAACCGATTGCCCAAAGACCGGCCGACGGCCGGTCTCTTTGTTTACGGGGCGAGGTGCGCGTGGTTTGTGCGCCGAGCGGCCTTGGATACCCTCGCACGTCGGGATTTCTGAGGCTCCCCGTGGTTTCTCTTTCCATTGCCATCGTCTGCAAGAACAGCATGAGGACGCTGCCGAGCGTGCTGGAATCTGTGCGCCCGTTGCTCGAGGCTGGTGCCGAGCTTGTGGCGGTCGATAGCGGTTCAACCGACGGCACGATCGAGCTGCTGGAGTCGCGCGGCGTTCGGGTGATGCGTTCGGCCTGGCTGGGATTTGTGCGCACCAAGCAGCTTGCGCTCGACCACTGTCGCGGCGAGTGGGTGTTGAGCCTCGACAGTGATGAATCGCCGGACCCGACACTGATCGCGTCGATTCTCGGCGTGGCACGGTCGGCGGACACGGCCCAGGGATACCGCCTGAATCGAAAGACCTTCGTCGCTGGCCGATTCCTCGAGCATTGCTGGCAGCCGGAATGGCGATTGCGATTGGTCCGCCGAGGGCTGGCCAAGTGGGGCGGCATCGACCCGCACGATCAACTGGAGATGCCCGCCGGCGCGAAGGAAGGCACACTCGAGGGAACGCTGCGGCACGATTCTTTCGTGTCGTTCGCGGAGCACATCGAGCGTCAGGCGCGTTACGCGCGGCTGCACGCCGAGGGTCTCTTTGGACAGGGCAAGCGGAGCGGCTTTGTCGAGATCGCGGTGCAGCCCAGTGCGGCGTTCATCAAGCAGCTGGTTCTGAAGTCCGGTTGGCGCGATGGCTGGCGGGGCGTG
>JBILLU010000033.1:0-23325 GCA_044375915.1 Phycisphaerales bacterium
GCACGACGTCAGTTCCAGTGCTTGCGATCACGGGCGGCTTCATCGGCATGACGCTCGCCTTCGAGGGCTATCACCAGTTCCGCGCGATCGGTCAGGAGGGTCGCCTCGGCGGTGTGATCAATCTCTCACTGGTGAAACAGCTCGGGCCTGTACTAGCGGGCGTGATGCTTGCGGGTCGCGTCGGCTGCGCGCTCGCGGCGGAACTCGGATCGATGCGTGTGACCGAGCAGCTTGACGCCATGCGGGCCATGGCCGCAGACCCGATCCGTGTCCTGGTCGTCCCGCGGGTCGTGGCTTGTATCGTGATGATCCCGATCCTCACGGTGGTTTCGAATCTCTGCGGCGTGCTGGGCGGGCTCTTGATCACAGTCTCGTACTACGGCGCAGACCGCGATCAGTACTTCGCGTACAGCGACGCGTTTGTCAACTGGTTCGAGATCACGCAGGGGCTGGTGAAGAGCCTGTTCTTCGGAGCCGCGATCGGCATCGTCGCGTGTTACAAGGGCTTCAACTGCCGCCCGGGCGCCACCGGCGTGGGCCGCGCCACGACCGAAGCGTTCGTGGCCAGCTTCCTCGCGATCATCATTCAGGGCCTGGTGCTCGCCAAGGTGCTGGCGGACATCGGGCTGATCATCTATGGCGGCGTGATGAGCGTCTTCCGCTGAGGCCCGTGTCGTGCGTCATCACGGATCGCGAGCCCTACCTCGCACGCGGGTTCAAACCGACGCGGTGGTGACGCGGCGCTTTGGTGCCAGGACAATCGCCGCCGAGATGAGCAGCATCATGCTCGACCATGCCGCGGCCGGCATCGTCCAGCCTGCCGCATTGAGCGCGTCCATCGTGAACTTGTTGTTCGGCCGCTGAGTCTGCGGCGTCACGCTCATCGCGGCTTGCAATTGCCATGAATCCGGCGGCAACTGCCCGGTCTTCGCCGCGCGGTGGGGCTTGCCGGTCGAGAACCGGTACTGCTCCCGCCCGAAGCCTCCGTCCCGCTGGAACTCGTAGAAGTCGTACGTCCAGTTCGCCCGCCAGACGTCGCCCCATCCGCCGGCGTCCGCACCCGGCATCGGCGTTCGGGTCACGACCACCAGTCGAGCCGGAATCTCGTTCGACTTCACCTTGGCCTCAAGCTCTTCGGTTGTCAGACCGGTTGACTCCGCGAACATCAGGAGCCGAAGCCAGTCGTGGTACGGCGTGAGGTTTGGCAGCTTGGGGTTGCCCGGTACCACGGCTCGCAACCGGAGCACGTCCTCCCCATATCGCATGTTCACGTGCCAGTTCGTGCCGCCGGGGTCGTCGTCCTCGATGCGAACGGGGCGGCCACCGAACTGGAACTCCCGAAGGTTGACTTCCTTGAAGTAGTAGACCTTGCGGTGCTGCCGGTTGTGCTCGGCGAAGAGCGTCGACATGTGATAGACACTCGCCGTGAGCGCGGCTCCGGAGAGCAGGGCAACGGCGAGGGCGATGCGACGGGAGGTACTCACGGCTTGATCGAGTTCGCAGGCCGATCGCCCGCAGATGTCCAGAACGACTCAGTGCCCCGAACCACCATGGGCGTCGTGTGCGGCGGGGCCCGCCGCGTCGAACAAACCGGGTGTCAAGCCCGCGGGCACGTGCGCGGCATTTCCAGTAGGAATGGCCGACCCGTGCGAGGCGTGTGTGGCGTGGCTGTGGCTGAACGCGGCCTTCATCTTGGCGAACTTCTCAGGCCCGACTTCGTTGAGCTTGCGTTCACGCCAGTACACAACGGTGGCCTTGTCGATAATCGGAGCGTCCTTGGACCAACCGGCCTTGATGCCGCCCACACCGCCGGCCTGAATCGCCGATGCCTTCACGGGATCGATGTTGCCTCGGTTGCCCAGATCCAAGCCGGTGAAGAACAGGAAGAGGGCGAAGGCCAGCAGGCAGACCAGGAAAACGATCGTGTTGATCGGGTTGCTGTAACGCAGCAGCATGAAATACATCAGCACCAGCGTGGCCTTCACGGTGGCGATGCTCATCGCGACCGCGACATTCACCCAGCGAGGCAGCTCGATCGAGAAGTAGGACATCACCCACTTCTCGCCCTGAGCCAGGCCGACCGTAAGGGCAGTGAACGCCAGCAGAATGCCCAGCACGCCCACCAGCGTGACGCCAGAGACGATGTGGTGCGAGTGCGCGGTGTGTTTGCCAGCGCCGTGAGGATCGATCTCATCGAAGCCGTGGGACGCGGATGGGGCGTGTGCGTTGCTCATAGTCGCGCTCTCGTGCGTGAAACCTGCCAGCGGGGATTACTGTCCGTTCTTCCAAATTCCAAAAGACGAATGCCCGACGCCTCTTCAATGGATCAGATAAAGCAGGGGGAAGAGGAAGATCCAGATCAAGTCAACCAAGTGCCAATACAGGCCCGTGTTCTCGACCATGGTGTAGTGTGTCGGGCCATAGGCGCCCTTGCGAGCCCGAACCCAGCACCATGCGATCAGGCTCATGCCGATGACAACGTGCAGCGCGTGAATGCCGGTCGCGCAGTAGTAGACGCTCCACCAAAGGGGCTCCCACGGGTTCGAGCTGAAGGCGTAGGAGAAGAACTGACCAGGTGCCTTGCCGCCGTAGCCGTCAATGTGAACGAACAACCCACCCAGCGCCTCGCCGTTCTTGAAGTCGAGGTAGTGGTGCAACGCCGGATCGAGGAAGAAGAACCATCCGCTGAGCTTGGGCAGGTACTCGAAGGTGCCCTTGACGAACAGGAACCCGATGCCGCAGATAAACGTGATGGCGAGCAGCAGTTTGCCAGTGCTCTGGCGGTTGAGCTGGAACATGCGGATCGAGGCGGCCATCGTGTACGACGAGATGAGCAGCACCCCGGTATTCACGCAGCCCCAGCGCCAGTCGAGGTACGACGAGCCATTCACGAAGGCCTCGGGGTACTTGAACCGCAGGATCGCATACGCACAGAAGAGGCCTGCGAAGAGCAGCACTTCCGTGGCGAGGAAGAGCCAGAAGCCCAGCGTGCAAGCATCGAACTCTTCGTCGGCGCTTCGCCAGTGGTGACCGGCGACGTACCGCTTCCAGAGCGGGACGTCGTTGACGAGGCCGGAGCGGGTATCAAGGGTGCTCATGCGTGGTCCTGTTTCAGCATTGCGGAATCAAGTTGCGGTCTCGTGCCATTCAGTGCGCGTGCTTGGGGAGCGCGGGCAGCGGATAGTCCTTCGGGTCCCAGTGCGGCGGCACCGTGGTCTCGAAGTCGTATGGGCCGTGCTTCACCATCGGCTCGTGATGGAAGTTGTGCTCATCCGGCGGGCTGGTCGCCTCCCACTCGAGCGTCAGACCGCCCCACGGATTCGCCGGAGCCTTGCGGCCCGCGACCAAGGAGTGCAGGAAGACGAACAGGTGGATCAAGAAGCCCACGAGCAGCAGATAGCTGCCGACAGTCGAAATCTGGTGATAGATCTGATAGTCATCGATGTAGCTGGCGTAGCGGCGGGGCATGCCCTGGGTGCCGAGGAAGAACTGGGTGAAGAAGGTGACGTTGAAGCCGATGAAGACCGTGAAGGCACCGATGTTGGCCCAGAACTGGTTGTACATGCGCCCGAACATCTTGGGCCACCAGTGGTGCAGGCCGCCGACGAACGTGATGATCGTGCCGCCCATCATGACGTAGTGGAAGTGAGCAACGACGTAGTAGGAGTCGTGCAGGTGCAGGTCGGTGGCCAGCGTGCCCAGGGGCAAGCCAGTCAGGCCACCGATCGAGAACAGGAACAGGAACATCAGGGCGTACCACATCGGCGTGGTGAGCGCGATCGAGCTCTTGTAGAGCGTGGCGATCCAGTTAAACACCTTCACTGCCGTCGGGATTGCGACCAGGAAAGTCAGCGCGGAGAAGACCGTCGCGGCCAGCTCGCCCGACGAAGCGAACATGTGATGGCCCCACACCAGGAAGCTGACGAGCGCCACGCCCAGGGACGCGAACGCGACGGCGCGATAGCCGAAGATCTTCTTGTGCCCGTGAACCGGGATGATCTCCGAGATCACGCCGAAGGCAGGCAGGATCATGACGTACACGACCGGATGGCTGTAGAACCAGAAGAAGTGCTGGTAGAGAACCGGGTCGCCGCCGAGGGCCGGATCGAAGATGCCGATCTTGAACATGCGCTCGAAGATCAGCAGCAGCAGCGTGATGCCGATCACCGGCGTCGCGAGCACCTGAATGATCGAGGTCGAGTACATCGCCCAGATGAACAGCGGCATGTCGAACCAGCCCATGCCCGGGGCGCGAAGCTTGTGCACGGTCACCACGAAGTTCAGGCCGGTCAGGATCGACGAGAATCCGAGGATGAAGGCGCCGAGCACCATGAGCACGACGTTGGCGTACTCCGCGTCGGTCGTCGTCGAATACGGCGTGTAGAACGTCCAACCGGTGTCCACGCCGCCGATCACGATCGAGCACACGGCGAAGATCGAACCCGTGACGTAGACGTACCAACTCAACAGGTTCAGCCGCGGGAACGCGACGTCCTTGGCGCCGAGCATGAGGGGGATCAGGAAGTTGCCCAGCGATGCGGGGATGCTGGGGATGATGACCATGAAGACCATGATCGCGCCGTGCAGCGTGAAGGCACGGTTGTACCAGTTGTTGCCCCCGTCGATGCTGGTGAGTTCCTGGCCGTCGATCTTGGCCTTCATCTCGCCGAGCCACTGGCCGCGGATCTCCGACTTCATGACCGGTTTGCCTTCGGCGTCGACCATGGGCTTGCCAGTCGCGGCGTCGGTGGCCTGCACCTCGACCGTGCGGACGGGAGTCATGAGTTCGGTGCGGACGACCAGTGCCGCCACACCGCCGAGGAAGAACATGAACAAAACGGCGACGAGGTACATGACGCCGATCTTCTTGTGATCGACGGTCGTTGCCCAGTCGATCACCGTGGTCAGCCAGCCGCCCTTGGGGGTGAGGTAGCTGCCGCCATGGTGACCGTGATCACCGTGATGGCCTGCCTTCGAGGAGTCGAGAGTCGTCATAGCGGGATTCCAGTCGCGTGGTTCGCGGGGGATTACTTCTTGGGAGAGTCCTTGGTGTCCGCGGCGGGTGCTGCGGCGTCAGACTTCGGAGCCTTTGAGCTGATGCTCTTCATGTACGCGATGAGGCCCTGCATGCGGCGCTCGTCGATCTGTGCGGTCGTGAACACCGGCATGTTGCTCGGGTAGCCCTCGTGGATCTTCGCGGCCGGGGTGTAGATCGCCTCGCGGATGTAGTTTTCGTCGGCGAGAACGGGGCCCACGTTCGTGGGGACTGTGTTGCCGAAAAGGTCCTTCCACGTCGGAGCAGCACCCTTGGCGCCGTCGACGGTGTGGCACGCGCTGCAGCCCTGAGACTGATACACCAGCTTGCCGATCTCCTCCGGCGTCTTGCCCTCGATGTTCCACTCCTCGATCTTGGAGGCGTAGAACGCACGGGGAACAACGCGGATGATGCCCCACATCTCCGAGTGCTGATCGCCGCAGTACTCAGCGCAGAAGATGTAGTGATCGTTGTAGTGAACCTTCTGGCCCTGGGCGGTCAAAACATCCTTGCCCGTCGAGTCCTTCAGAGTCATCGACTTCTCGTCCGGCCCCTTGGCCTCGAACCAGTAGGTCGTGTACCGGTTGGGGAAGATGTCCATCTTCACGCGGAAGTCGGGCACCCAGAACGAGTGCATGACATCCTGGCTGACCATGTTGAACTTGATGGGCGTATCGCCAGGCACATAAAAGATCGGGATCGGACGAGCACCGGGTGTCGCATCGCCCGGCTGCGTCTGGGACGCGGCGCCGACGACGGTTCGCTCCGGGCTGCTCGCCCCGTTGGGATACGTGATCGTCCAGTCCCACTTCTTCGCCGTCAGGTTCATCTCGATCGAGTCGCCCGGGGCGACCATCTTCTCGATATAGCCGTGGAAACCGGCAAGAAACATGTAAACAAGGAACAAGCAGGGGAAGATGGTCCAGGCGATCTCGAGCGTCGTGTTGTGCGACGGGCTGTACGGCGCCGGCACGCCCGGACGGCGACGGTAGCGAATGACGAAGTAGGCCATGAGCGCCATCAGGAAGACGAACCATCCGATGGAGATCCACCAGATGTTCATGAAGATGGCGTCGCTGTGCGTCGCGTTCTCCGTCGCGCCGTAGTTCCGGAACCACCACGAATACGTGGGTTGGGATTCCGCCGCGAGAGTGGTCGGCGCGAGCGTCATGGAAAGTTTGCCAAAGATCTCGATCACGCGATGCACTCCGAAACACTGCGTGCGAAAGGTCCGCACGCGATGGTCATTCGATCAGGCCGCCACCGGGGTCGACGGGCTTGACTTCTCCACCGGCTTGCGCTTGAGCCGCTCCCACACGAGCATCCCCACCACCAGCCCCCCCACCGCAAGAATCGATAGCACGCCACCGATCTTCATCACCTGAATCGCCTGCAGCGTGTACGCGCCCGCCTTGGGGTCGTACATGAAGCACCAGGCCATGATCAGCTCACTGGCGCTCTTGGCGATCTTCCCGTCCGAAGCCTCGAGCAGCGCGAGCTTGGTCTGCTCCGCGAGCTTCTGCTCGTCGCCCAGGAACGGCGACAGGTACCGCGAGATACGTCCGTCCGGCGTCAGAATCATGAACACCGATGAGTGCGCAAACTCGCCGTTCGCCGCCGCCCGGTACTTGAAGCCAAGAGCATTCGCCAGTTCGCGGTTCGCGCCCGCCTCGCCGACGAAGAAGTTCCAGTTGTCGGCGATGACCGGGTTGAACACACTGCGCCCGCTGCTGCCATCAATGAGTCCGCGCGGGTGCTGCGAGAGATAGTGTTCCTTCACCTCCTTCGCACGCGCCGCGGTTTCACTGGCATCGAAGCTGAAGAAGGCCACCTTGAAATCATCGCCGACCTCGTATCCGAGGCGACGCATCATGCCCGAGATCTTGTCCATCGTCGCGGAGCACACGACTGGGCAGTCGTAGTAAACAAGCGCGACAAGCACAGGCCGATGCTGACCGCCGGACTTGGCAGAACCCTGCGCGAGATCGAACAGATCCCCAAGACGAACCTGTTTGCCCTCGGCGGACGTGAAACGGAGCTCGAACGGCAGGAACGCACCGATCTTCTGATCAGTATCAAGCCCGCGCGTCATCGCTTCGGTCGCGGGAGCAGCGGGCGCGTTCGGGTCGTAGCCACTGCGGACCTGTGCCGACAGCGGCAACGCCAAAGCGGCGGCACCAATCAGCGATCCCAACTTGCGGCTCCATCCACTCAACACGACCGGCTCCTTCGTGATGCGAATTACTTCGTGGCGTACTTCTTCACAACGCGATCGATGGCCTTGTCCACCGGGACACGAACCGTCTTCGATGCCGCGTCCGACACGCCGTACGTGCTCAGATCACGCTCCATCTGGCCCTTCATCGCGTTGTAGCTCTCAGCCGCGCCGATGGTCTCGATCTTGGCCTCACGCTGCTGGCGGACGGTGGTGTTGAAGTAGAGGATGGTCACGAGGATGAAGATCGCCGTGAAGCCCATGATGAACACCAAGACCTTGACCGTGGCCATCGGGTCGACCGTGGCCGCGTGCTCGGACTGAGGCATGCCCTCAGCCAAGTCGTGGTGATGCCACGAGTCGGCGTGCCCGCCACCGTGCCCGCTACCGTGATTTCCGTGCCCTGCGTGCGACATGCGTTTCCCTTCGAACCTGTCGCGGTTCCTGCCAGATCGGATTCATTCCCGCCCGGCCGTATCCGCGATTCTATCTATATCCGCCAGCCAAGGGCCTCGATCCAGGCGTAAGCCCTTGTTTCCCTTGGCTTTCCTGAAACCCCAGCCCCCACCCTTTTCCACTCAAACGTAGTTCTTGTGCTCCATCGCCTCCGGCAGGCGCGGGTCCCGGATCGGTACCAGCGCCGACGAACTGAGCCGCCGGATCAAGGCAAAGCCCAGCACACCCAGAAGGCCCAGAACCGCCGCGACGTCGACCCAGATGTTGGTGAACGGCGTCAGCGCCTCGCTGCCCGGACGGGTCGTCACCATCGGACGCACGATGAAGAACATGTCCACGAAGTGGATGAACAGCATCCACAACCCTACGAGGATCAACGCGTTCGGAGACCGCTTCACGTCGCGGAAGACCAGCACCAGGAACGGCGCGATGAAGTGGCCGAAACAAAGCAGGTAGAAGATCTTCTCCCAGCCATCCTCCTTGCGAACCGTGAACCACACGGTCTCTTCGGGGATGTTCGAATACCAGATCAGGAAGTACTGACTGAAGGCGATGTACGACCAGAAGACGGTGAAGCTGAACATCAGCTTGCCGACGTCGTGAAAGTGCTCGCCGGTGACCAGCCCCTGCAGTTTGCCGGCACGCAGCAGTGAAGCCGCGACAAGCGCGACCGTGGCTGCGGAGCTGAACGCCGCACCCGCGAAGTAGTACACGCCCCACATCGTGCTGAAGAAGCGGAAGTCCATCGACATCAGGAGGTCAAAGGACGCGAACGCCGTGGTCAACGCGAAGACCAGCATGCCCCACGCGCTTGTAAACCGGGCCTTGTTCGTGAGCCACTTGTCGCCGGTGCGGTCCTGCGTGAGCGAAAGGCTGTTGAGCCGGTACGCGATCAGCGTCCACGCCAAGAAATACACGCCAATGCGGATCAGGAAGAAGCCCGGATTCAGGAACCCCGCCTTCTTGCCGAGCAGGTAGTTCGTCTCGTAGCTCGGGTTCATCCAGGTGTAGAGCAACCCCTTGGTGACCAGCAAGTCGGTCACTGGAACGATGGCCGCGATGATCAGCATGACCGGCGCGAGCATCGCCAAGTGCTCCATGATGCGCCGGAGCGTCACCGACCATCCCGCGGCGGTCAGGTGCATGACGAGCGTGAAGAACATACCGCCGAGACAGATCGCCAGGGCGCCCATCGCGGCAACCTGAAACGACGCCATCGCGTGCATCTTGCCCGCCGCTGTGAACGCCGCGCCAACCGTGGCCGCGACGCCCGCGATGCCCATGAGCAGGAACAGCATCGACAGTCCGTTACCGCTGCCGTTGAGCCGGACGTTGCCGTCAACGAGCAGCGGGTGGTTGCTGAGGTCGGCGTGATGATGGCCAGCGTGATCGTGACCGTGGACCGCGACGTGTGAGCTCACTTGCCACCTCCCTGCGTGTTCGTGGGCGTGCTGGCGGCAGGTGCCGCCGGGGCGGAGGCCGGAGCAGCGGCCGGAGCCGTCGCGGATGCTGCCTGACGCATTTTTTCTTCCAATGCCGGGCGCTCGGACTCGGGAATCGCGCTGTCACCGATCGGCACCGCGCGAGACTCCTGCAGCGTCCGGAAGTACGCCACAACCGCCCACGCCTGCTTCTCGTTCAGAGCATGTGCATAGCCCGGCATCTTCTGCTGGCCCTGCGTGATGACGCCGTTGCGGGCGACGTGGAAGATGTACCCGTCTTTGCCCGTGTACTGGGCCGCGTCCTTGTACTTGGCATCGTGGAAGTTCGGCAGGCCGTAGCTCCACGCCTGGCCAACCATGCCCTTGCCCAAGCCGTCGTACCCGTGGCACGTCGCGCAGAAGACGTTGAACTTGGTCTGACCGAGCTTGATCAGGTCGGGCGTGACTTCGATCGGGATGCGATCGATATAGCGGGGCGTGCCGTCGGCGTTCACGCCGTTGGTGCCACTGAACTCAGCCTCGCCCTGACGCAGCAGCGCGACACGCTGCTCGGCCCACGGCTTGTTCCACGCGTCGTCGCTCACGGCGCTCGTGCGCCCGAACGCCACCGCGTTCGCCGGCGCCGGACGCATCGTCCGCTTGTCGGCGAAGAACGTCGAACCGGTCTGCGGCTTCCACTTCGGGCCGTCGTCCATGTTCGGGAAGAACTGACGCGGCGGAGCTTCGCTGCGATCGCCCCGGCAGCCCGAGAGCACGCTCAACGAACCCGCGAGAGCCGCGAGCATCGCCAGCGTGGAAGTTGTGTTGTTCGTGGCCTTCATGTTCGTTCTCAAGTGAACCTTCGCAGTGGTCTTTCCGAGTGCCAAATGCCCACCGCCTATTGCCTAGTGCCCAGTGCCTCTGCCTCAATCCCCTTCCACCAGATCGATGTGCTTCCCGCCCAGACGCTCGAGCATCGAGCGGGTCTGATCCGGGTCGAACTTGTCGTCGCCGCTCTCGATGCAGATCGCAAACGCGTCGTCGCTGACAGCGAGGAATCGCTCCTTCTTCAGCAGCGGGTGGTTGTGTCGCGGCAGGCCGTTGAGCGCCAACATGCCGATCAGCGTCGCGAAGGCGGTGAACAGGACGCCGAGCTCAAACGTGATCGGGACGAACGGCTCCCACGGGGCGTAGGGCTTGCCCTGCACCACGATCGGGTAATCGACACCGCTCATCCACCACTGCATCAGGATCGCGCCCAGCACGCCAACGCCAGCAGCGCTTGCCGAGATCAGCGGCAGCACCGTGCGCTTCTGACCCATCGCCTCGTCGATCCCGTGGATCGGGAACGGGGCGTAGACGTCCCACTTGGTGTACCCAGCGTCGCGGACTTTCTCCGCGGCGTGGTACACATCGGCGGGCGTGGCGAACTCGGCGATCACGCCGTACACCGCCTCGCCGCTCTCAGTCACATAGACCTTGCGGTTCTTTGCCATGGCTTAGTGCCCCGCCTTTCCGTGGTCGTGCCCATTTCCATGATGATGCGGGCTGGCCTGCGGCAGTACGGCCTTCACCTCGGCCATCGCGAAGACGGGCAGGAACCGCAGGAACAGAAGGAAGAGCGTCATGAACACGCCGCACGAGCCGACGAAGATGCCAATGTCCACCGCTGTGGGCCAGAACATGTGCCACTCGCCCGGCAGGAACGCCCGGTGCAAGCTAGTCACGATGATCACGAAGCGCTCGAACCACATGCCGATCGTGACCAGGAAGCTCACGATGAACACCACCGGCACCGTCTGTCGTGCCCAGCGGAACCAGAAGACCTGGGGCGAGACGACGTTGCAGAAGATCATGGTCCAGTAGGCCCAGGCGTACGGCCCGCGGGCACGCACGTTGGCGAACAGGTAGGCCTCGTACTGGTTGGCGCTGTACCAGGCGATGAAGAACTCCATGCCGTAGGCGAAGCCGACCATCATGCCGGTCGCCAGCAGGATCTTCGCCATGTTCTCGATGTGCCGCAGCGTGATCAGGTCCTTCATGTTCGGGAACAGCTCACGCGACGGGATCAGGAGCAGAAGCACCATCGCGAAGCCGCCGAAGATGGCGCCCGCGACGAAGTAGGGCGGGAAAATGGTCGTGTGCCAGCCGGGCATCACCGACGTGGCGAAGTCGAACGACACGATCGAGTGCACCGACAACACCAGCGGCGTGCTGATGCCGGCGAGGATCAGGTAGGCCTTCTCGTAGCGGACCCAGTGGCGGCTGCTGAAGCGCCAGCCCAGAGCCAGGAAGCCGTAGACGTAAGCCCGAACCGCGTCGGTGCGGATGGGAAGGAACGGCAGGACGCGCGGACCCTCGGGGTTGCGACGCAGGCGAAGATCGGCCCGGTCGCGAAGGGTCGCGAAGTCAGGGATCATGCCCATGAACCAGAAGAGCGCCGAGACCGTGCCGTACGTCGAAACCGCAAAGACGTCCCAGAGCAGCGGGCTCTTGAAGTTCGGCCAGATGGCGTTGGCGTTGGGGATCGGGAAGAGGAACCAGGCCATCCACTGGCGGCCGATGTGGATGCCCGGGAAGGTCGCGGCGCAGATGACGGCGAAGATCGTCATCGCCTCGGCCGAGCGATTCACCGCCGTGCGCCACTTCTGCTTCAGCAAGCAGAGAATGGCGGAGATCAGCGTTCCGGCGTGGCCGATACCGATCCAGAAGACGAAGTTGGTGATGTCCCACGCCCAGTCGACCGCGTTGTTCATGCCCCAGGTGCCGATGCCGGTGATCACCAGGTAGCCGATGAACAAGCCACCAAGCTGCGCGATGGTGAACGCCATCATGAACGTCGGCAGCCACCAGCGTCCCGGCGGCTTCTCGGCGTAGCCGCAGACGATCTCGGTGATGTCGTGGAACGACCGGTTGTTGAGGACCAGCGGCGCGCGAACGGCGGGGTCATCGACCAGCGAGCCGTCGCCGGTGCCGGGCGCGACCGGATACGTCGGGAGCTCACCGGTCGCCAGACCGGCCAGCCGACGCGCCGAAGCCTCATCGGGGTGCAGTGTGCTCAAGCAAGACCTCCGCCAATCGCCGAAACTGCGGACAAACCGGCCGCCGAAGAGAGAACGCCGAGGCTGAGGGCGTAGCCCTTGTCCTCACGCTTGCGCCGCTCGTCGAAGAACGCGTGTTCCTTGTTGGTGCCGTGACCGTCGCCGCCACCCTCGTGGCTGCCGCCGTCGTGGAACGGATGGTCCCACGCCGCCCGCCGATGCTCGTTCGTGACAAGCGCCGGGTTGGGGTTGCTCACCTTCAGCAGGTGGCTGGTGCGGGGACGGGTGTTCAGGTAACCGAGCAACAGGTACGAACGACGGCTCAGGCGTGCCGCGTGCACGCGGCTGCCCTTGCGGGTGCCGCCCGCGTCCTTGTACTCGTTGGTCGCGTCGAGAATGTCGCCGAAGATGATCGAGTCGCTGGGGCAGGCCTGCTGGCACGCGCTCTGGACGAAGCCGTCGGGCACGTAGTTGAGATCCTGCAGACGGGTCTCGACCTTGGCGGCGTTGGTGCGCTGGATGCAGTAGGAGCACTTCTCCATCACGCCGCGCATGCGGACGGTGACGTCGGGATTCTTCTGCATCTTCTCGATCTCGTCGAGCTTCTCGCGGAGCCGCGGCGGGATGAGATTGGGATTGATCTTGTTGTGCTTGCCCGAGCCGGAGATGCCGCCGCGATCCGGGGCAATGGACTCGATGAGATCCTTGCCCACGTAGTCGCCGTTGAACTTGTGCAAGCCGTACTCGAAGAAGTTGTAGCGACGGACCTTGTACGGACAGTTGTTGGCGCAGTACCGCGTGCCGATGCAGCGGTTGTACACCATGTAGTTGTGGCCCTCGTTGCCGTGAACGGTGGCGTTCACCGGGCACACGACTTCACACGGGGCGTTCTCGCAGTGCACGCACGCGACGGGCTGGTGGAAGATGTATTCGGGCTCGTTGTAGTTGATGTCGTCGGCGTGCTTGTAGTTGTAGTAATCGCCAGCGAAGTAGCGGTCCACGCGAATCCAGTGCATCTCGCGGCCCTTGGCCACTTCTTTCTTGCCGACGACCGGGATGTTGTTCTCCGCCTGGCAAGCGATCGTGCACGCGCCGCAGCCGGTGCAGGTGGACAGATCGATCGTCATGCCCCACTGCGGCCCGATCGCGAAGTTCGGCGGCTGGGCCGTCTTGGAATTCAGCTTGTGCCCGCGTCCCGGGATCTTGTTGAAGTTCGGATCGTTGGGGTTCAGGTCCGCCGCAGAGCGGTTGTACGGATTGTCGTAGCTGGAGATGTTCGGCGGCGTGTGGCTCAGTTCACCGAGCTTCTCGGCGAAGTTCATCGCACCGCCGCTGAGCCCCGCGTAGATCTCGTCGTTGTCGATGGCCGCCTCGCCCGCGAACTTCTTGTACGCAGGCAGATCGACCGCTCGCACGATCGCGGTGCGTCCTTCGAGGCTCCAGTGATTCTGGGTGCTGGCGATCGCGTGGTAGTCCGCAGTCGCGCTCACCTTCACGCCGCTGAGCACGCAGCCCGCGTCGCCGCGGAGAGAGCCGATGTCGAAACCCACCTCATCGCTGGCCAAGCCGCCGTTGGTGCGGCCATAGCCCGGGGTGAGGATCACCACGCCGTCGGCGACGCCCGGGAGAATCCAGCAGGCGCACTTCACCTTGCGGCCGGAGAACTCGAACTCCGCGATGCGACCCGCGGGGTACTTCTCCTTCGTGTACATCGTGTTCGGCTCTTCCAGCGTCGCGCTCGCCGGGAGCAGGCCAAGATCGGCAGCGGTCTTGGGGCTCAGCAGCGCCGGGTTGTCCCACGTCACGCTGGTGCCGAACTGCGGCAGCTCCTGCAGCCACGTGATGTTCGAGTACCGTCCGTCGTGCATCCAGCCGGCACGGACGATCGCTTCGAGCTGGCCCGCCGGGGCCGCGTCGAGCTTGATGTCCTTGACGGCGGCGGCGACGCCGGCGATGTTCACCTTCGGCGTCGCACCAGCCGCGGTCGTGCCGGCCACAAGGCCGTCGTGCAGTGCACGCTTCCATGCCTTGTCGAAGTCGGCATCCGACTTCGTTCCGAGCTTCGCCTTCCACGCCGCGCGAACGAGCTCGTAGCCGTCCTTCGGCGTGCCGTCCGTGCGAACATCGCCCGCGACGAATGCGAGCAACTCAATGTCGCTCATCGGAGCATGACCCGTCGCGCGGCCGCTCTCGTCGATGGCGGCGTAGAGCGGAGCGATCATCGGCTGGACGGGTGAGATCGTGCCGTCCACCGCGACAGCGTCGCCCCACGATTCGAGGAAGTGTGTGCCGTTCAAAGCCCACGTCGCGATCGCGGCAGTCTCGCTCTGCTCGACCGACAACGCGATCGAGCCTTCGAGCTTCGCGAACGCCTCGGCGAAGGCCTTGGCGTCCGGCGCGTCGTACGCCGGGTTGGTCCCGACGCAGATCACCGTGTCGTACTTGCCAGCCTTCAGATCGGCCGTCAGTGTCGCCATCGCTGTGCGGCTGTCGGACGCGATCTCATCGCTCATCGGCGCGAACTTCACCAGCGCCGTCGCCAGCGCCTGGTTGATCGCGTGCACCGCGGCGTGCACGCCCGCGGGCAGATGCTCGCCAGCAACAACGATCGTCGCGCCCTTCTTCGCGCCGTCCATCAGGTCCTTGGCGCACTCCTCGATGAACTTCCGCTCGCTGTCGCTGATCGTCGCGCCGGGCAGCGCCGCCGCCACGGCGTCGGCTCCCGCGCCCAGCTTCGGCAGCATGAACTTGGCCAGTTCGCACGCGAGCGCCACAACCTTGCTCGGCGTCGCACGCAGACGGTGATCGGCCTGGCCGCCGGTGAGCGAGAGGCCGCTCTCGATGACGTACAGGCGGCTCATGTCCGCGCTCGTCGGGTCTTCGACGCGGCGGGTGCTCGCGAAGTCACGGGCGTGCACCAGGCCACGCGGCTCGGCGTTCGAATCGAGGAAGTTGCGATCGAACGAGAGAACGACCTTCGCCTTCGAGAAGTCGATCAGGTCGTGCATCGGGGCGCCGAAGGCGGCCTTGCTGCCGTTGGCGGCGTGGACGCACTCGGTCGAGTCGTACGCGACCCACGTCGCCTTGGGCCACTTCTTCAGAAGCGATCCCTTGATCGCGTCACGCGTCGGGCTCGACTTCTTGTCGACGACGATCGCCAACCCAGCGCCCTGCGACTTGTCGAACTTGGGGAACGAGTCCTTGCCCCACTTCACGAAGTCGTCCCACGTCGCCATCATCCGCTCGCCCGCGCCGCCGTTGCGCTTGCGATTGAAGTAGACCGGCGTCTTAAGGCGATCCGGGTCGTAGAGGCTTAGCACGCTCGCCTGGGCCACAACGCTGCTCTTGCCACGGTTGATCGGGTGCAGCGGGTTGCCCTCGATCTTGGTCGGGCGGCCTTCGTGCGTCTCGACCAGTACGCCCTCGACACCACCGCGAGGCAGCGGCAGGCTCGTGGCATAAAACAGCGGCTTGCCCGGGATGATGTCCTCGGGCGGCGTCGCGGAATAGGCCAGGATCTTGTGATCGGGACGGCGACAGCCCGGCAGCGTTGCCGCTCCGGCGAGCGCGACCGAAGCGCCCATCACCTTCATGAACGTGCGGCGAGAACCCGTGAACAGCTCGGTGATGCCCGCAGGGAACTCGCGCTCGAGGAAGTCGCGGAACTGCGGCGTGTCCGCGATCTCATCGCCGCTGCGCCACGCGACCTTGCCGCTGACCGCGGACAAAAGGCTGCGCCGCTCGCGCGACAAATCGCTCTTGCTCGGCTTGTGCTTCGGCCCCTCATGGACGGTTGACGGGCACTGGTCGGCCTTGCTCATTCCGGGTTCCTCGTCTGCTTCAAGTCGTTTTCCACGACCGTGGTAGCGGTTGGCTCTGTCTGTTTCGCCGAACTAGTAGTGGCACGCGCCGCAGCCCTGCGGGGGCTGACGCTCCAGCGACACCTTGATCGCCTCGGCGCTCGCCGTGGCGTCGTTGGCCGCGCGGCTCTTGAGGTGGTTCTCCACCCACACCAACTGCGTCACCTTGTCCTTGGGCACCAAGTGCTGTTCAGGATTGCGGTGGCAGTCCAGGCACCAGCTCATCGAGAGCGACTGCGCCTGATACACGATCGGCATCGCGGTGATCTGCCCGTGGCACGAGAAACACGACACGCCCGCCGCAACGTGGATGTGGTGCGGGAAGTTGCGGACATAGTCCGGAACCTTGTGCACGCGGCGCCATTCGATTGACTCGTTCTTGGCGTACGCCTCACGCACGAAGCCGACACGCTGGGTCTGCCACGCCGCCAGCCGGGTCTCGGCATGGCACCCGTAGCAGGTCGACACGCTCGGGATGTTCGCCTCGGGCGACTTCTCCACGTTCGTGTGGCAGTAGCGACAGTCCATGCCCAGCTTGCCGGCGTGGATCTGATGGCTGAAGCCCGTCGAAGGCTGCGTTGGCATGTACCCAACCGCCCAGAACTTGGGGGTTGCGTAATACCAGAACCCAGCGACGGCAGTCGTCAGACCGCTGACCGCGGCCACGGCCGCAATCGTCGGAAACGCGTTGAATGACTTCGGAAACAGGACCGACACGTGTGTCCTCCCTGCCGCTCAAGACAGTTATCCGGCCGTGCGTTCGTCCACCGAACGCACTGGCCTGTACCCGAACCAACCGTTCCAGAACCCCGCTGGGCCAATTGCGTAGAATCGGCCCGTCGGGGTCTTTTCCGGTAAGACAGAAATTTCTCGCCTCTGGCAGCAAGGGTCAAGCCGAACAGACATGGAAATTTCAATTGAGCCTGAGTCTCAATTTCAACATCATGCAAAGGTCCGCTTTTCGCGACTCTGAACCCGTACCCCACCTCGAAGCCCACCACGATTCCGCTCTCCGCCGCAGGAACCCGTCATGCTCACCCGCCTCCTTCCGTCGATCAGCACCGTCGCCGTCGGCTTCATTGCCGCCGTGACGATGTGGACCGCATGGCTCGTCACCCATCTCCCGTGGCTGGGGATGCCTGAATCGGTCGCTCTGCCGCTCGTCGTCTCCGCGTGGTTCGTCGCCCTCTCCATCGGTGCCGTGCTCCTGACCAAAGACGGGGCAACCCGCGGCGAAACCACACTGCGATGCGTCGGTGCAGGGCTCATCAGTTCGCTCTTGGGGCTGCTCATCCTCGGTTCCAAGCTCACCGAACCCCCGACGCCCGTTGGCGCTGGAGAAGCGGTCACAACCGCGGTGTCCCTCAAGCCCTCGGCCGGCCTCGTGGTGATCGGGTTCCTCTTCACGGGTGCCGTGCTCGGTTTGCTGGCAGGCCTCGCGTCGGGCGTTCTGGTGGAGCCATCCCGCAAGCCCAGCATTCCAGCCGCGAGCAACCCGCTCTGGCTCGGTCGCTTCGCGCTCGTCGCGTGTGTCTCGATCGTGCCGCTCATCGTGGTCGGCGGGCTGGTGACCAGCACCGGCTCGGGCATGGCAGTGCCCGATTGGCCGAATACCTATGGCACAAACATGTTCCTGTATCCGCTCGGGCCCCGGGCCGCGCCCGATGTGTTCCTGGAGCACTCCCACCGTCTCTTTGGCACGCTCATCGGGCTGACGACGCTCGTGCTCACGATCATGGTTTTCGCCCATGATTCCCGCAAGTTTGTACGCGGCTGGGCGTTGGCGGCGTTTCTTTTCGTTGTTCTTCAGGGCGTTCTCGGTGGCATCCGCGTGCGCCAGGGCCACGTCGATTTCGCCCAGGACGACAAGTTCTATCGTGTGCTCCACGGCGTGCTGGCGCAGGGCGTCTTCTGCATGTACGCCGCTCTGGCTGTATTTGTGAGCCCCATCTATCAGCAAGCGAAGGCGGGGCTCGCGTCCGGTGCCATCAATCTCGCGGCCTCAACGGCGAAGCCGAAACTGCTGCGGATCTTCGCCAACGCAGCCCTGCACACCACGCTGCTGCAACTCATCATGGGCGCGGTGTACCGTCACACCCGCCACATGCACGTCCTCTGGACCCACATCGCGCTGTCGTTCGTCGTGGTCGTTCTCGCGATCCTCGCGGCTTCCGCCGCTCAGGGGGTGCGTCCGAGCGACGAATCGGCACGGCGAGCGGTGGCTCGCCTCGGCGCTCTCGCAGGCGCCAGCGTGGTCCTGCAGTTCGTGCTCGGCTGGGTCGCCTTCCTCGTCGCCGGTCCTACACCCCAAGCCGCGAGCATCGGCGAGAGCCTGATCCGTACCGCGCACCAGGCCAATGGCGCCGTGCTCATCGCGTCGCTGGCAGGTCTGGCGGCGTGGTCCCGGGCATTGGCTCCGAAGGCGTCGCCGGCACTGCCCCCGGCAGCGATCGCCGCGGCGACATGAAACGACCCATCGTGGTTATCGAGATCCGTCTTCGATCCTGCAATCCTCTCTAGACCGATGCGTTAGGCTGCAGTCTCCCCACGTGACTCCAGGGGTCCTCGCATGCCCGACGCACCTGCGCCATCAACCGCCTCCGACGCCAAGCCAGTGGCGAAGTCGCTCCGTTCCACCCCCACGACCCCCACCACCCCCACTCCGGCACCCGCGATGCGGGAATCGACCGTCTCCGCCTCGATGGCCCCGATCACCGCGAAGGACTTCGGCTACGACCAGGCGCGGCACCTTCTCTGGCGTGCGGGATTCGGCGGCACCCCGGAGCAGATCCAGACCCTCGCGAGCTGGGGACCGACCAAGGCCGTGGACTACATCCTCGATCCCGGCAACGCACCCGCCGATCGCCCCGGCGCCGACACCTTCGACAAGAACATCATGCGCGAGCCGAGCGCCGAGGAGCGTGCCGCGTATCAAAAGGCACGCCAGTCGCAGGACGAGGACGCGCTGGCGAAGTTCCGCGTCGAACAGCAGCGCCGCCAGGGGCAGGACCGCCAACAGATCGGCGAGATTCAGCGCTGGTGGCTGAAGCGGATGATCGAGACGCCGCGGCCGCTGGAAGAGAAGATGACGCTCTTCTGGCACGGGCACTTCGCGACCAGCTATCGCACGATCGAGAACAGCTACCACATGTTCATGCAGAACGAACTGCTGCGTTCGCATGCGCTGGGCAACTTCGGCAACCTGCTCTACGGCATCATCCGCGATCCGGCGATGCTGAAGTACCTGAACAACGACACCAGCCGCAAGGGCAGGGCCAATGAGAACCTCGCCCGCGAGATCATGGAGCTCTTCTCGCTGGGCATCGGCGGCTACACCGAGAAGGACATCAAGGAGGGAGCCCGCGCCCTGACCGGCTACACCTTCAAGGACGATGCGTTCGAGTTCCAGAAGAACAACCACGACGCGTCGGGAAAGACGATCCTCGGTCGCACCGGCACATTTGATGGTGACGGCTTCGTGAAGATCATCCTCGAACAACCGGGCGTCGCGAAGTTCATCACGCGGAAGCTCTACCACTACTTCTGTGCGGACCTGCCGCCTTTGGAGCGGGCGTCGTACGACGACTTGCCGCGGCATCAGCAGACGGTGCTGCGTGATCTGGCGAGCACGTTCTCCGGCGGGCGCTACGAGATCAAGCCGGTGCTGCGTCGGCTGTTCCTGAGCCAGCACTTCTACGACAAGCAGATCATGAACGAGCAGATCAAGAGCCCGACGCAATTGGTCGTCGGCGCGGTGCGTTCTCTGAACACGCCCGTGCGGGACCTCTCGATCCTGAACGACGCGCTCGACCTGATGGGCCAGAACCTGCTGCTGCCGCCGAGCGTCAAGGGCTGGGACGGCGGACGCTCGTGGATCAACACCAGCACCGTGTTCGTCCGCCAGAACATCCTCGCGTTCCTGCTGACGGGCAAGAAGCCCCGCGGCTACGACGCGAACGCGGATGAGATGAAGTACGACCCGATGCCGCTGCTCGATGAACTCGCCAAGGCCAGCCCCGGCAGCGAGAGAGATCCGACGGCGGTTGCCGACTACATGCTGCGGCTCACGCTGGGCAACGCCCCGGACGCCGCGAAGACCGAACTGGTTTCGCTTTCGAAGACCACCGGCGGGAGCGTCACCCGCGAGCTGGTGATCGGGTACCTTCTCTTGATCACGGCGATGCCGGAGTATCAGCTTTGCTGAAAAGAGCCAAAGCTCCAAATGGCCAAAGAGCCAAATGGAAGCAGCGGCTTGCGTTCGAGTGATTTGGAGCTTTGGCCCTTTGGCCCTTTGGAGATTTCCCTTGGACCTCCACAACTCCCCCGCATTCACCCGTCGCTCGTTCCTCACCAGCGGGCTCACGCTTGCTTCGACGGCGTGGACGATCCCCGCGTTCCTCGGGTCCTCGGCCGACGCCATGGCCAAGATGCTCGGCGCCGGGCTTTCAAGCACCCCGGGCGTTGATGACGACCGCATCCTCGTCGTCATCCAGCTCTCCGGCGGCAACGACGGGCTGAACACCGTCATCCCTTTCGGCACGGGCGAGTACTACAAGGCCCGCGCCGGGATCGGCGTCAAGGCCGACCAGGTGCTCAAGCTCTCCGGCGCCGATGGCGTCGGGCTGCACCCGCGGATGACCGCGCTCAAAGAACTCTTCGACGAAGGCATGCTCTCGGTGGTGCAGGGCGTCGGTTATCCCAATCCGAATCGCTCCCACTTCAAGAGCATGGACATCTGGCACACCGCCGACACCGATGCCACCGGCGACGGCTGGCTCGGGCGCTACTACGACAGCGAGTGCTGCGGCTTCGGCAAGGGCGAGAGCGGCCAAGTTGAGAAGGCCGAAAAGCCGACGCTCGACCCCGCGATCTCGATCGGTCGCAACGCCCCGCTGGCGCTGCAAGGCCGCGGCAGCAAGCCGGTCGCGTTCGAGAGCGCCGAGCTCTTCCGCTGGTCGGGCGAGGACATCCACGAGGCGCTGCGCGAGCCGTACCACGATCTGAACCGTCGCGGCAGCGTGGAAGGCACCGAAGGCGGCGATACCAACGCCGACTTCTTGATGCGGACCGCGCTTGACGCTCAGATCAGCAGCGACAAGATCCGCAAAGCGGTGGCCCAGAAGCCGCTGGTCGCGTATCCGGGCAACGAGCTCGGCCGCCAGTTGCAAATGGTCGGCAGCATGATCCGCGCCGGGCTCAAGACCCGCGTCTACTACGTCACGCTCGGCGGCTTCGACACCCACAGCGGCCAGGGCGGCGCCCAGGGTCGCCACGGGAATCTGCTCGCCAACTTCGCCGATTCGCTCAAGGCGTTCTACAAGGACCTCAAGGCCCAGAGCAACGACGGCCGCGTGCTGACGGTGACGTTCAGCGAGTTCGGCCGCCGCGTCTCCCAGAACGCCAGCGGCGGCACCGACCACGGCACGGCGGCTCCGATGTTCATCTGCGGCCCGATGATCCGCCCCGGCGTGATCGGCGACCACCCGTCGCTCACCGACCTCGATCAGGGCGACCTCAAGTACAAGATCGACTTCCGGAGCGTCTACGCCGGCGTGCTGGAGCAGTGGCTGCAGGCCGACAGCAAGAAGGTCCTAGGAAGTGCGTTCCGGCCGGTCAGTGTTCTTCGCCTCTAGAAAAAACGTCGCCGACCTCACCGACGCCGAAACGCCACAATGACCCCCGTCGCAATCAAGCCAACCCCTAGTCCGGCGATGAGCCACGTGGTCGAAAAGCCACCGACGCCGCCATTCGACGTCTGCCCAGGGATTTCTTGAACACCTGGAGAGTTTGGTGGCTTCGGGTCCGTCATCCGCCGAACGACGGACGCGTCGTCCGTCGATTCCGTGAACTTAGCATCATCGCATGACCCAAGAACCTCGAAGCTCAGAACGTGATCGACCCGGTTCACAGGAGGCGGTGGCATAACCACTTCGCCGAGTCGAACAGGCTTTGAGGTCAGCTCCACGCTTCGCTTCATCGCGACGATCCGCTGCGACTCGCCGACTCTTCCTGGCTCAGAGTAAGTTGCTTTCCACCAAATCTCGTCTGATTCGTTGCGCCGACTCAGCGCGCTCAGATACCACTTCCCGGAACCAGAACGATCGCGTTGGAGCGTAAACGCCATCGAAATCTCCACGATTTCGTACTCCGCGGCTTCATCTGATTCGCTGATAATCGTAATTGCGTTCTTCGTGGATCGCATGTCTGCAGCCCACTTCGCAAGGAGAACCGGAACGTATCCGAACAGATCTGCTGGAGGTTGGTGTAGATCCGGCCGCCCGGTTCCGAGAAGCACCACGCCTTTTCCTTGATGGTCCTTTGTCGTGTGATAGGTCATGCCGTTCGGCTGCCGGCCATTCCGCGTAATCTGCGATGTCACCCGCCGAAACACCTCATTCGAGCTGAACGTTTTGGGATCAAGCGGAGCGCGATCCGTCGAGATTGACACGTCCGTTCGCCATGCATCGGGCCAGCGAGCCTCGCTCACGACGATCATTCGGTGCATCTGCCAAGTCGCGTCAGCGATATTCGCTGAGGGTGACTGCGCATCCCAAACGACACGAACACAACGAACGTCGACCCAATCGGCGGCCCATTCATCAATCGGACTGGCCGCGGCAATATTGGCACCGGAGAGAATAGGAACAACGACAAAACAAGCTCGCCGCCACACCGGCGACAGCGTCAAAAAAATTGTTGCCATACGGGGGACTCAATTCTCCGGAGTGCACGGCGTTCCGCTGCAATCATTGTAGTTCTTCGTGAATGTACCAACAAACGTTCCTGCGTGACACTCGCCGTACAAACTTGGGCAAGGCGATCCCGCACCTTGGCACTCACCGTTCTCTTGGATAATTGCCGTCCAAGGCTTCGCAGTGCAACTGCAATCCGCCAAGTCACCATTCGGAGTGCTGATGCACCACTCGCCTCGGCGGTAAACGTTGAATTGGCCCGTGCATCCAGAGTTGTTACAACACGAACGACTCGAAGTCATCGTGGTCGTGTCACCACCAATTGAAGCCCGACAGGGCGTGGTCTCTCCGCCGCCGTCGCCGTACGACAGGGTGGGTGCCAGAACGATGATCGCGGAACCGACAAGCACGAGCAGGTGACTTGACGCGAGCTTCGTGTTCATGAAAGGACTCCTTTGCGACCGGTGTATCAAGTTCTCTCGCTTCTTGCAATCTATGCGGATCGATTTTCTCATTTTTTTATGACGCGATCGCCAGTCGCCCCTAGGTTTGCCGTGGGGGGGGGGGGGGGGGGGGGGGGGGGGGGGGGGGGGCCGGCGCCCGGG
>JBILLU010000023.1:0-28150 GCA_044375915.1 Phycisphaerales bacterium
CCTTGCCCCCCCCCCCCCCCACACACACACACAAGAACCATGCACGCTGGAGCTGTGTCCATCGAATCATGCGCTGATCACTGTGATACCTTCGGATCACAGTAGACGAGCGAGATATAGTCACGAATGAACCGCCCGATGGCGAAACGGACTTGGCAACGCGGTTTCTCGCTCGTTGAGTTGCTCGTTGGGCTGGGAATCATCGCGATCGTTGTTTCGCTCCTGCTCCCCGTCCTTGCAACCGCTCGTCGCAAAACACGACTGACGGTTTGCTTATCCCGTGCTCGAAACTTGAACACCTTGGTATTGACGTACTCGATGGACTACAGAGGCTTACCGCCTGCAATCTTCGACGACCGTCAAGCAGGCGCAGACACGATCCAGCAAAGGCAAGCGTACCTTTTCTATCCGACCAAGGTGTTTTCCGCTGGGCCCTTCCCGGCGGGCTCGGGGCTATTTCCTGGCGACAAGTCTCTGGCATGCCCGGAGAATCAGGCACTATTCGGATCAAGTAAAGACGCTGACTGGTTCGTGGATTACTCTGTTAGTGTCGCGTTCTATGTGGACGCGGCTTGGCTGTCACCCACTCTGCCAGAGAACCGTTTTACCCAGATGGTGCGAAAACTGCAATACGTGGATTCGCCAACGTTTCCGTCCAAAAAGGCACTCGCGTTCGAGAACCAGGTTTGGCACGCGTGGCGAGGCTTCTTTCAAGCCGGCGCTGACGTGACCGCTCTCTCCCCGCGATGGTGCAACGGGGCCGTTTCAGTTGGGTTCTCAGACGGTCACGCTGACCAAGTAGCCTCGGATGACCTCGTCCCGTCCGTGTCTCGTCTTCCAGAGTTTTCGTATCAGGAGCTAAACTTCACCCCCGATGGCACTCGCGGGCGGGATGTTCGATAGCCCGGGAGTTCCAACTTGGACACGTTGGTCCCAGACGGCCAATCCGCGACGGCTTCGTAACCGCTGTAACCTACAGAACGCAACTGCCGGCAAGTTTTGCATCCGGGACGCCGGCAGCTTCACCCGATTGCCGCCCCTCGCGATGAACGGACTGACGCTCGATACCCGCGTGCTGACGGTCACCTTCAGCGAGTTCGGCCGTCGCGTCTCCCAGAACGCCAGCGGCGGCACCGACCACGGCACGGCGGCTCCGATGTTCATCTGCGGCCCGATGATCCGCCCGGGCGTGATCGGCGATCACCCGTCGCTCACCGACCTCGATCAGGGCGACCTCAAGTACAAGATCGACTTCCGCAGCGTCTACGCGGGCGTGCTGGAGCAGTGGCTGCAGGCCGACAGCAAGAAGGTGCTGGGCGGGACGTTCAAGCCGGTGGTGGTGCTGAAGGCGTGACGTTGGTGCTGTGAAGCGCGAGCGTGTCCGTGGCACTCGCCGCGTTCGCCGAGTGATGCCGGTGCTTCGTGGGTCCGAGAAGTCTTCGACCGCCCTTGACGACGCGGATAGCCTCTCCCATTGGAGAGCAATCATGCGTTACTCGGCTGAACGATCGGTGCGGACGAAACTGTCACTCTGTGCCGCGACGGCGCTGCTGGGTTTCGCAAACGCCGCCCCGCCCGACTTTCATCAGGTCGTCGGACTCAGCGCGCCCAACATCTGGTACAAGTTCGATGAGCCCGCGAACGCGACGGCGATCGTCAACCACGGCTCGTGGGGCAGCGCGTACAACGCCAAGCCCTTCAACGGCGTGCTGCTGAACCAGGCGAGCAGCCTGGGCGATCCGGCGGTGCGATTCAATCAGGCAACCCAGCCGTACATCGAGTCGGACACCGCCGCACCGACGGCCCTCACGGGAAATCCAACGTTCACGATCGAAGCGATCGTGAAGGTCGAGGGTGAGGGAACGCTGTGGGCGCCGTTCCTCTTCTGGGGCGGGAACACGACCGGAACCAGCGCGTGGCTCTCGATCCGCGGGAACAACCCGGATCGCTACTTCGCGGGGTTCTACAACTCGGGCCTGCGGAGCGTCTGCCGAACCACGGGCACGGCGTGGTACCACATCGTGTGGGTCCGCGACTCCGCGGGCGGCACGCGCGATTCGCTGACGGGCTCGACGCTGTACATCAACGGCGAGCCGGCGCAGCTGACTCGCGATGAACTGCTTTTCACCGGCATCCTGCCGAACGTCGTTGCCAGCAAGTTCCGCATCCAGAAGGCCGGCGACTTCACCCGCTTCTGGAGCGGCGCGATGGACGAACTGGCCCTCTACACCCGGGCGCTCACCGTCGACGAGGTGCAGACCCACGCGCTTGCCTTCGGCGTGGGCACGACGGCGAAGTTCTGCCCCGCGGACCTGAACGCCGACTGCCTGGTGGACGATCTGGATTTCCAAGTCTTCGCGCGGTCGTACGACATCCTGCTCTGCTCAGATCCGACGATGACGTTCAATTGCCCGGCGGACCTGAACAAGGACACGGTGGTCGATGACGCCGACTTCGGCGTGTTCGTGCAGGCGTACGACGCGCTGTTGTGCGAGTGATCGTTCGCGGGTTCGTCGCCGCCCTCACTTCTTCACCGGGAACAGGTACTCGAGCGCCCCGGGGAACCGGTTCTTCCACGCGCCCTCGTTGTGCACGGCACCGGAATCGACGACGAGCTTGGTCGCCGCGCCGGACTTCTTGAGCCGCTGCTCGAGGTCGGTGGAGGCGGCCACGTAGGCGTTGTTCTCCGGCGAGCCGTCGTCCTGATTCTCGAGTTCCTTGGTGCCGACGCCGACGAAAGCCTTCTTGGGCCAGTGCTGGATGCCGCTGAGCCAGGATTGCCACGACTCGGGGCTGCCGGCGCGGAGGGCGGGGCTTTCGAGCAGGGCCACGCCGAAGAGTTCCGGGTGCTTGTCGACCGCGTGCAACGCGATGACGGCACCGAGCGACGAGCCGCCGATGGCGACGCGGCTGGGATCGGTCTCGACCGCGAACAGGCTGCGGATGCGGGGCACGATCTCCTCGGCGAGCCACGCGACATACGCATCGCCCGCGGGCTCGGCCTTCTCGAGCGCGCCGCCGATGCGGGCGGGGAGGTACTCGCGGATGCGGCCGGGTCCCGCGTGCGGGATGCCGACGATGATCAGGGGTTCGACCTTGCCCGACGCGATCAGCGCGGTCGCGGCCTCGTCGACGCCCCACTCGGATTTGATGCCGGGGTGCTCGGCGAAGAGGTTCTGTCCGTCGTGCAGGAAGAGCACCGGGAACTTCTTGCCAGCCGCCGCGGCCTGCTCGTAATTGGCGGGCAGCCAGACGATCAATTCACGCTGCGCGCCCGCGGGGGTCGCGATGCTGCCCGCGGCGGCGCCGGGCGCTTCGCCGGGATTCGGGGGGACGAAGCTCGGCGCGCCCGAGACCTGCACGCGGCGGTGCGTGCCGGTGATCTGCATCGGGTTGTAGGGGTTGGCCGCTTCCCTCTGCTTGAAGTTCTCGCGCTGATCGCCCCACTTGGACACGCTGAACTCGAGGATCGGCTTCTCGCCCGGTGCGAGTTTGCTCGCATCGACCAGCGGCAGCTTGCGGTTGGTCGGGGGCGTCATGTCGTCCTGGAGTTCCTCCAGTTCCCACGAGCCGCGGGTGAACTTGAAGTTGAACTCGCCGCCGCCGGTGTGCGTCGGCATCTCGATGCGCCACTTCATATCGCTCTGGGGCGTGAGGCGGTGTTTGAGATCACCGGCGACCCAGCCGTTGAAGCTGCCGGCGAGATAGATCGGCGACGCCTGAGTCGCCAGCTTGGCCTTGTCCTCGACGACGATGATGAAGCCCTGCGGCAGGCTTTCAGGCTTGACCATGTTGGCTTTGTCGGCGGCCCCGGCCGTGTCGGCGAGTTCGGCTTCGGCAGCGGCCTTGGCTTCACGGGTCTCTCCGGTCGCCGTGCGGCCGTAGAGCATCTCGCCGATGGCGTTGGCCCCGCCGGTCTTGCCGGCACCTGCGCCGACCGCGGGCACATGCGCGATCTGCTTGTTGGGGTTGTTCACCCCGATGGCGAAGATGTACAGCACGGACGCGACGGCGAGGATGGGTGTCATAAGGAAGATGGTGAGAAAGAACTTCTTCATGGGACGCGCAGGACGCCGCACTGCGGCACGCGAGAATGGTATCGACGATGCCGATCCCGTATTGGTTCGTGGAACGAAAGCGGACAGTTGCGTGCGAAGGCAGCGCCGGTATCGAGATGGTGACCCAACGAACCCGCCACGCCGCCGCACGGTACCATCCGGCCATGGCCAGCAAGACCTTCACCTCTGCGTCCGACACCTTCGCCGACCTCAAAGCCAAGGGCGTCCTCCGCGACGGCATAACCATCATGGTCGGCGGCTTCGGGCTCTGCGGCATCCCCGAAAACCTTATCCTCGCGCTCCGCGACAGCGGCGTGAAGGACCTCACCTGCATCAGCAACAACGCCGGCGTCGATGACTTCGGGCTGGGGCTGCTGCTCAAGACCCGCCAGATCCGCAAGATGATCTCGTCGTATGTCGGCGAGAACGCCGAGTTCGAGCGCCAGTACCTGTCGGGCGAGCTGGAGGTCGAGTTCAACCCGCAGGGCACGCTCGCCGAGCGGATCAGGGCCGGCGGCGCGGGCATTCCGGCGTTCTACACCGCCACCGGCGCGGGAACCAAGGTGAGCGAGGGCAAGGAGACGCGCGAGTTGTTCCGCCCCTACGACGGCGTGGGCGGCTGCACGATCCCGGGCTGGAAGGTGCCGGGCAAGTTCGCGCCCACGCCCCGCGCCGGCGCGACGCCGCGGGAGTATGTGCTCGAGACTGGTCTCTACGCCGACCTCGCACTCGTGAAGGCCCACAAGGCCGACGGCTTCGGCAACCTGCAGTACCGCATGACGGCCCGCAACTTTAACCCGATGATGGCGACCGCCGCGGCGTTCGTGATAGCGGAGGTGGATGAACTGGTGCCGCTGGGCGCGTTCAACGCGGATCAGGTGCACACTCCGGGGAGTTACGTGGATCGGGTGGTGCAGACGAAGTGTGAGAAGAGGATCGAGCAGCGGACGGTGCGGAAGTAAGGAACAAGGGAGGGGACATGCGATACACGCGCTTCGAGCAGTTGCCGGTGTGGAACGCCGCGTGTGACTTCGCGGTTGCGATCCTGACTGTCTGCGATGATCCTGCGTTTGTCGGCGTCGGGGACGTGCGGAATCAGTTGCAGCGTGCCGCCGTTTCGGTCGGCAACAACATCGCCGAGGGCTTCGAGCGCGGCACGACGAACGAGCTCATCACGTTCCTGTACTACGCCAAGGGTTCGTGCGGCGAGGTCCGCTCGATGCTGCTGGCGGTCGAGCGTCTCCCCCGCTTTTTCAATCTCAGATCTCAAATCTCAAATCTCAAATCCAAGAGCGAGAGCATCTCGCGGCAACTCGCGGGCTGGGCCGAGTCGCTGCAGAACGCCGGGATCAAGGGCGTGCGGTATCTCAACGACGCGCAACGCGAGAAATCCGAACGTGCGTCGAAAAGGGAGCAGTTCGAGCAATACGTGCGTGAGGTTGCAGACGCCGCGAGAGCGAAACGTGAGGGACAAGGACAATCACCCGCGAGTGGTCCGGGAGTCACATCGCTCTCTGGTTCCCCATCAACTGGCTCATCTGCGGACGACGGAGTCGTGCAATGAGCGTCCCGGGTTGGCTTGTCGACATCCGCGCCGTCTCCTTTGACTGTTACGGCACACTGATCGACTGGCAAGCTGGCATCGAAGCTGCCGTCGCACCGTTGCGGGCGGGAATACCGACGATCCCGCGCGGCACAGCGCTCTTCGAGCGCTTCGCGGCCTTGGAGCGTGAAGCTGAGATGCCGCCGTACGCGTCGTACAGGGATGTGCTGCGGGAAGTCGCCGCGGGCCTGCTCGGCGTGAGCGGGCCGTGTGAGCTGCTCGACGTCTTATGGCGCTCGCTCGGCGAGTGGCCGGCGTTTCCCGACACGCCCGCGTCGCTCCGCCGCCTTCGGGCTCGCTTCGGCACACTCGCCGTGCTGTCGAACGCGGACGATGATCTTTTCGCGTCCTCGCACACGCGGCTTGGGTCCACCACTGCGAACGACCCGACGCCGCTGAGGCTCGACATCGTCGTCACGGCCCAGCAGGTTCGCTCGTACAAGCCCGCCGAGGCGACCTTCCGGGCCCTGCTCACGGCGTTGCGGCTCGAACCTGGGCAAGTCCTTCACGTAGCCGAGAGCCGCTACCACGACATCGAGCCCGCGAGCCGTCTGGGTTTTCGCACGGCGTGGGTCCAGCGACAACGCGACGCGAGCGCATCGGGGCCCGCAACGATCGCGGGCGTGCGGCCGGATTTCCATGTGCACAACCTGACCGAGTTGTGCGACGCGCTCGGTTGCTGAGTGAACCTTTCATCGCAGAGGTCGCGCCTCCTCTCCCCGCCTGCGGGGAGCGGACGACTCGATGCAGAGCATCGAGTCAGCTGAGGGAATTGCGGGTCGCTGAACGCTGTCGCGCCCGAATGCGAATCACCCCTCCCCGGTCTCGCTGCGCTCGACCACCCCTCCCCGCTGCGCGGGGCGGGGAGACGCGAGGGCTGCGCTCGCAAGCGCGAACGAGATCGGCGCGATCAATGACAAGCAGATCGCCCCTACTTCGCCTTGAATCGCAAAACCACCGTCCCGCTCGCGGCTGGCAGCGTGACACGCCCGGGCGTTTTCGCGATGGCCGTCACCTTCCCATCAACGCTCAACGACTCCACCGCCGCACCCCGCGGCAGCGCCAGGGTGATCCCGCCCTTGGGCTGCGTCGCCTTTCCGTCGCGGCCGCGGAGTTCGTACGTCAGCGTCCACGCGTCGCCGTCTCGCTTCAGTTCGTACGACAGCACGCCGAACACTGTCGGCCAGTCCTTGATCGACACGCCCTGATCCAACCACGCCACCGGCACGCCCGCGGCGAGCACCAGCCGCTCGGCCTCGTCCTCCTCGTACACGAACATCGTGCGCACCGAGTTCATGAAGTCCGACCCGCACCAGGTATGCGGCATGTCCCCGATGAACTTCGGGGTCGCCTCGTCCTTCCACACGATCTCGCCCCACTGGTTCCACTCAACCGGGCGGCGATCGTTCATATAGAACGTGGCCAACTCCCACGCCCGCTCGCGCCAGCCGTCGGCGCGGTCCAGCCGCACCATCGCGCCGACGATCCGCCACTCGTAGGGCGTGTACTCGCGATACGCCTGCGTGCCGTCGATGCGGCCCTTGGAGAAGTGGTAGACGCGATCGAACGTCGCCACCAGCGGCTCGCGCGGCAACCACAGGTCGGCGTTGCAAGGCCAGAGCGCCACGGTCGTGCTGGTCGCGTCGAAGTCGCCGAGCTCGACGCAGCCGGGCACGTAGTCGATCTTGTGAAACGCGCGAGAGCGGGCGATCGAGTCGAGCATCGAGGCTCGATACTCACCGGCGGTTTGTGCAAACGACGCCGCGTCGGTCTCGCGACCAAGGAGCTTGGCAATCGACGCCGCGTCCTGCAGGCCCTTCTCGACAAAGAAGCCGTCCCAGTAGCTGTGCATGGGCTTGGCGCTGTAGCCCTCGTGGCTGATCGATTCGGGAACGAGGCCGTACTTGGCGCGAAGCAGGCCGTCAGCCTCCGCGTACTGCGGCGTCATGCGCTCGGCACGAATCGAGCGGATGTACTCGACCGTCTTCACCACGCGGTCGTAGTGCCGCTCCAGCATGGCGCGGTCGCCGGTAAATCGGTAATACTTCCAGAGCAGATAGATGAACTGCCCGTGGCTGTCGTGCTCGGGCACGGGGTCGGGGCCGCGTTTGTCGACGACGCACGGGATCTTGCCGCTGGGATACTGGTACGGCCCGTACCAATCGATGAATCGCGCGACCTCCGCCGCGTGCCCGGTTGCGAGCAGGGCGCTGCTCGTCAGCGAGCCGTCGCGGATCCATGAACGCTCATAAGTGCGAGAACCGGGCTGGATCGCGGGGCCGTCGGAGTTGATGAGAATGTGCCCTTGTACCGTGCGGAACGCGCGTTCGAGATCGCGGTTGGCAGGAATCGACAGTTCGACACGACGCAGCGACTGCTGCCACTGGGACTTGGCGTGCATCTCGGCCGCCGCGAGATCGGCGAGCGAGCTCGGCACCGGCGTCGCCTGATCGTGCAGCGGCACGACGACGGCCCACGACTTCGACGCGCCGGGCGCGAGGTCGTACGCGCACGCCACAACCCCGCTGTCCGCGGGCACTACCGAACCTTGCGTCGACGGCAGCGACTCGCCCGCGAGCACCCGCAGCGTCGCGTCGCCCGCGTCGAAGGGACTCGCGTGCATCGCGATCGGCCCGCCGAGGACGTGGAGCCGCTTGCTGTCGGCAGGGCGTCTCCGCGTCACGGTCATCGTGTCGCTCGAACACTCAATCGCGTCGATCGCCGCATAGCCGCCGCTGGTCTTGAGATCCTGCCACGGCGGGTTCACCTGCAGCGGCCGCACCGCCAGCAGCAACGTTCCCTTCTCGGGCTTTGTGCTGGTGTTCGTGATCGTGTACCGCCCCGCCAGCACGCTCGCGCCGGTCTCGCCAAATGCGAACGCGTCCACTCGCAACGTCAGCGTGTCGTGCTTGCGCACGACGCTTGGGAGCGGCAACTCACCCTCAGCCAGTTCGTGGGCGATCGCGGCGCTGGCCCAGGTCAGCACCTCGCCGTTGTCGCGGCGGATGATCGGATCGACGCTGAACCGCTCCTTGTCCACCTCGATCGCACCGTCCGCGGCCAGCAATCCCTCCTTGGTATCGCCCGGCACGCCGACGACCGTCCAGTACGACTGTTCATTCAGCAAATAGCGTGGATAGTGACCCCGCGGCTGATCTCGGGCAACGCGGGCGAACGTCCCGTTCTTGGTCGCGCCGAACTCGAGAGGAGCGATTTCGAGCGATCGCAGCACCGCGCCGGCCGGCGCACCTGTCATCACCACGCGTACCACCGACGCCTCGGCGTCCCGGATCGGCAGGTAGACCCGTCCCGATGCTGGCACGCTCGCGGACGCGACGCTCTCGAACTTGGCTCCGTCCAGCGACACCTCGACCGAGACGCGAGCACCCGCCGCCCCGTCGAGCGCGGCGATCACGCCGCCGAACTCTCGCGTGCCTCCCAAATCGAGCGTGAGCGACCCCTCCGACGCCGCGGGCTTCCAGTGGATCGATGCGCCGCCCGACTGAAGAACGTGCGCGACGGCGTTCGCGTCCGCCGTTCCGTGGACGTCTTTCAGCGTGACCGCCCCACTGCCGGGCACCGCCGCGGGCAGTTGCTCCAGCGCGAGATTCGAGAACTCGATCGTCCCCGCTCCGCCGCTGCTCGCGGCCACCGCGAACTCGATCGCTCCCAGCGTCTCGTGCGGCTTGCCCCCGCTGGGGCCCCACGCGAACGAGAAGTGCCGCCGCTTGAACATCTCCGGCGTCCACTGCTCACTCGCGAGATAATCGCGTTGATTCACCCACCAGACGTTGTCACCGCTTGGGTCGAGGAGTTTGGTCTCGAAGTTGTTCGCCGGGCCGCTGCCGCGGACGTGCAGCGTGAGTCGGTAGTTGTCGGGCAGTTTCACCCCAACGCTTCGGCGGACGACAACGAATCCGTTTCCGGCTTTGAAGTTGTACGACAAGCGGAGCCCGCCGCCCGCCGCGGGACCGATCTCGGCCACGACCCCGTCGCTCGCCTCCAGCTTCCACGCGGAGAGATCCGCGAAGGACTCGGAGAACAGCACCTGCGCGTCGGCACGCACCGCCAGCACGCACACCATCCCGACAAGAATCCAGCGTCCGATCCGCGACATGCTCCGCTCCTTGTGCGTCGGCGCGATGCTCCGACGTCCGCAAACCACGCGAGGCCGCTCCGCCCGATGTTCGATTCGATCGCCATGGCCCTCGAACCGGGCCGGACGGGCCCTCGTATCGGAACTAGAGTACCACACGTTTTCAAGGCATGAAAACGTTTCCATTCTTGAACTTTCCGCTGGCCGTTGGACGGCCCGTCCGGTACGTTCCCTGTTGAGCCGCTCCATATGACACTCTCGATTCGTCCAACCTCTCGCGTTCGGCAGGGATTCGGCCATTGCCGTTCGTGGGTTTTGGCGTGCGCGTCGGGGGCTGCGATGATCGCAGGTTCGTTCGCGAACGCGGCTCCCGTCGAGACCTCGTGGTCCGGCAGCTTCAGCGGTTCGCCGAACGTCACCGCCGTTGCCGCCGCGGCTCTCTCGGGCTACGAAGCCGCCGCCGACACCTCGAGCGACGAAGTCCAGATCCGCGACACCCGCGGCAACCTACTCAAGTCACTCCCACGCTCCCGCTTCGCGACCCAGTTGCCCTGGATGACACTCGACGCCTCGGGCGACGGCCCGGTCGGATTGGCGTTCAGCGACTCCGGTCGACTGCTCTTCATCGCGGTGCACGACAACGTGACCCCCGGCGACGCCCAGCCCGGCGACGCGGTCCTGCGCTACGACACGCAGACTGACACGCTGACAACCTATCTGCGGGTGGAGTTGTCGCCCGCCGATGCAAACTTCCCGCGCGTGGCCATGACCCACTTCAAGGGACGGCTCTATGTGGGCCTGCCCGGGTTCATCCGCTGCTACGCCGCGGGACGCGACGACTTCTTCTCCTTCCAGTTCTTCGCGACCGCGATCGCGGGCGGCGCGACGCCCGTCGCGCTCGCGGTGGATCGCACTCAAAACGCCCTCATCGCAGCATGGTCCGGCACCGTGCAGCGTTCGGTCATCGGGGCTTCTTCGCTCACCTTCTCGCAGCTCGGCAGCGTCGGCAACATCCGGGATCTCGCGCTCAGCGAGCACTTTGGCGGAAGCGCCAACGCCGGGCTCTACCTGCTCTCCTCGTCCACGACGTCGAGCGCTATCACGTCCGTCCCGCTCGCGCAGGCCCGGGGCACGCAGCCGTTCGCTCCCACGTTCTACGCGGGTCCGAGCGAGCGTCGGCACGCACTCGCCGCTACGTGCGACGGCTCGATGCTGACCGCAGGGCTGACCACCGGGGCTTCCAGCGCCCGCCGTATCCGCGACAACTCCGACACTCGCCTGCCCTTCGAGAGTTGGCTGGGCAACGAGATTGCGCAGGTCACGATCTACGCCAAGGGCCTGGTGTCGCCCGACGGCGAGCCGCCAGGTTGGGTCATCGACGCTGACGTCGTGCCCTCGATCAATCGCTTCCATCCCGCCTCGCCCGACGCCGCGGCGTGGGTGGTGCTGATGCTGCTGGTCAACGACGATCTCAACGGCGATCCCAACGCCAAGGCGCTCGTGACCACCATCCTCGAGCGCTACGCGGGCCTCGCCGCCGACGGCATCAAGCCGCTGCGCTCCGCCGACGGCATCTACTGGCACTGGATCAATCCGTTCACCGGCGGGCCCAAAGCCGGCTGGGGCGACAGTTACGCGACGCTCTCCACCATGAAGATCGTCAAGGCCGCGGGAGCTGCCGCGGCGTACTTCCGGGGCGACGCCCGCATCCGCACCGCGGCCCGCGCCATCGCCTGCGGCGTCAAGAACTGGGACAACTACCTCGTCGCCGGGCCGGGCGTGCTCTACTACCTCGGCAATGCCGGGGGCGGGCCGACCCTTTCTTCTGCGTCTTTCGCGTACAACGAGGGCATCCTGTTCGTGTACGAAGCCGCGTTCTACGGCGGCGCGAACTCTGATGCCGCGTACGCCAACTGGCTGAATCGCTCCCTCTGGCCAACCGCAACCTTCGCCCTGCCGCGGCCGGTGACCGGCGACAGCAACGGCTCCTTCCAGAGCGCGTTCGTCAGCCAGTATTCCTCGCTGCTCATCCCTGACTTCCGCGCCTCAAGCTCGTGGCGGACGCAGATGCTCAACCTGCGGCTGAGCAACATGGCATGGACCGACGACTTCGGTCCGCGCTGGAACACCGTCTTCGGCGCCGGCACCACCATCACCGGCTACAACGCCGACAGCTTGAGCAATCATCCCGACGACATCGCGCACTTCCCGTCGCTGATGGCATTCGCCGCCGGAACGGGCGCGGGCGACAGCGGCCATGTGCCCGCCGCCGCGGGCGCGTATCAGGCGTACCGCACCGGAGCCCGCGTGCTCTTCAAGACCGGCGCGAGCATGCTCTACCGCCGATCGAACACGCAACCGACCTGGGTGCCCAACTCCGCGGGTCTGCCCGACGTGGCTCTCGGTGCCTTGGGTATGGCCGAGTTGGTTGAACCCGGCATCATCGACCGCGTGCTCGCGTCCTCGCTGGTCTCCTGTGCCGCGTGCCCCTGCGACCTGAACGGCGACGGCTTCGTGGACGACGCCGACTTCGTCTTCTTCGCCGACTTCTACAACGCGCTCATCACCCCCGGCCCGTTCCAGGACGGCGACTTCAACGGCGACGCACTCTGCGACGACGCGGACTTTGTGATTTTCGCGGATGCGTACAACCTGTTGATCTGTCCGTGAGGTGTTGGCCCGATTCGGTCGCCCGCCGGGCGGCGCGATCCATTCTTCGCTAGAGTCTTCTCATGACCTTCCCAAACAACTTCGTGTGGGGCGCTGCCAGCAGCGCCTATCAGATCGAGGGCGCCTGGAACACGGACGGCCGCGGCGAATCCGTGTGGGACACCATGTGCCACGCCCGCCCCTCCGTCGGCGGCCCCGTCAACAAGTTTCCGCAGCCCGCGATCTGGAACGGCCACACCGGCGACGTCGCCTGCGATCACTACCACAAGAGCAGCGAGGATGTCGCGATCATGAAGTCGATCGGGCTCAAGGCCTATCGCTTCTCGATCTCGTGGAGCCGCGTGCTGCCCGACGGCATCGGCACCATCAACACCAAGGGCCTCGACTTCTACGACCGCCTCGTGAACGAGCTGCTCGCGGCGGGCATCACGCCGTATACCACGCTCTTTCACTGGGACTATCCCGAAACCCTTTTCCGCAAGGGCGGCTGGCTGAACCGCGACAGCGTGCAGTGGTTCGCGGAGTTTGCTCAAGTCGTCGCCGACCGCCTGGGCGACCGCGTGAAGCACTGGATGACGCTGAACGAGCCGCAGGTCTTCCTGCAGTTCGGTCACGGCGACGGCCACAACGCCCCGCGTCTGCGCCTCGGCACGCGCGAACTCCTGCTGACCTGCCATCACGCTCTCATGAGCCACGGCCGCGGCGTGCAGGTCCTCCGCGCTCGCTGCAAAGGGCCGCAGCAGGTCGGCTACGCGCCGGTCTGCGTGACGAAGTATCCGTTCACCGACTCGAAGGAAGACCAGGCCGCCGCGATGCAGGTGATGGGCAGCCTCGAGGATCACAACATCTGGTGCAACACCTGGTACAACGACGCGATCTTCTTCGGGCACTACCCCGAGGATGGCCTGCGCCGCTTCGGTGCTGACGCACCAAAGCCCGCCGCGGGCGACATGGAACTGATCTCGCAGAAGTGCGACTTCCTCGGCGTCAACATTTACGAAGGCGCTCCCGTTCGCATGCGCGACGGCAAACCCGAGCTCGTCACCCGTGAGGCTACTCACCCGCTTACCGCCTATCGCTGGCCGGTCGAGCCCAAGAGCCTCTACTGGGGCCCCAAATTCATCCACGATCGCTACAAGATCCCGGTGTACATCACCGAGAACGGCCTGTCGTGCGTCGACTGGATCAGCATGGACGGCAAGGTCCATGACCCGCAGCGCATCGACTTCACGCGTCGTTACTTGCTCGAACTCCGCCGCGCCGTCGCCGATGGCGTCGACCTCCGCGGCTACTTCCACTGGTCCATCCTCGACAACTTCGAGTGGAACGAGGGCTATAAGGAACGCTTCGGGCTCGTCCACGTCGATTTCACCACACTCAAACGCACCGTCAAGGACTCCGCTCGCTGGTACGGCAACGTCATCGGGACCAACGGGAAGTCGCTGGACGAGGACCCGTTCACTCGGGCGTGGTGAGATTTCTGCGGCGCAGGCGTCAGTCGCGGTCGCGTTCGGCTTCGAGCGCGACGCGCAGCCTCGTCACCTCGCGATCGATCCGAGCCAGCGCGGCATCGGCCCCGTCTCGGAGCAGCTCCTCGTGGCCGATCGGCTCGCCATATGCGACGAGTATGCTGTGACCGACGAGTGACGGCAGGCTCTTGTGGATCGGCCATGCCTCGTAGCAACCAACCACGGCGGCGGGCACGACCGCGCATCTCGACCGCTTCATGAGCAAGGCAACGCCGCGCTTGAACGCGTGCTGACGCCCGTCGGGCGTGCGTGAGCCTTCGGGGAAGATCACAACCGCGTGCCCGGCCCCAAGGCGGCGCAGCACTTCCTTGATCGCTCCGGCGTCGCCGCCCTCTTCCTTGATCGGCGTCGCGTTCAGCGCCCCGATGAACCACGCGAATGGCTTGAAAGTAAAGAGCCCGATCTTGGCAACGAAGCTCATATGCCGCGGTCGCGCGAACGAGCCGATCAAGGGCGGATCGAGAAAGCTCTGGTGGTTCGCCGCGATCAGCACCGCGCCAGACTGCGGCACGTTCTTGGCCCCAAACACCCGCACGCGGTAGAAGAGCACGAACAGCAGCGCCGCCACCGTGCGGACCAGTTCGTAGAACAACACCTGCCCGAGCGTGGCGTCGGGTCGGCGGGAGTCGAGATAGCGGCGCAGGGCGGACATCGAGTGCGAGGGTATCCGGGACGCGCCGTCGATGCCGCGGCGGCCCGCGGCGGCGTGTCCCGCAAAGCCGCTAGAACGTGCCACGCCGCACGCCCGGGCACCGCTAACAATCCGACGTGATCCACCTCGGTGTCAACATCGACCACGTCGCAACGATCCGTCAAGCCCGCTACCGCTCCGGCCCCGGCGCTTCCGCCGGCTACGGCGAACCCGACGCGGTGCACGCCGCCCACGCCGCGGTGCTCGGCGGAGCCGAGTGCATCACCGTCCACCTCCGCGAGGACCGCCGGCACATCATCGATCGCGATGTCGATCTCATCCGCCAGACCTGCCCGGTGAAGTTCAATCTCGAGATGGCAGGCACCGCCGAGATGCAGGCGATCGCGCTGCGCATCAAGGCTCATCAGGTCACGCTCGTTCCCGAGGGTCGCCAGGAGGTGACCACCGAGGGTGGCCTCGCCGTGGCGGGACGCGAGGAGCACTGGAGGGCGTACCTCGTGCCGCTGAAGGCCGCGGGGATCATGACGAGCGCGTTCATCACGCCCAACCGGCGCGAGATCGACGCCGCCGCCGCCAGCGGCTTTGACGCGGTTGAGTTCCACACCGGCGTCTTCGCTCACGCGTTCGCCGCAAGCCGCCGCGACCTGATCGACGGCGTGACGGCCGACGCCCCGCTCGCCGCCGCCATTCGCACTCTGCAGGACGCCATCGAAGCCTGCGATGATCGCCTCCGCGTGCACGCCGGTCACGCGCTCAACTACGACAACACGCCGGCGCTCCTCGCCGTGCCGGGGATTCGCGATGCGGTACGCGAGCTGCACATTGGGCACTCGATCGTCGCTCGTGCCGTGTTCGTGGGTCTCGAACGTGCCGTTCGTGAGATGAGGGCCCTGCTCGCCAACACGTCAGCCGCCGGGGCCTAGAAGATCCCGCCCCCGCTCGGATCCCGTCGCTGCTCCCTCCCCCACTGCCCCATTCCCGCCATGCCCGACACCCGAACCCAAACCCTCCGCGACTACTTCCTCACCCTGCTCACAGCCGAGACGCAGGCCAACGAGCGCACGCTCGACTCCCTCGCGACCGTTCCAGCAATCCAGCAATCGAGCGAGTCCTACCAGCGCGCCCTCGGCGTCATCGCCCACGTCATGATCGCCAAGCGGGTCTGGATGCTCCGAGTCCGCGGCGAGGCCTGGAAGGTCGCCGATTGGTTCCCCGCGTCGTCGCTCGAACAAACCCGAGCAGAAGCAGCCGAGGCCGATGCCGCCTGGCGAACGTACCTCACCGACCTATCCGACGGCGGATTCGATCGCGCCGTCACCTACCGCATGTCCGACGGCACCGAAGCCGAGAGCAAGGTCGCCGACATCGCCGCCCACGTCTTCAACCACGCCACCTATCACCGCGGCCAGATCGCCCGCATTGTCCACCAACTCGGCGGCACCCGAGCGGCTACCGACCTCATCATCTTCACGCGTCGCAAGCTCTAAGTCGCGAGCCGCAACCCGCGTCACGCCACAGGCTTGTGGGCATCGCCGAACACCGCAGCACCCCCAGCCGCCGGATTTTGCTTCTTTCTTTGCACGTTCCGCGGTACGATCGCCCCGAAGCATGCCGCCGTCTCGCAAATCCTCCAAGGGTGTTCCCAAGGCCAAAGCCTCCCGCGGCAAGTCGCCCGCGAAGCGCAATCGCCCCACCAAGCTGCGCCTCAAGCAGGCCGAGCCAGGTGCCGTGCCGACCGTCGGGCCCGGCTTCAAGTCCTTCTCGGACATGCAGGAAACGCTGAGCTTCCTCTACAGCCGCATCAATGTTGAGATGCTGCGCCCCAAGAAAGTCGAGCCCACCGTCTGGAGGCTCGATCGCATGCACGCCCTCATGAGCGCCCTGGACGACCCGCACCGCGCCTTCAAGAGCGTCCACGTGGCCGGAAGCAAGGGAAAAGGCAGCGTTTGCGAGATGCTCTCCGCCGCACTCATCGGCTGCGGCCTCACCACCGGACTCTACACCAGCCCGCACGTCGTCGACATCCGCGAACGCATCCGCCTCAACGGCGAGATGGTCACCGAGCGCGACTTCGTCCGGCTCGTCTCCGAGGTCGCCCTCGCCGCCGACGGCGTCAAACGCCGCCACGGAGCCGCCACCTACTTCGAGCTGCTCACCGCCGCCTCGTTCCTGCACTTCGCACAGCAGGCGGTGGACGTTGGCGTGATCGAAGTCGGCCTCGGCGGGCGCCTCGATTCCACCAACGTCCTCACCCCCGAGGTCGCCGCAGTCACCGCGATCCAACTCGAGCACACCCAGATCCTCGGCGACACCCTCGACAAGATCGCGCGCGAGAAGGCCGGAATCTTCAAACCCGGCGTCCCCGCCCTCACCATCGCCCAGCAGAAGCCCATCATCCTCGAGACGTTCAAGGATGTCGCGGCCAAGATCAACGCTCCACTCGCCGTGCTCGGCGCCGACATCGACTTCACAGCCCGCTTCGAGGCCACCGCCCAGCTCGGGCCGCACATGCTCATCTCCGTCACCACGCCCCGCAGCGAGTTCGAGCATGTCCCCGTCCCGCTCAAGGGTGAGCACCAGGCCGCCAACTGCGGCCTCGTCCTCGCAATCCTCGACCGCCTCCGCGAACGGGGCGTTCCCATCAAGGAACGCGACGCAATCCACGGGCTCGCCCGGACGCGCACCAGCGCCCGTCTCGAACAAGTCTTCACCCAACCCCGCATCTTCGTTGACGGCGCTCACAACCCCGAATCGATCCAGGCGCTCATGAAGTCGCTCGGCGCTCACATGCGCTACGACTCGCTCATCGTCATCTTCGGGTGTGCCAGCGATAAAGACGTCAACGCCATGCTCCGTCAGCTCGGCAGCGGCGCCGATAAGGTCATCTTCACCCGCGCCGACAACAACGCCCGCGCCTGCGAGCCCAAGGAACTGCTCCGCAAGTTCTCGGAATACTCGGGCAAGATGGCCCAGACCGCCGCGAGCGTGAAGGACGCCATCAACATCGCCGCCAAAGCCGCCGGACGCGACGATCTCATCGTCGTCACCGGCTCGTTCTATGTCGCCGGTGAAGCCAAGAGGCTGCTCGACGAAAAGAAGTCGCGCGATGGGCATATTCGCGTGGGCTCGAGTGCCCCCTCTCGGACCTGAACGCCGCCCGATTTCGACCGGTTCTTCGGTTCTCGCGTTTGGCGATTCGGCCCGCTTCGGGTACGCTCTAACCATGACGATCGCCGCCACGACTGGAACGATTCCCGCCGAGCCTCCCGCCCAACGCTTCCCCAAGCTCGCCGCCCTCATCTCCTACCTCGAAGGCCTCCGCGGCCGGGCCGACCTCCAGATCCTCGCCGACCTGCTCAGCCGCCATGAGATCACCCGCAAGGACATCGAGTCCGTCTGCGTCTTCGGCACCCACGGCTACCGGCGCAACATCATCAGCCGCGGCGACTGGCACGAACTCCTCGCCCTCACCTGGCGCAGCAGCCACTGCACCCCCATCCACGATCACAAGGGCAGCTCGTGCGCGTTCCGCGTCGTCGAAGGCACCGGCACAGAGATCCGCTTCGCTCCCACACCCTCCGGCCTGGTCTGCCCGATCGTCGCGAACCCGATGTCACCCGGCTACGTCTGCGCCGCCGCGGACGAGGACATCCATCAGGTTGCCAACATGCAATCGCCCGGAACCGACCTGATCACGCTGCACATCTACAGCCCGCCGATCAAGAAGATGAACACCTTCCAGTTCGCGTGCTCCGCAGGCGCCGAGACCGACGACCAGCGCTGCTAGGTCCCACCCCCTCGTACCTCACGCCGACAAAAAAAGAAACAACCCCGCAGTTGCGGGGTTGATTGAAATCAACATTGCACCCGCCGGCTCAATAGCCGCGCGAACGACGCTCGTTCTGATCGCCGATGATCAGGCCACCCAACGCGCCCGCGGCGGCGCCGATGGCGGCACCCTTGCCCATGTGCCCGAACGCACTGCCGACGGCCATGCCCGTCAACGCGCCAAGACCGGCGCCGCTCAGGCCACCCTCCAAGGCGTTGTTGCATCCCGCGCTGCCCAGCGTGAGGCCGCCGGCGATCACCGCCGCCGACAGCGCCTTGACGCCCGGCAGGTAGCTCCGACGATGGCTCACTTGACCCCTGAACATGACTCGCTCCTAGTGCGGCCCCGGCGTGCGATACACCGCCATACCGGGCCCGCGTTGCTGTACGATGTTAGTCGTCAATATACATACGGCGGATGCGGAACGCAAGTTCTGCGTATCCCGATTACCGCCAATCTGTTTGTTATGGGACCTCAGAGCCGAGAACCGCCCGCCGCGTGCTCTCGCAACCCCATGTGCCAAAGAACCTTATCCGACTCCAGCCCAAAACCGACACCAGTTCTCGCACGCGAAGCCCCGTACCTCGTCCTCGCTCCACCCCCGGCGGGCCAGGCCGTCGAGCAGCCGCGCGTAGTCCCGCGGCAGGTCAATCCCCAACGGCAGCCGCTCGCGGGTGATGCCGCCGTCAGCGTCGCTGCCCAGACCCGCATGGCGGCGTGAGTTGGTCAGCTCGCAGACCCGCTCGATGTGGGCGATCGTCTCGTCCACCGTCGCCCGCCGGTCGCGCCGGCCGCCGGGAAGGATGAACTGGCTGAGCAGGTTGATACCGATCACCCCGCCACGCCGGGCGATCTCACGGATCGTCTCATCGCGGAGGTGCCGCTGCAGGTTCGGGGCCGTGGGCGACGCCACCTGCGGCTCGCTCGCCACGATCGCACGGCAGTTCGAGTGCGACGCGATCACCGGCTTGCCCGTCGCTTCGAGCAGCTCGTCGCACGCCCGATCCGACAGGTGCGAGAGATCCGGCACCACGCCGAGGCGGTCCATCTCATTGATCAGTTCACGCCCGGCCTGCGTGAGGCCAACGCGATTGGTCGCCGGATCGGTCGCGTTGCCAGTCGCGTAGCGCGAGTCTTTGGCCCAGCAGAGGCCGATCGCGACGACGCCCTGCGAGGCCCACCACTCGAGCTGCGACGGCGTCTTGATGACGTCCGCACCCTCGATCAGCACGCCGATCCGCAGCCCAGGCTGCCGCGGCCCGGTCGCCCGCTCGATCCGCTCCCGCACCGTCGGCGGCACAACCTCTGCCACGCCCATCCCGCCGCGGATCGCGCCCGTCCCCGGCTCCACCCGCAGCGATTCCCGCAGATCCATCGCGATCAGCCCGCGGTCACGCCAGGTGCGATACACCTCGAGCTGCGCCCGCCCCACCGCAAAAGCCCGCTCAATCGCTTCCGGTGAATCACCCGGCGGATACGCCTCCGGCCCCGTGCCACCGACCTCGGTGAAGATCGTGCCCAAGGCAAAGCGCACGTTCCCCTCACGCAGCGACGGCAGCGTCACACACCCCGGCTGATCCGGCCCGCCCGACGCCAGCGGGTCCGAGTGCATCATGTCGCGGCCATTCACCGCGAGATACGCGAGATCGAGATGGGAGTCGAAGAAGGTCACGAGTTCACACCGCGACCGTCTTCAGATTCGGGCTCACTATCAACTCGGCCTCGGTCTTCTTCTTGATCTCATCGACCGTCACGCCCGGAGCGGTTTCCGTCAGAACGAACCGTCGCTTCGCGGGATCCATCTCCATCACGCACAGGTCGGTGATGAGCATGTCCACGCAGCGTTTGCCGGTCAGTGGCAGCGAGCACTGCTTCACCACCTTCGCTGCGTCGCCTTTGGCGACGTGCTCCATGGTGACGATGACCTTCTTCGCGCCGGCGACGAGGTCCATCGCGCCGCCCATGCCTTTGACGAGTTTGCCGGGGACCATCCAGTTGGCGAGGTCGCCTTCCTGCGAGACCTGCATGGCGCCGAGGATAGTGAGATCGACGTGCCCGCCGCGGATCATTGCGAAGGAGTCGGCGCTCGAAAAGAAGCTCGCCCCGCTGCGGGCGGTGACGGTCTGCTTGCCGGCGTTGATGAGATCGGCATCGACCTCGGCCTCGCTCGGGAACGGCCCCATGCCGAGCAAGCCGTTCTCAGATTGCAGCCAGATGTCCATCCCGGCGGGGACGTAGTTGGCGACCAGCGTGGGCATGCCGATGCCGAGGTTGACGATGAATCCGTCGCGGAGTTCCTTGGCCGCACGCTGGGTGATTTGTTCGCGGGTGAGGGGCATGGGCGAGGGTAGAGGGCTTCTCGCTCGCAGACGATCACGTCCCCGCGTTCGAGGGCTTGGGCTTCCCCATGCTCGCCTCTTCCATCAGATACAGCCCCACCAGCCAATCTCCCACCAGATACGGCTTCACGAACAGCTTGCCGCTCACCGTGCCGAAGGACGTCATCCGCTGCTCTTTCGTCGCCGGGTCCTTCAGCTTCACCTCGATCGCGTCGTACGGCGTCGGCGGCACGCCGATGCAGCAGCCGTCCCACTGATTCAGCATGCACAGCAGCTCTTTGGGCTCGGACACATACAGCGGGAACGCGACGTAGCCGGTGATGGTGACGTACGCGCCGTCGAGGAACATCACGCGGTCGGGCAGCTTCTTCTGGCCACGCTTGGGGTCGTAGAGCTCCGACACCGAGACCAGATGCTCCCAGGTCACGACGTACGGATTCTCCTTCGTCCCCTTGCCGGTGACGGCGAACTTCTCGTCGATGACGAACGTGCCGTCGTCCTTCTGCGTCGCCTTGATAGTCGGATACTGCTCTTTCAGTTCCGCAAGCGTCGCGGGCGGGTTGGCGGCGGGCTTCTTGGCCTCTTCGGGCTTGGACTCAGGCTTGGCGTCGGACTTGGCAGCGTCGGGCTTCGCAGCAGGCGTCGCAGCCGCGGGTGCGGCAGCGGGCGTCGCGTCTGTCTTCGCTTGCGTGGTCGGGCTCGCAGCGGGTTCGGCGGCGAGCGACACGTGAAGACCGATCATCACAACCAGGCTCAGCATGTTCGCTCCCTTGCACCCACCCAGGACAACCCAGCCAACGACATCGTCCGAATCACCTTTGACGAGTTCGTTCTACAGGCTCGCCAGCCAATGGCTGCCTGCCTTCACATCCGACATCCGATCACCCCAGAGGCCTCAGATTCTTCGCCACGCTCGTGCGGTACGCCACGATGGCCGGAAGCAGCCCGGCGACCCCCGCCAGCACGATGGCTCCGGCGACCACGATGGCCCCGAGACGGGGGTCGATCCCCGCGTCGATGACCAGGCCCAGCCGTTCCTTCATGGCGGCGGTGACGAGCCGCACACCGACGAAGGCGACTGCGACGCCGATCGCCGAGCCGATCAGGCCCAGCACGATCGACTCGGCGAGCACGAGGCGGAAAATCCTCCCGCGGCTCGCCCCCAGCACCCGCAGCACCGCGATCTGTCGCCGCCGCTGCTCCATCGAGTTGTACAACGCCAGCAAGATCGACACGCCCGAACTGGCCATCACCACGCCCGCCATCGCGAGCAGGATCTGATCGACGCTGCCGACGATCTGGAAGAGCTTGTTGATCTCCTGCGTGGGCTGGGCGACCTGGATGGTCGGGTCGGCCCGCAGGCGTGCGAACGTCGGCGGGATCATCGCCGAGGCGTCGCTGCCGGGCCGGGTCGCGACGCGGGCGTAGACAGCGGTGATCTTGCGATCCTCGTCGGTCAGATCGGCCGCGGTGGTCTCAAGGCCGTGGTCGTGGTGATCGTCGTCGCCGCCGCCATGGGCCGCGTGGGCCTCGGCCTCGCGGCGGTCGTGGGCGTGGATGATCCACCCACCGATCACATCGATGAAGAGCGCACGATCGTGCGCGCTGCCGGTCGGCTCCAGCACCCCCACCACCTTGAACTTGAACTCATCGTGCACGTGGGGCGCGGGGGCGTCCTTCTCGGCCTCACCGCGCTTCGGTGCCCCGTGTGTGAGCGCAACCTCGTCCCCGATCTTGAGCCCGGTTTCCGTCGCCGCCTTCGAGCCGAGCACGATCTCAAACTCCTTCTCGAAGAAACGCCCATCGCGAAGCTTCCACGCTTGCTCCGCGTCGGGCTTGAACTTCGAAAAGATCTCCGGCGTGCTGGCGATCACCGGCAGGCCGCGGTACGAGTCGCCCATCTGCACCGGGATGAAGAACTCCCACGGCGCGATGCGCTGCAACTGCTGGAACTTCGGCCACTCGATCGGCCGCCGCGGCGGGTTGGCGTAGAAGACCGAGTTGAGAATGCTGGTCAGCGGGTCGCTCTCCGCGCTGACAAGCAGGTGCATGTTGCCGCTGCCGCGCTCAAAAGCCTTTCGCCCGCTATCTCGCATCATCAGCAGCACCAGCATGAGCCCGACAGCAACCGCGACCGACAGTGTCGTGAACACCGTGGACAGGGTGCGCGCCGAAAGGCTTCGCCGGATGATCGTGAAGTCGTTCATCGCGCACCTCCCGCGATCAGTTCCGAGAGCATCTCCACCCGCGTGAACTTCTGCCGCATCGTCGGATCATGGCTCGTACACAGGAGCGCCGCCCCATTGTCGCGGCAGGTCTTGATGATCAGATCGATCGCCGCCCCCGCGTTCTCCGGATCCAGACTCGCCGTCGGCTCGTCCGCCAGCACCAGGCTCGGCTTGCACGCCACCGCCCGCGCCACCGCGACACGCTGCTGCTGACCGACGCTCAGTTCCTCGACCCGAGCGTGCATCCGCTGCATGTCGAGCGTCCGCAGCAACGACTCGGCCCGCTCGCGATGCTGCCCGCTGGGCAACTCGCTGAACATGAGAGCCGCGAGGACGTTCTCGAGCGCGGTAAATCCCTGCAACAAATTGAACGTCTGGAAGATCATCCCCACGTGCGTCCCGCGGTAGCGATCGCGCGACGCGCCGTGCAAAGAGTGCATGTCGCGCCCCGCGATCCGCACCGACCCGCCGACCGGGTCCATCAGCCCCGCGATCAACTGCAAGAGCGTGCTCTTGCCCGTGCCCGAGCCACCGGCGAGCAGAACCTGCTCGCCCGGAGCGAGCTCGAGCGATCCGAGCCGCAGCTCGAACGCTTCCGCGCCACGGTACTTGAAGACGAGATCCCGGATCGAAAGGGCGGCTTCTGACATGCGGATGATGCTCCTGAGAACGCGATCTCAAAAGCGTAATCCCGCACCCGGGGCTGGGAGCGCCCGAGTGCGGGATCACGACGAGAATCTGCGGCATCTCCTCCGACGCCGCGCGATATGCCCATCAGGCGGTCACGCCTGCCCGGTCTACAGACACGCGTGTCCTTTAGCGACGACGGCGAGCGGCAAGGCCTGCCATCGCCAAGAGCGCGAGCGAACCGGGCGTGGGAACGACATTGGTCTCCACCCAGGCCTCGACCTCTTCCAGCTGCTCCTCAGTCGCGTTCAGGCCAAAGACGATGTAGAACGGATCGGAGTCGATGCTGCCGTCGTACGAAAATCGGGCCTCGACGAGGAAGAACTCCGCGCTGCCCGTGGGCGTGTGACCGGCGAGCACCCAGTCCGGGTGATCGTGCAGGCCGCCGAGGGTCTCAACCGGGAAAAGCAGGTTGCCGGAGTTGGTGTCGCTGCCGGGAGTCACGATGCTGTTCGTCAGCGGTCCGAAGGTGGCCGAGACCGTGCCGCCCGCGAAGCTCGCGAAGCTGCTGCCGTTCCACTGCCGCAGCGCCTTGCTGAAGTAAAGCCGCAGATCGGCGCCCGGCGTGAGCGTGCCATCGTCGATCTGGATACCCGGCTCATCGGTGTACCACTCGCCGAGGTTGTCGGTCAAGAGGCCGCTGAACACCCGCGAGGGGCCGAGCGGATCGCCGGTCTCGCTCACCTTGGTCGTCACGAGCTGTCCGCCCGAGATCATCAGTGAAATGTCACCCTCAGCCCATGCCGGTGCCGCGAGACCCGCGGCAGCCAGCAACGAAATCGCTGCATTCTTCATCACTCAATCTCCTATCGCTTGCCGCGCACACATCCACCCAACACGGGTGCGTGCGAACGAGGCCGCGGCGTGCCCCGCCCGCCATGAACAAATCGCAAGGGACTTACGGACACAACAGCTCGTTGTACTGTTGCGCAAACACGACGAAATCCGAATCGTCGACAGCGCCGTCGCCGTTGAAGTCGTACGGACAGCCGGGCGGCGTGCAGAGCAGCTCGTTGTAGCCATAAGCGAACAGCGTGAAGTCGCTGTCGTCCACGAAGCCATCGGCGTTGATGTCCGCGGCACACGTCTCCTGCACGACATTCTGCTTCAGATACGCAATCACGCTCTGCACCGTCGCGTCGTCGCTGTTCTGATTGAAGACGAACCAATACGGCTTGCTGGTCGCCGGCGATCCGCCGGGCGCCCAGAGCTCAAACTCCAGCACATAGACCCCGTCGGACGCGGGAGCGAGCAGCGTGTAACCGATGTGATGGTGCCACACGCCCACGCCGCTGGCGGTACGGCTGGTTCCAAGGACCGCGGTGTCATCGGTCGAAGACAGGCGGATCGTGGCCGCGGTGCCGAATCGAGTCTGCAACCGCTCGTCGATCGCTGTCGTGAGCCCGCTCCCGGTCCACTTTCGCAGGCTGCCCCGCATGGAATAGCCGATCGCCTGACTTGCGGCGAAGGTACCTTCGAGCGAGTCCATGCCCGGATCGTCGTTGAAGCCCGGGAACTTGCCCAGCGTGCAGATGAAGACCCGCTCGGAGAGCAACGGGATCGCGTTGTCGCCGTTGACGAGAAACACGCCGGTGGCGAGGCGACCGTTGTTCAGCCCCACGGCGAGATCGCCAAGGTGAATCGCGCTCGCCGTCGCTCCGCCGAGCACCAAGGCCGTCATCGTTGCAAGGAACTGCGTCTTCATGGGATCACACTCCGATCGCCGCGGCTAGTGAGCCCGAGGCGGGAAAAACCGATTCGTCTCTTCGCCCGCATACACCGCTCTGAAACGCAGCGTCTCCGCGTGCCCGTCCAGGAACGAGTAGTTCGAAATCGCGTCCTTGCTCTTGGCCTTGCCGCCGTGCGCGCTGGTGTCGGCCTGCGACGCCGCGATCGTCGCTGCCGCGTCGTCGCCCGCGTTGCTCCAGTCCGCCGCGTGCACGTGATCGCTCTTGGCAAACGAACTCTTGTCAAAGCCCTGCGTCATCTGCACAAAGTGCACCGTCGCCGAAGGCGTCTCGACCCGACTCTGGCGATCAAACGGCTCACGCGGGTCGAGCCCCGGCGGAAAGCTGCGGCTCGTCCACTCGTTGATGCCGTAGCTCGTCCATCGCGCGAGCTTCTTCAGGTTCACCGTCTGCCCACGCTCAAGCAGCCCGCGGACCTCGGCGAGCGTCTGCCCGTCGTCCTCACCACCCTGGCTCACCGCCCACCGCGGGCTCTTGTCCACCGGCGAGCGGAGCGACATCGTCCCCGAGTAATAAGGCTCGAGCGTAAACACAAACGAGCGCCGCACCGACGCAAGGCTCGACGGCCCGCCGTGCGGCAGCCCGGCGTCGACATAGAGCCCCTTGCTGACATCCGAATAGAGCTGGTTAGCGACTTCGAGCTGGCGGACCTGGTTGAGGCACACGATCGTCCGCGCCGACTGCCGCGCTTTGCCGAGCGCCGGCAACAAAACCCCAATCAGGATCGCGATGATCGCGATCACGACCAGGAGCTCAATGAGCGTGAACGCGGCACCCCGCGCCGCACGCGGCGTCACTGGGAGTCGACGATTTCGATATTGAGAAGTCATTCTCAATAGTGAGCATAGCCGCGCCTTCCCCGGCCCGCAAGAGCGATCGCCAGATTTCACACAGGATCATTCGGCCCAGTGCCAACCAGCCCCGATCCGAACCCGCACACCGAAACGCGTCAGCCCCATCCAGAAGCCGTTGGCGTCGGAGGATGCGTTACCCGAGATCGCGGCCCGGGAAATCTACTTGGCGACGGGATCACCCAGGCCCGTCAAGCCGGCCCGGATCGCGATGCGTGCCAGCTCCACGCGGTTGCTGACACCCAGCTTCTCACCCAACGACACGCGGTGCCATTCCACCGTCTTCACGCTGCGCCCCAGCTTGGCCGCGATGGCCGACGTCGGAAGGCCCTCGGCGATAAGCCGAAGAATCTCGACCTCACGATCCGTGAGTTCCTTCAGAATTCCCGCGTCATCCACCGACGCGACGACGTGCTCGGTATCCGAGGCCGGCGGCACGCCGGGCGCGAGCTGACGGGCGACGATCAAGACCTTCCGCGGCGACTCGGCAGGAGTCAATAGCCGCATCACGCACCGAAGCATCACGCCCTTCACCCGTCCGTCCACAGTCAAGCTTTTGCCTGATTGGGCGACGCGACGCACGAGGCCGAGCCGCTCGTCAGCCAACGCAACGTCGATGAGATCGTGCAGCCGCTTGTTGACAACGACCTCGGTGCCGAAGCAAGCTGCCATCGACGAGTTCGAGTAGTGCACCAGACCGTCGATGTCGATCACCATCACGTGCGCACCGCTGTCGTGCACCAGTGCGTCCCAAAACGCGTTCTGGCGCGACGAGCCCTCGCTGAGTGCCGTGATCGCTCCGTGCCCCGTCGTCATACTCCAAGCCCCGCCTTCCTCTATCAGCAAGATCCGCCGCGCGGATGCAATGAGCATCAACACGGCCGCTCGCATGGAACCCCCGGAAGGCTCCATACCGCGCCGTCATCTTCCGCGATCCGTTCGCGTCTCGTCAAGTGGTGTATGCACGAGAATCGAAGAATCTCGCGCATCGAAGTTGCATCGAATAGAAGCGTCTGCTGTCTGAAACAGTGTTCCAACACGGACAGCCACATCCGTTGTTCGACATCGGTCGCGCAGACCGATCAGTGAGAACATGCAGAACGATGCACCCGATCCCAACGCACGCCGCGACGACATGCTGCTCACGCAGTTCGGTCCACCCGCCACCGGCGACGCTTGGGGCAAGGGACCGTCCACCGACGACGCACGCCGATTCCTCGAAGGCCCGCAATCGCGCACCGCAGAGTTCCTTCGTGTCTGCCGCATCACCGCCGAGCTCATCCGCGGCTTTCGCTCGCTGCACTTCGTGGGCCCGTGCGTCACCGTCTTCGGCTCCGCCCGCTTTGACGAGTCGCACCGCTACTACCAGCTCGCACGCGATGTCGGCGCGCAGATCGCCGAGCTCGGCCTCACCACCATCACCGGCGGCGGTCCCGGGATCATGGAGGCCGCCAACCGCGGCGCCAAGGAAGCCGGCGGCAAGAGCATCGGCTGCAACATCGTCCTGCCCCACGAGCAACGCGCCAACCCCTACGTCGATCGCTTCATCGAGTTCCGCTACTTCTTCGTCCGCAAGGTCATGCTCGTCAAGTACTCCTACGGCTTCGTCATCCTCCCCGGTGGCTTCGGAACGCTCGACGAGCTCTTCGAGGTCGCCACGCTGGTCCAGACCCGCAAGGTCGAGAACTTCCCGATCATTCTCATGGGCAGCGATTTCTGGGAGCCCTTGCTGGAGTTCTTCCGCCGCCGCCTCGTCGCCGGCGGCACGATCAGCCCCACCGACATCAACCTCATCAGCGTCACCGACTCGCCGCAAGAAGCCCGCGACATTCTGCGCAAGGGAATCGAGGCGAGCGCCGA
>JBILLU010000068.1:0-15665 GCA_044375915.1 Phycisphaerales bacterium
TGCCCCGGGCTCAATGCCGTCATCCGCGCGGTCGTCAAGGACGCGTGCTTCAACGGGCTTGAGGTGCTCGGGATCGAGGACGGGTTCCTTGGGCTGATCGAGGATCGGCTGCGGCCGCTGACGCAGGATCGCGTGTCCAACATTCTCACGCAAGGGGGTACGATCCTCGGCTCGTCGAACAAGGCGAACCCGCTTCGGTTCGCGACGGGCACGAACGGCGATGGCACGCCGCGGATCGAGGATGTGAGTGCCAGAGCGATCGCGACAATCCGCAAGCACGGGCTGGACTGCATCGTCGTGATCGGCGGCGACGGGAGCATGAGCATCGCGCACGAGTTGACGCTGAAGGCTCGTTCCGGCGGCGATGATCTGCGCTTCGTGGGCGTGCCCAAGACGATCGACAACGACCTGATGGGCACCGACATCACGTTCGGGCACGCGACGGCGGTCGCAACGGCGACCGACGCGCTCGACAAGCTGCACTCCACGGCGGCGAGCCATCACCGCGTGATGGTGGTCGAGGTGATGGGACGCAACGCGGGTTGGATCGCGCTCTCGTCGGGCATCGCGAGCGGGAGCGATGCGATCTTGATTCCGGAGATTCCGTTCCACCTGGAATCCGTGTGCGACATGGTGATCAGCCGCGGCAGACGCGGGAAGCGCTTCAGCATCATTTGTGTCGCCGAGGGCGCCGCGCCGGTCGGCGAGAAGCAGAAGATCGCGAAGATCGACCCGACCAGCCCGGACCCCGTGCGGCTCGGCGGCATCGCCGAGTGGCTGGCGAGCGCGATCGAGCAGGAGACCAAGGTTGAGTCACGGTACGTCGTACTCGGTCACGTGCAGCGCGGCGGGACGCCGGTGGCGCAGGACCGCGTGCTGGCCACGTCGCTCGGACATCGGGCGATGGAGCTGCTGCGCGATGATCGGTTCGGACGGATGGTGGCGGTGCAGGGTGGGCGGCTGACCGACGTCGGGATTGACGAGGTATCGGGCAAGCAGCGGAAGGTGCCGCTGGATCATCCGCTGGTGGCGGCGGCGCGGGCGGTGTATACGACGTTTGGGGATTGACGAGGGCTGCGGAGTTGCGTTGCCACGGTGCTTCTATCCGCGTGCGGGAAGGTAAACGCGTCGTGAGACGCGAAGCAGGTGAGGGGAAGCCGTCTGCTGAGGTGCCATCAGTCCGCCGTGGCTCGGCACGGCGCGACTGATGCGGGCCGGAGCGGGCGCGAGCGAGCGTTCAGACGCGTTGGTTGCAGCCGCACCAGTCGCGCCGCAGAGCCGGCGGACTGGTGGCACCGAGACACCCCTCCCCGGTCTCGCTGCGCTTGACCACCCCTCCCCGCTTCGCGGGGCGGGGAGGCGCGTGGGCGGCGGGCTCTCGGCGGTCATGATGCTGAAGCGATCACTCGGCGTGCGGCTCGTGTGCCGCTCTCGAGCGCACCTTCCATGTAGCCCATGAACGCCGGGCTACACCATTCGCCGGCGAAGAAGACCGGGCCGGAGGATTCGACGAGGCCGGGGAGGATGCCGGTCCACTGGCAGGGGGCGGCGACGCCGTAGCCGGCGGCGGTGAGCGGGTCGTTGGGCCAGTCGAGGGTCCGGGTCGAAGTTGGTGCGGCGGCGGGCGCGAGGGAAGCGAGCGCGGCGCGGCCGTGTGCATCGCGAGCGGTGGCGTCGAGAGCGCAGAACGTGGACGCGAGTTCGGCGCCGGCGAAGAAGGTGAGGGCGGAGCCCTTGGCCTCGTCCTGGCCGAGGGTGGAGTTCCAGGAGAAGTGGAAGTCGCGGTCGGTGTACAGCTCGGACGACGGCGAACGGGTGTTCCACGCATCGCGGTTCTTGAACGCGGCGATCCACTTGCAGGCGCTGCCCATCTGGATCGGTGCCCGCGATTCAGGGAGATCGAACTCGAAGCGGATGGCCTTCCACGCACTGGGCGGCAGGGCGAGCACGAGATGCGTACCAAAGAGCGGCGGGCGGTTGTTGGCGAGCGCGACGAACTGATCGCCCTTGCGCTGGATGGTGTGCACGCGGGTGCCGAGGTGGAAGAGCGGCTCACCGATGCGTTGCCAGAGGCGCATGGCGAGCTGGTCGTTGCCGCCAGCGCAGCGGAAGAGCTCGGAATCGGTCCAGAACTTCTCGAGGCCGCCGCCCTTGATCATCGCGAGCACGGCGAGCAAGCTCTGTTGGTGCGGCTCGACGCCGTTGTCGGCGGCGGTCTGCGTGGCGATGGCGTGCTTGCACAGCGGCGAGGCGTCGAGCTCGACGAGCCAGTCGTGCAGCGTGCGTTGGTCGAGTGCCGCGGCGTTCGGACTTTGCCACGGGCGATCGGCGTCGATGGTGCGGGCGAGGTCGGTGAGGTGGGCGAGTGCTTCGTCCATCTCGTGATAGAGCGTTTCGGCCTCGGCGTCGCTGAGCGTGCGGCCGAGGAGGTGGATGGTTTCGGGTTCGTCCTTCCCCTTGGCGTCGAAGAGTTTGAGTTTGAAGTCTTTGGCGTGTGCGAGCCAGCGTGGGTGGTTGGCGCCGATGTATTCGCCGCCGGCTTCGATGGTGAGGCCGGGGAGCATGTCGCGGATGGTGCGGACGCGGCCGCCGACGGTGCCGCGGGCGTCGAGGACGATGTTGGGGACGCCGGCCTTGCAGAGTTCGAGCGAACAGGAAAGGCCGGCGAGCCCTGCGCCGAGGACGAGGACGTTGCCGATCGCGCCCTCGCGGGGGCGCTTGGGGTCGGTGGCGAGCGCGGGCAAGCTGATGGTGGCGGCGGAGGCGGCGGCGAGGCGGGCGAGGAACTCGCGCCGCGAGATTCCTTCGCGGCTCAGTTGGCGCGGGCGTTCGAAGCGGTCGTGGAGTCGGGCGAAGAGGGAGCGGGACACGGGTGGACCTCGCGGGTGACGCTACACAAGAAGCATATCGATCGGAAAATGGTGCGCATCGCTCAAGATGGCGTGCAGACCGTTGTCAACGGCACCGGGGCGGGGACGCCCCGGCTCGCTGGTGTGATGGCTGGCTGTTGCAACGCGTTTAGGGCGCCGAGTCTTCGCGGCTTTCCATGGTCTCGGGCGCGGGGCCGTTCTTCATGGCGTGGAGCTTGGCGCGGATCAGGTTGAGCTTGTCGGCGACCAGCTTCATGTCCTTGGGGCGCTTCTCGGGGTCGATCTCAAGGCAGTGCATGATGAGATCGTTCAGCATCGCCGGGATGCGGGGGTTGAGCTCGATCGCGGGCTTGGGCTTCTCGATGAGGTTGTCATCGATCTTGCCGAGCAGCGAGGTCGAGGAGCCCAACGCGGTCGGGATGTGCCGCCGGGTGAGGATCCAGTACATCGACGCGCCGAGGTTGTAGACGTCGGTCCGCGCCGTGATGGGGCGGCAGTGCACCTGCTCGGGGGCGATGAAATCGGGCGTGCCCTGGATGCGTTCCTTCACCGTGTCGACGCGGCAGGACTGGCCCAGGTCGATGAGCTTCACCTCGTCGTCGGCGGTGACGACGATGTTGTTGGGCTTCATGTCCGCGTGGACGAAGCCCTTGGTGTGCATGTGGTGCAGGGCCTCGGCGGTCTGCTCGAAGATGTACACCGCTTCTTCGAACGTTTTGGGCGGCTTACTTTCCATCGAGATGCCGTCGACCAGCTCCATCAGCAGGTAGAGATGGATGGTCTCGAGGCTGAGCATGCTCTTGCCCCGCTTGATCATCTTTTCGATCTTGCGGATGGCGGGGTGGTCCATCGCGTGGGCGACGTGGTACTCGGCCTCGGCCTGGTCGAGGAAGCGCTGGTCCTTGGGCTCGACCTTCTCGACGTGCTTGAGGGCCCAGATGTGATTGTCCTTGTCCTTGACAAGGTAGATGATCGACGCCGCACCACGGCCGAGCTCGGCGAGGACCTTCAGGCCCTCGACCGTGTCGCCCTTCTTGTATTCAGTGCCGCCGCGGCTCATCGCTCGATCCGTCCCCGCAAATGTCACGCCCGAGGGCGTGGTTGATCACAACATGTCCCGCCGGTGCGACGCTGGAAGCCCCGGGCCACGAACCCGGCGATCTCCAAGATCGACAACCGCCCACGGTCCGGTGCCCTTTTCGCCCGAACGGGCGGCACCGGGAGTTGGAAGGCCGGAGTTGGAAGGTTGGAGGGCTGCGGTTGAAGAACAACCAACGACCTGCACCGACCGACTCCGCTCCCCACACCAGCCCCACCACCCCAACCGCCAACCCGCACGGCCCGGTCCCGGACCGAGTGGCCTCTAGTGTAGAGGAGACCGGACGGGAACGTCCCGCATCGGGAGCAACTTGCGCAAAGCCCGGTGGGACGGCCACTTTCGACCAGACCGAACCCGAACTTCAGCACTTCCCGCGAGGACCCCGCGGCGTGGGGAGGATCGCAAGGACCAACGCCGCACGCCGCGCAGACTTGCTCTATTGGCGAAAGAGTGGCGGCGGTTCCATGGAAAGTGGTTGGGAGTGAAGGGGAGGAAAGGGAAACGCGGAAAGGATGTGTCCGGGCGCGGGGGCGACCAAGGACGGTCGGAGCGCGCGAGGAGAGCCCGGACAGACCCACTCGCTCACGCTCGGGGCTCGTCAAGGCGCGGCTCTGATGGTGGGGCGCCGCGAGCGTCGGTTACGGGCAGAGGAGCGCGTCGTAGGCGGCGGCGAAGATCTGGAAGTCCACATCGTCCACGAAGCCGTCGGCGTTGAGGTCGGCGGGGCAGCCGGTGGGCATCGCGGGGTCGGCGCAGACGAGCAGGTTGTACGCCAAGGTGAAGGACTGGAAGTCGGTGTCGTCGACCTGGTCGTCGTTGTTGAGATCGCCGGGGCAGCCGATGAAGGTCGCGTTGCCGGTGACGGTGACTTTGACGCGGCCGAAGCGGCGGTCGGTGCGGGAGGAGTAAGACGAGACGAAGAGGAAGTAGTCGCCCGGGTTGAAGATCTGCGGGGCGTTCAAGCCCGGGGAGAGGAGCGCTTTGGGATAGCCGCCGAAGTCGTCGTCGATGGCGAGCAGCGCGAAGGTGGGGTTGTTGGTGCCCAGCCCGGCGGGCGAGCAGTGCAGGGCGAGGAAGGGATCAAAGTCCGAGGTGGGCGCCTGGGGTTCGGCCAGAATCGTGAGACTGGTGGAGCCCGTGACGCGGACGCGGAGCAGGCGGTAGGGCACGTCGGTGTTGGCGGAAGAGATGGCGACGGCGTTGCAGGAGCTGGAGTACCTCGTAAAGGCGTTACTGAGCCGCGCCATGCGGGGCGCGTTGGCGTCGAGGGTGAAGATGGTGGTGTCGTCGGCGCGGGCGAGGGGCGCGAGTGCGCCGGCCGCGGCGAGAACGGCGCACGCCACACGGGGCGTGTTCGAGCGCGAGCGGAGCACGGATGGTCGAGTGTTCACGAGCGGGCTCCGGGTCAAGGACGCGGGGGAAAGACGCCGACGGCGCAGATGAAATAGTTGATGACGAGGGTGGGTTGCATGTTGTCGTGCGGCTGGTTGCCGCCGGCGGACTGGATCATGGTGGGGTGCGCCGTTTCCAAGCCCGAGGTGGCGGCGGCCTCGGGGGCGAACTCGCTGGCGCCGGCGGCGGGGATGGCGAGGACGCGATCAGTGGGGCTGGTCGAGGGCGTGACGGCCGAGGCGCGGACGCGGTGGGTGTGGGAAGGGATCTCTTGCGAGTTCAGGGTGTGGGACTCGGTGCCCTCGCGGTCGCCGCTGAAGAAGACGGAGAGTCCCGGGCCCTGGCCGCGGCCGATGGGGACGACGCCGCGGAGATCGGGAAGGGCGAAGGTGTCGCGACCGTCGCCGCCGTATTGGGTGCCGAGGAGGAAGAAGAGGGCGTTGTAGTCGCGGATGGGAATGAGGCGGCCATCGCAGGGAAGGAAGTCCCTGGGGTTGAAGTTGAACCCAGCGCTGACGATCTCGCCAACGAAATAGTCTGCCATGGTGAATCTCAGGGGGTGGGTGTCAAGGACGGGAGGGGAAGATGCCTTGCAGCGCGATGATGTAGCTCAGGGTGAGGCTGGGCTGCATGTTGGGGTGAGGCTGGTTGCTGCCAGCGGGGCCGAGCATGGCGGGGGACATCGCGACCCGTGGCGTGGGGGGCCCGTAGCGCCGGACATCACCGGCCGACTTGGCGATCAGGCCCTGGGTGGGATCGGCGGTGGTCGCTTCGACGGGAACAACTCGCATCGTGTGGGTGTGAGGCGGAATCTGGGTCGCGAGGAGGGCGACGGATTCCTGTCCGAAGCGGTCGCCGATGTTGCGAGCGGCGAGTAAGGGCCCCTGGCCGAAGCCGACGGCACAGCGCCCGCGGAGGTCGGGGAGGGCGAAGTTGAATCGTCCGTCGCCACCAAAGAAGGTTCCAAGGAGCGAAAAGAGGGCCGAGTTGGTGCTGATCGAGACGAGCTGGCCGTTGCAAAACGCCCAGTCCCTTGGGGCGAAGTTGCCGGCGAACGGCATGATGGTTCCGATGAACGGCTCGATGGGCATGGGTGCGACTCGGGGTTCGGTCAGGGTTAACTCGGACTTGGGAAGATGCCTTCGACGGCGATGCAGTAGACCATCGCGAGCGAGGGTTGGCGGTTGCTGTGGGGCTGGGCATCACCGGATGGCGTGACCGCGCCGATGGGAAGTTCGGCCAGAGTGCCGCTGGCGGCGGCGTACGCGGGCGACTCGGCGAGGGCGGGGAGTCGCTGCGTGGGAGTCGGGGCGTCGGCGGCGGTGCTCGTCGCGAACACGGTGTGGGTGTGGGCGGGGAGCTGGTTGACCGTGAGAGCGACCGACTCGGTGCCGAGGGTCTGTCCGATGACGCGGGTGGAAAGGCCGGGGCCTGTGCCCTGCGAGATGATGCAGCGGCCGCGGAGATCGGGGACGCCAAAGGTGTTGAAACCGTCGCCGCCGTAGGTCGTGCCGATCACGTTAAAGAGCGCTTCGTAGGAGGCGATGTCGAGCAGGCGTCCGTCGCACTCGACCCAGCCCCGGGGTGCGAAGTTGCTAGCGAAGAGCATGATCTCACCAACGTATGGATCGGCGGGCATGGGAGGACCTCAGTCGATAGCGACGAGCAGGCAGGGAATATCGGCGGGCTGGTTGTGGGCGAGGAGCGTGAGCGTGAAGCCGTCGCCGGTGGGGATCGAGACGAGTCGGAGCGCGTGCCAGAGCGGGGTGCGGCGTGCGAGTGAGATGATGTAGACGCCGCGGCGGGCAAGCGTGGCGAGGCGCGCGACGCCGCGGGAGTGGACGATGAGAGAGAGCGTCGGTGCCGGGTGCGTGAAAACGGAGGGCGCGACGGATCCGGTCGAGTCGGCGGCGAGGACGCAGCGGCGGAGGACACGGCGTGCGGCGGGAGCACCCACCGGCTGGAGATGATCCACACGCAAGCCCAGGAGTTGGTGCGGCGCGGCGCAGCAGCCCAGCACGCGGACGCGGCGCGTCAGGCCGGGACCCCCGCCACCGGGGACGCGTCGGAGGAGCGCCGAGGCGACGGGTTCGGCGGTCGGCAGGAGCGTCTCGCCGACAGGCCCGATGAAGCGAGGGTCGAGCGACGCGAAGGCCACCGAGGCGGATGGAAGAGCGAACGGATTGGCCGCCGAGCCTTCACGCACGCCAGTCGATTCGAAGCCCATACCCCAGACCCGCGCAGTGGCGACCGAAGCAGCGCCGGCAACACCCGCGGCAAGGACCTGGCGGCGGTTGAACTGATCGGGCATGGACGCACCTTTCCCTGCCCGCCAAAGGGGAGGGCATCAAGAGCATACCGCTCGAAAGGGCATTCGCAACGGAAACTCGTGAATTGCGACAGAGCCCGGGAGGCCGCACCCAGAGAGGTGGGCGCAACGCTCTTCTCGGACGCGACAACGATTGGGGATGATCACGCTCGCCAATGACACGCTGCGACTGGGCATCGATCCGAACCTCGGCGCCGGCATCGCGGACTTCGCGGTGAAGGGCCCGACGGGGTTCTACTTCCCCTTGATGCGCCGGGCGGCACCGGGCGAGAGCAACGCCTCACTGCTCGGATCCTTCTTCATGGCGCCGTGGGTCAACCGCATCCGGGGCGCCACATTCACTTTTCGTGGCAAGGAGCACCGGCTCCGCCCCACCACCGCGGACGGACTCGCGCAGCACGGCGATGTGCGCAAACGGGTGTGGCGGGTGCTCGAACAGGCCGCCGATCGTGCTGCACTGGAGTTTGACAGCCGCAGCGTGACGGACTCGAACTGGCCTTGGGCCTATACGAGCCGCGCCGTGTACACGCTCACGAAAGACACGATGTCGATCGAGCTGTCGGTGACGAACACGGACCGCGAGGCGTTTCCCGCGGGCTGCGGGCACCACCCCTACTTCGCGCGCCGCTTGTGGCACGACGCCGATGTGATCGAGTTGCAGGCGGGCGTCGGCGGGAAGTATCCGCTGAGCGGCGGGTGCGCGTCGGGACCGGCGGCGAGCGATCCGCTCGCGTCTCACTTCGCGGCGCTGCGGGCGCTGCCGGCGCAGGCTCTGGACGCGGTGTTCGCGGGATTCGATGGTGCAGCGACGCTGCACTGGCCGTCCAGCGGCGTGAACCTGCGGATCGAGGCGTCGAAGGAGCTTGGGCACCTGCTGGTGTTCGCGCCGCACGGTGCTGGCAGCGGAGGGACGAACGCCGCGCTGTCGTTCATCGCGGTCGAGCCGCAGTCACAGGTGAACGACGCGTTCAACCTGGCGAAGGCGCTTGGGCATGAGCCGGGCGGCTCGGGCGACCCGACGGGTACAGTCGTGCTCGAGCCGGGACAGACGTTGCGGACAACCTGCGCGTTCCGCGTGTCGTTCAGCTGAGCACGATCGAATCCGGGATCGAGCGCAACAGAAACGCCCCGGGCTGCGAGCCCGGGGCGTGTGTGAATCGTGGCTCCGTTGCAACGTGTCGCTTAGCGCTGCGACACAATCTTGTTGCCCTGCATCTGGGCGGTGACAAGCCGCTCCAGATCGGCGAGGCGGGCCTTGAGGTCCTTGGTCTCGGCCTCGAGTTCGGCGATGCGGGCGGTGCCGGCGTCGGCCTTGGTGGCGGGCGTGTGCGACGCGTTCACGACGGCGTGCTGGCCGACGCGATCCGCGAGGTTGCCAAAGTCCTGGGCCGATCCGCCGTACCACATCGGACGCACCAGGATCATGATCTTGCCGGGCTGATTGGCGTCTTCCATGGCGATGCCAAGCGACATGCCCGGGCCGGTCTGCTTCATCGCGTGGCCCTTGGTGGGGCTGCTGGTGACGCGGTCACCGGCCTTGATCACGCCGAACTGCGTGTCGACCTTGCAGGGCACGCGGCCGAGCATGGCGATGGGCTTCCATTCCTGACGCATGCGGGCGTCGAGCATCGCGCCGACGGCGGCGACGCCGCTCATGTCACCGGCGTCGAAGACCTGCTGCTGGAGGGCAGCGAGGTCGGCGTCGGACTCCTGCACCGCGCTGATGCCCATGCCGCAGGTGAAGGCGGGCTTGGTGGAGACGACGCCGAGCAGCATCGACTGACCGACCTGCGTGGTCAGTTCGACATGCTCCTTGTTCGCGCCGCCCACGGCCAGGGCCACGACGTCGCCCGGCTCCATGTCCATCTCATGAGCGACGGGGCGGAAAGCCTCGGCGAAATCGAAGGCGTCGGTGGTGACGCCGTTGTCGAGTTCGAGGTTGGCCTCGTCGGTGCTCTGCATGCGCAGCAGCGGCGTGCCCAGCACGTTGGCCGCATGGATGTTCAGGCTGAACACGCCGGCGTTCGGGCCGCCCTCGTTGTTGTCGGTGTCGAAGCGAATGGTGACGCCGCCGGCGGACTGGAGATTGGCGACGCCGGTGCCGCTGCCGTTGAAAGTGATGTTGCCGTCGACGAACAGGTCGTCGGACATCGCGAAGCCATCGGCCGAGTCGTCCCAGCGGAAGTTCTCGCCCAGGTCGTTCGCGTCCTCGCGGAAGTAGATCACGCCGTCGCCTTCACCGAGGCTGGAGCGCAGGCGGATGTCGCCCTGCGAGATCAGGTTGCTCGCGACCTCGAGATCGGCCGCGATAAACACGTCGCCGATGCTGTTCATGGCGCCGGAGGTTGAAGCCTGGGTGCCGAATCGACTGAAGACCTCCGGCGCAATCGTCGTCGACCCGACCACCAGCGGCCCCAAGACCGCCAGCGAATCGCTGAATTCGAAGCGATCGTCGGAGTCGGACCAGAGCAGCGACTCGCCGGTCGCCGAGCCGTTGTTGAAGAAACTGATGATCTGGTTGCCATCGACCGCGTCGGTGGGCAGCATGCGCAGCATCCCTTGCAGGATCACGGAGTCGTTGGTGGTGTCGCCGAGTTGGAGCGCCATGTTCGCGCCGGCGATCGTCGCCGTCGCGGGGCTTCCCGTGATGGTGAGCGTGCTGCCGCCGATGATGGTTGTGTCCGCCAGGCTGTGGGCCCGATCCGCGTTCACCGCCGACGGGGCCGCGAGCAGTCTCGTGCGAGGCGAGATCGGCGTGCCGTTCACCTCAACCTGCAGGTACAGCGTCGAATAATCCTTGAACACATTCGCCAGGTCGGTGTAGACGCCGCCGCCGGGGCCGTCGGTCACGGTGTCTCCCAGCGTCGTGGTGAACACGCCGCCGGTCACCACAGTGCCCGGCTTGCTGGTGTTGCAGATCTCCGCCCCGCCGAGGGGCACGCTGAAGAAGCGGAAGACCAGGTTGTACGACCCGTTGGCGTTGCCGCCGTTGTCGGTCAGGCGACCCTGGTACGTGATCTCGCCCGAGGGCGGGGTCGCCATGGCCAAGCCCGCGATCGCGACACACAACGCTGCTGCACTGCGACGAATCATGTTGAATCTCCTGGTGCCGATGGGCACTTTCCCGCTCCGAAACCGCGGCGGACGGACGACCGCGACCACGTCAGGCTACCGCCGGACGGTGTTTTACACAACATAAAAGACGCGGAGAGTGCGATCCAACCGCGCCAAATATCTCCGGATGCCGAACGGATCCCGTGAATGCGGATCTACAGCCGCTCCGCCAGCTGCTCCAGCTGTCCGCGGCCCCGACGCTGCAGGTACTGCTCCGCCACGCCCTTGAGGGCGTTGATGTTCGTCGGGCTGGCGTTGTCCATGTCGTCGTAGGCGTCGTCGAGATCGGTCTGCAGGCGGCAGTAGTTCCGCGTCTCGAGCAACTGGGCGGCGATGTAGTCGGTCGCGTCCGCGCTGCCGTCGAAAAGGACATCGATGATCGGGACGGCCCACTCGATCGCACCCCATTCCTGTGCGGATTGCAGCGAGATCTGCCGTGTCAGCGCGCCGGTTCCGAGCGAAAGAACCACGAAGCGCTCGAGTGGGATCCGCTGCGCCGACGGCAGGCCCTCGTTGAGGCGGACACCTTCGGCGATCGCACAGGCGGTGGGGTTGTTGGCCGAAACGCCGCCGTCGATCATGGAATGGCTTTCGCCGTTGATTCGCAGATCGAAGGCGGGGAAGTAGGTCGGGGCGGAACAGGAGCAGCGAACGATCTGCCAGACAGGACACGTCACGTAGTCGTGGTCGCTCCGCCAGCTCTTGAAGATGCGGGCCTCGCGGCGGACGGTGTCGTAGGAGACGACGAGCGTCTTCTTGGCGAGCGAGCCGAAGGTGCTGGTGCCGAAGGCGGCGCGCAATTCGGCATCGAGGCCGGCGCCGTCGTATTTGGGTTGAGAGAGTCCGTCGGTGAAGGTGCGCTTCAGCCCGCTCCAGAGGCGTCCGGCGAGGCCTGGGAAAATGATCTGGCCGCGGGTCTCGTAGAGGTTGATGATCTCATCGGGGCGTCTGCCCATGGCGATGGCGCAGGCGAGGATGCTGCCGGTCGAGGTTCCGGCGATGAGATCGAAGTGATCGCGGGCGGGACCGCCGAGGATGGATTCGAGCTCGCGGAGCCAGCAGGCGGTGATGATCCCGCGGATCCCGCCGCCGTCGAGGCAGAGGATGCGATACGTCGAATCCGAGCGTGCCGCCGCCGAACGTGCCGAACGCTTTGCCATACCCACCCCCGTGCATGCAGGACCCCGCGTCGACGCCGCGGATGCACGAGCACCCGATGTCGCCTCGCCAGCACAGCGTACCCGATGGGCAAGACATGAAACAAGCCCGGAATCTGCAGGGGTTTTCTGCTATTTGGAAGCCCAGACCCGCTCGAAGATGGCGACGGCTTTGGCTTCGAACGGCTCGACCTGGCGGTAGTCGGGCAGCAGTTCCGCGCCGGCTCGTGCTTTGGCTTCGGGCGGCAGCTCGTTCCGCGGCAGGCCTCCGGCCTCGCTCGGCTGCAGCGCCTGGTGCGTCTGCAGCAACAGCCGCTGCACGTCATCGCTCAAGAGGTGCGACACGAATCGGGATGCCAGCGCCTGCTGCTCCGGGGTTGCGTCCTTCCGCGCGACCACCGCGACGACGTGGGGCATCATCAGCATGTCTCCCGCCGCGTCGCCGGGCTTCGACGCCGCGAGGTCCGCGGTGCCGCCCCGTGCGCTGACGGGCCAGCGCTGCTGGCGGCCCGATTCCACATCGTCGCTGTCGGTCAGCCCGGCGCTGATCTCGCCCTGGGCCACCGCCTGCACCACCATGGAGTTCCCGTCGTACACCTTCGCGCCATTGTCGCGGAGCGCGACGAGGAACTTCTCGTACGCTTCTTCGCCGAACCCTGCGAGCAACGCTGCGAAGTGTGTGCGTGTCGTCCCGAACTGCGGCCGCGCGAACCCGACCTTGCCTTTGAGAGCCGGCGCCAGCAGATCGCCCAACCGCCGCGGCTCCTCGCCGGCCTTGAACCGCTCCTTGTGAAACACGATCACGCGGGCCCGATACCCGAGCGGCACCCACTGCGCCGGGACCGCCTTGCCTTGTTTGTCGGCAATGGCCAGGTCGCCCAGCACGCCCTCGTTGGCCAGCCGCACCACGCCGATGGGCTCGCTGGCCCAGAAGAGATCGGCCTTGGGAGCGTCTTTCTCGTCGAGCAGCTTGCGTACGAGGCCGAAGGTCTTGGTCGCCTCGGTGTCGGGCACGACGTTGACCTTGGCACCGGTCGCGGCTTCAAACGTCTGGATCACTGGCCGATACAGGGCGTCGTCGGCGGAGACGTAGAGGACCAGCTGCGGCTTGGCGCTCGGCGACTGGGCCGCGGGCGTCGTCGATCGCTCGCAGCAAGCCATGCATGCGACGACGAGCAAAGCTACCAAAGTCACGACTCGCATCGCGAATCCTACGACCGAACGAACCTACGCCGGACGATTCCCACACTCTGGACACGCATCGCCTCGTTCGAGGCCTTCTCGGGAATAGCCGCAGAACTGACAACGGCCGCGAAGTGACTTCACTTTCCAATTCGTATAAACCAACGCCGCCGTACCAATCATCATCATTGCAGGGGCAACAAAGATCGCCACTTTCTGAAAGTTCTTGAAGCGCACATGCGCAAATGGAATTACGACAATGAAGACGATCAAGAGCGCCATCATGCTCAAGACGAAAAGCAAGAGCCGTCGGTAGTATGTTGCCTTAATGTCGTTGTTCTTGGCCATGCCCTGGTGGAGTCGGTATCCCAAGGACCGGCCCCCGGCCGGTCGACGAAGCGCGTCTAGTTGTACCCGCGTCCGCGCCGCCGGGTGGGTACTCCACAAACGTCCGCCACTGCCAGTTCGGCAGCGCGGCAGGCGCCGGATCGAGCCGAACCCCCTTTCTGGCCCGCCAATCCATCCCTGCCGCGCGTTGCGGCGTTGAATCCCCGGCATCCAACTTCTGCCGATCGGCATGGCCCGTGCTGCCGATATGAATGGAATGGACCGCTCCGGAGCCCCCGGGATCGCCCCAGTCCGCCTTGCGAAAGGCGAACGAAAGGCGATTCAGAGGCCCCGGACAGGGTCCGGGCCGTGTCGGGATGCCTCGTCAAAGGCTTTTCAGCACGGCACTTGTGTCGCACCCCGGGGAATCGCCCCAATTCCCTCGAAGCGGGACGCTCCGGCGTGCGAATAAAGATGTGGGACGTTGGGCCTTGCGGCTCGCAAGCCACCCAGCTCCCCGTGGAGTCCAGAGATGTTCGAACGCTTCACCGATCGCGCCCGCAAGGTCATGGCCCTCGCCAACCAGGAAGCCCAGCGCTTCAACCACGAGTACATCGGGACGGAGCACATCCTGCTCGGTCTGGTGAAGGAAGGCTCGGGCGTCGGCGCCAACGTGCTCAAGAACCTTGATGTGGACCTGCGCAAGGTCCGCCTCGAGGTCGAGAAGCTCGTCAAGGCCGGGCCCGAGATGGTGACCATGGGCAAACTGCCCCAGACTCCCCGGGCCAAGAAGGTCATCGAGTACGCCATCGAGGAAGCCCGCAATCTCAATCACAACTACGTCGGCACCGAGCACCTGTTGCTCGGCTTGCTGCGTGAGCACGACGGCGTCGCCGCCCAGGTGCTCATGAACCTCGGGCTGAAGCTCGAGGAAGTCCGCGAAGAAGTGCTCAACCTCCTCGGCGCCGGCAACGAGCGCACCGAAGAGATGGAAGGCGCCGGCGGCGGTGGCCAGTCGGGTGCCAGCGCGTCGGCCTCGGCTGGCGGCAGCAGCGCCTCGGCCAAGGGCGGCAAGAGCAAGACCCCGGCCCTGGACTCCTTCGGCCGCGACCTGACCGAGCTGGCTCGTGAGGGCACGCTGGACCCGGTGATCGGTCGTCAGACCGAGATCGAGCGCGTCGTGCAGGTCCTGTGCCGTCGCACCAAGAACAACCCCGTCCTGCTCGGTGAAGCGGGCGTGGGCAAGACAGCGATCGTCGAGGGTCTGGCCCAGCGCATCATCAGCGGCGACGTCCCCGAGATCCTGCACGAGAAGCGTCTGGTCGTGCTCGACCTGGCGATGATGGTCGCCGGCACGAAGTACCGCGGCCAGTTCGAGGAGCGGATCAAGGCCGTCATGAACGAGGTGCGTCGCGCCAAGAACGTGATGCTCTTCATCGACGAATTGCACACGCTGGTCGGCGCCGGCGGCGCGGAGGGCGCGATCGACGCGTCCAACGTGCTCAAGCCCGCGCTCGCCCGCGGCGAGATCCAGTGCATCGGTGCGACCACCTTCGACGAGTACCGCAAGTACATCGAGAAGGACGCCGCCCTGGCCCGTCGCTTCCAGGCGATCACGGTCGAGCCGCCGAGCGAAGAGCAGACGATCGAGATCATCAAGGGGCTGCGCGACCGCTACGAGCAGCATCACCGCGTGCGGATCACCGACGCGGCGGTGAAGGCGGCGGTGGAGCTCTCGGGTCGGTATATCTCCGGCCGCGTGCAGCCCGACAAGTCGATCGACGTGATCGACGAAGCCGGCGCCCGCGTCCGGATCAAGAGCATGACCAAGCCGCCGAACCTGGCGGAGATCGAGGCGGAGATCGAGCGTCTGGCGGTCGCGAAGGACGAGGCCGTGAAGGCCGCGGACTACGAGAAGGCCGCGGAGCTGCGCGATCAGGCGGAGAAGAGCCGTCGCGAGAAGGAAGAGCTGCAGAAGCAGTGGCGTGCACGGGCCCAGGAAGTGGACGGCACGGTGGATGAGGATGTGATCGCCGAGGTCGTGAGCAAGATGACGGGCGTGCCGCTGCAGCGTCTTGAGAAGGACGAGGCCCAGCGCCTGCTGGAACTCGAGAAGGAACTGCACAAGAAGGTCATCAGCCAGGACGACGCGATCAAGGCCATCGCCAAGAGCATCCGCCGCGCCCGCGCCGGCC
>JBILLU010000069.1:0-15663 GCA_044375915.1 Phycisphaerales bacterium
TCTCCGCCGGCGGCTACTTCGTCTTCCGCACGCCCCCGCGCGAGCAGATCGTCCTCACCGCCGACCAGCTCGACGAAGCCGCCCGCCTCACCAAGTGGCAGGGCCTCATCGATCGCTGGTACGGCTCATTCGGCTCCGTCTACGCCGACCGCGACAAAGTCATCGCCCTCGCCGCCGATCAGCCGCCCACCAGCACCATCCGCTCCATCGCCGACCTGCTGCAGGATCCCGCGCTCCGCGACCCGCGCCAGATCGCCGGTTCCGCCGCCGGATTGCTCGATCTCCGCGACAATCCCGGCGACGCCATCGCCGGCGAGAAGATCATCGCCGCCAGCGCGTCCCTCGAAAAGATCGACGAAGTCAACGCCCGCCTCATCGCCTGGCAGGAGCTCGCAAACCTCACCACCGTCAAGCAAGTCTGGGACGCCCGCGGCTGGTCCGCCGCCACCGCAGACTTCGACGACGTCGCCCGCTCCGTCCGCGCCGCCGTCCCGACGCTCGCCAACCGCGCCGCCGCAGAAACCCAGACCCCCAGCCCCGACGGCCCCGCCCGCGCCGAACCCTCGCGCCCGCCCGCGCCCGACACCGGCGAACTCCTCCGCTCGATCCTTTCGTCTCAGTCTCTCATCGCCGCCGTCGCCGAGATCGACGCCCGCTACGACGCCGTGCAGAAGATCGCCGCCGACGCCAAGCCCCGCGGCGACGCCACGCTCCCGCGCCTCGGCGAGATCATCGACGCCGACACCAAGGCCGCGCTCGCCACCGCGCAATCCCCAGCGGACGCTATCGCCGCGCTCCGCCAACGCAGCTCCGCCCTCGCCGCCCGCGCCGCCGAGGCCGCCGCTCTGGACTCCGGCGCCATCGACGGCTGGGATCGCGCCGGCTTCCGCGCCAGCGCCGCCGCCAAAGCGCTGGCATCGCAGCCCGCCGCTGCGAGCGTGCTCGACGCCTGGCTCACCGAGGCCCGCAAAGCCGACTACGCCAAGGCCGACGGCACCGACCCGCGCGACGCCGCCCTCGCCGCTGCCCGCGCCGCCGTCGAAGAGACCAAGTCCGTCCGCGAGCGGCTGCTCGGCCTGGCGGAGTCCAAACGCGAACTCACCATGCAGCCCGCCGAACTCGACGCCCGCCTCAAGGCCGTCGAGGCCGAGATCGCCGCGCTCCAGGCCACCGCGTGGAGCAACCGCAACCGCGCCGAGGTCGAGCGTCGCTCCCGCGAACTCACCAACGACGCCGCGTCACTCGCCCGCGACGCCACCGACGCCGTTACCACGGGCACCGTCTCTCTCAGCGAAGCCCTTCGCCTCATCAACCGCAGCGAATACGCCTCGCCGACTCTCGCCAAGGTCTGGAACGCTGCCATCGACCGCGCCCAGTCCGCCCCGTCCAAGCGTGAAGCCTTCGCCACGCTGCGTGAATCCCGCGAAGCCCTCGTCGCCCTCGACCGCGCCATCCCGCCACGCACCGCGATACCCGGACCTTCCCACGTGACCGCTGGCGCCTCCGAAGCTGCGTGGGACGACGCCTGGCGCTCCGCTCGCGAAGCCGCGTTCGCCGAAGCCCTCGCGGATGTTCCTGTTGGCTCGCGTCCCGACGCCGACCGCGTCGCCGTCGCGGCCGCCTACATCCAGAAATGGGAGAACCAGGCCGAGCTTTACCTGCTTGTCGCTCTGCGAGCTCGTGAGGGGTTGCGTCGCGCCGATCCGATCACCGACCCCGCCTTTTTCTCTGCACTCCGGATGCTCGACTCTTCTGCCATCGCCCGCGCAGTCGTCCGTGTCCGCCCAGACGTCGCCGAGTCCGCCCTTACCGTCCTCGCCATCGCAGACGAAACCGATCCCGTTCGCGTCGCCACGCTCCTCAAGTCCGCGCTCGCCGCCCCGACCGACATCACCCCCGGCGTCGCCCTCGCCGCATGGTCCCGCCTCTCCCGCGGCGGATGGCCCCGCACCGCGGCCGAGTTCGACGAAGCCTCCCGCTGGATCTCCCGCGATCTGCCCGCGCTCATCGATCAGTTCGTCCCCGACGAAGCCCGGTCCGCGGCTCGCGAACGACTCCGCACCGACGCCTCCGCGCTCTGGACCGCCTTCTTCAACGCCCGCCGCGGCAGCGACCGCGCCGAGATCGACGCCGCCATGCGCGACGCTGGTCTCTTCGGCGTAGACCCCGATCGCGCCGCGCTCGCCCCCGCCGCCCGCTACAACGCCCGCCTCTGGCAACTCGCCACTCGTGCCGCCGCGCTCGCGGTCAACGCCGACACCTTCTCACTCGCCATCCTCGCCGAGCAGACCCGCGCCGCCGCCGACCTACTCGCCCAGGTCCGCTCCGTCGCTTCCGACACCGGTGTCGCAACCAGCGCGAGCGTGCAAACGCTCATCTCCCGTCTCGATGTCATCGCCAAACGCGAAGCCCGTCCGCCCTTCGATCCCCTCGTCAACGGCCCGGCCACCATCCGCACGCCCAGCGGCCGCCCGGTCTGGCGTGCCACCCGCCAGGGCGATGCCGTCGTCTACACCTTCGACGCCGGCGCCACCAGACTCGCCGCCCCGGTGCAGATGGCCTTCCTCCCCGTGGACATCCAAGGCCCCGACGGCCCGATCGCAACCTACATCCTCGCCGGCGAAGTCTCCGTCGGCCTGTTCATTGCCATTGCCGAATCCACCGACGCCTGGGGCCAGTTCGCCGGCAGCCGCGAAGGCCAGAACGCGCTCTACTGGTGGGACTTTGATCAGGGCGACCCTCGCTCCGGCCCCGCCACTTGGCAGTGGGACCGCCGCCGCGCCAAGGTCGTTCTCTCCGAGCGCCCCGTCGGTAACCGCTGGCTCGTCGGCGACGAGTCCATGACCGGCAAGGCCTACTACCCCGAAGCCCTCGCCAACACCGCCCCGCCCGCGCTCGACAGCCCGATGAACCTCATCTCACCCGACGCCGCCCTGCTCGCCGCCCGCCACGCCGGCGCCCGGATCCCGACCGTCACCGAGTGGAAAGCCGCGCTCGCCTCCGCCGGCGGCGTCGACGCCGCGACCAAGGCCGCCAACCGCCGCGACCGCACCTGGAAACTCCAGTTCGATCACGTCGCCTCCCTCGACACCACCATCCGCAAGGAATGGCCCCACGCCGGCACCTTCTGGCCCCGCGGCCTGCGCCCCGAATGGTCCGCCGAGGGCAAGAACCTCTACCTCAACCGCCGCGACGACTCCGCCCTCGAATCCTCCGACGGCTTCCTTTGGTTCGCCTCCAGCAGCCACGATTCCGCCAACTGGTCCAACCTCATCGGCAACGTTTCCGAGTACGTCGTCGACACCGCCCCTGACGCGCTCGCCACCGTCGACCCTGATCTCACCGCCGTCCGCTCCGCCATCGATCGCACCGTCGAGAAGTGGAGCGTCATCGGAGCCTCCGCCCTCAGCGGCCTCACGCTCCGCGGCAACACCCCCGCCAAACTCGACGCGCCCTACGCCATTCCCAGTCTCCGCGAAGCCCGCATGGGATACAGCGACGTCGGCTTCCGCCTCGCCTTCAGCGAAGGCGGCAACGGCCGCCCCAAAGAGCCGCCCGCCGTGCTCACCGCACGCGCCTTCGCCGAAGCCGCGTACCTCGACCCCAAGTAGATCAACGCTGCCGACCGCCGACGTCTCCGAGATGTGTCGGACGCCGAGGCTCACAAGGCTCGGCGAGGAAGCCTCGCGCGCTGCCCGCGATTCATGCCCAAGCCCGTCGCATCGACGCTGCAGCGCGGACCCGCCAAAAACATGTCAACGAAAAAAAGCCCGCGATAGGCCTTGCGGCTCATCGCGGGCTTTGGGGTGGGGGCTGATTCAGAAACCTTCGAAAACCGTTACAACAACAATGTAGTCGATGCCTGATTCCTTGTCCAGTCGGTATACCGAAAAAATCCACATTTCTGTGGATTCGCCACCATGTCTTGGGGTCTATCCGATCGATGACTCAATCGCTGCCGCCGCGGTCGCCGCGCCGTTCTCCACGCGAATCAACTGCCCAAGCTCCCGCGCGCGATTCGCAAATGCCGGATTCGTCGTGACTTCCGAGAGCGCTGTCGCCAGGCTCCGCGCACCACGCTCCACCCGCGCCAGTTTCGATGCCGGTAAATATGCGCTCACGCCGAGATTTTCCATCCGGTGCGCGATGTCGAACTCATCGTTCACGAACGGCACCGCCACGCTCGGTTTCCCGCTCCGCATCGCCTGCGACGCCGAACCCGCGCCCGCGTGATGCACGCTCGCCGCGCACCGCGGCATCACCAGCGAGTGCGCCGCGTAGTTCACCACGCACACATCCTCCGCACCCCGCGCCGACGCTGGTCCCGCCTCGTCCTTGCCCGTCAGCAGCACGCAAGGCCGATCGATCTCGCGGCACGCCCGCACCGCAATCTCGTAAAACTCCCGTGCGTGATGCACAATCGTCGTTCCCAGCGTGAACACGATCGCCGGCCGCCCACGTTCTTCCGCCTTGCCCAAAAACCGCTCCAATGCAGGCTCCAGCACCGCGTCCTTGTCGCCCCGGGCTCGATCAAAGAAGCAGTACCCGCAGATCTGGCTCTGCTTCGGGTCATCCTCCCGCGGCCCGCGATAGTGCCGCGACCACAGCCCCAGCACCCGTGTGCCCTCGTGTGATTCGCGGTACAGCACATCACGCATCGGCGCGAGCCCGAGCTTCGCCCGCACCTGGTTCACCGGGCGATCCACATACCACCGCATCGCATACTTGCCCGCAGTCTTCAGCGGCCTCGACAACGCCTTCTGAAACCACACCGGCATGTGCGAGCGGAAGATCATCGGCTCGCTCGGCGCAAACAACATCGCCGGCGCCAGAACCGCCGTGTACACCGGGATCTTGTGCTCCTCTCCAACCCACCGCGCCGTCGGGAAGATGTGGTGCCGCAGGATCGCGTCGGGCTTCCACGCCTTCACCGCCTCCTGCATCGCCGCGTACGACGGCTCGATCGAGTTGTTGAACAGTGCCTCGATCACCAGATATGGCGACTGCCTCTGGTTCGCCAGCCGCGGGCTGTGCAGCACCCGCAACAGATCGTCCTCGGTCCCCAGCGGGAAGTACTCGATGCCCAGCGCCCGCACCCGCGCCTCAAAGTGCGGGTTCACCAGCATCGCCACCTCATGCCCCCGCCGGCGCAGCTCCTCAGCCACACCCAGAAACGGATGCACGTCGCCCGCCGAGCCGATGGTCGCAATCAGAACACGCACGGCCAACGGTACGATCGTTGAACCAGCCCGCGGCAACTCCCCCTCCTGGGCGGAAAGAGCAGGGGGGTGGGTTGCATTCGCCCCGGTTCTGGACGCGACAGCACCCCAGCTCTCCGCCGCCCGCGAAGAATCACGCCGCGAGACACACCCATGCCCACCGCCAACTTCCACAGCCGTACCGACGCCCTCTTCACCAAGCTCCGCGAGGATCGCGTCTGGAAAGAACTCCAGACCCTCGAAGGCCCCATGGACGCCCGCGTCCGCATGAAGTTCGGCGAAGGCCCCAGCGCCAAGACCCGCGACGTCCTGTGCTTCTGCTCCAACAACTACCTCGGCCTCGCCAACCACGCCGAGGTTATCGAAGCCGGCGTCAAGGCCCTCAAGGACTACGGCGCCGGAACCGCCAGCGTCCGCTTCATCTGCGGCACGTTCTCCCCCCACTGGGAACTCGAACGCGAGATCGCCCGCCTCATGGGCACCGAGTCGTCGTACTCCTTCGTCAGCGCCTGGACCGCCAACGAAGCCGTCTTCCCGACGCTCTGCGAGCCCGGCGACATCATCATCAGCGACGAACTCAACCACGCCTGCATCATCGATTCCATCCGCCTCGCCACCACCATCAAGAAGGGCCTGCACAAGGCCGTCTACACCAACAACAAGCTCGAAGGCGAACGCAGCCTCCGCAGCGCTCTCGAAGCCGCCAGCAAGAACCCCGAAGTCACCGGTCAGATCTGGGTCGTTACCGACGGCGTCTTCAGCATGGAAGGCTCCATCGCCGACCTCCCCGCCATGCGGAAGCTCTGCGACCAGTACGGCGCGATGCTCGTCGTCGACGACTCCCACGGCCACGGCGTCATGGGCAAACTCGGCCGCGGCACGCACGAGCACTATGGGATGGTGGATGCGTTGAGAGACGAAGAGACGCAGAGACGAAGAGACGGAGTGCAAGGCACCGCCGCAAATCCGTCTCCGTCTTCTCCCACTTCGTCTCTCCGTCTCTCCGTCTCTCCGTCTCTGCCTCGCGTCGACCTCTTCACCGGCACCCTCGGCAAAGCCCTCGGCGGCGGCGCCGGCGGCTTCGTCGCCGCCAGCGATCAAGTCATCCAACTCCTCATCCAACGCGGCCGCCCCACGCTCTTCAGTAACGCCCTCCCCGTCACCATCGCCGCCAGCGCGAAGAAGGCGATCGAGATCATGCTGCAAGAGCCGGAGCGCGTGCAGCGTCTGAAGGACAACACCACCTACGCCCGCAAGAAGATCAAAGAAGCCGGCTTCAACGTCCTCGAATCCCCGACCGCCATCTGCCCCATCATCGTCCACGACACCGCCAAAGCCATCGCCATGAGCAAACGCCTCCTCGAACTCGGCGTCTTCGTCATCGGCTTCGGCTACCCCGTCGTCCCCGAGGGCCACGCAAGACTCCGCTGCCAGATCTCCGCGGCACACACGACGCAGGACATCGATGAGTTGGTGAGTGCGCTCAAGAAACTCTGAGCCCCGCGCCTCCTCTCCCCGCCTGCGGGGAGAGGACGACTTGAGGCAAAGCCTCAAGTCAGGTGAGGGGACTGCCGGTACCTGAACGAAACCGACATCCGACGGCCAGCGTGGGCCACTCGGGAGCGAATGGGCATCACCCCGCAACATCGCACCCTTGGTACGCTACCGCGCGTTGGAGGTCGCGTTGTCGGGCACCACGTCCAATCGATCCATCCGCGATCAACGCCGCTGGCCCCGATCGGTCAGTGCGCTCAGCCACACGTGGTTTCGGGATGACCTGCTCGCGCTCGAACACACCCGCCGCGTCGAGCCGTTCGAGTCCGCTGCTGCGATGGTCTCCGAAGACCTGCGCCACTCGCTGCGCCGCGAGTACGACACACGTGTCGAAGCCTGGACCAAGCGTTGGTCGCGCGTCTACTTCGACCACGGCCTCACCACGCTCATCAACCAAATGCTCAAGGCCGACGCTCACGTCGGATTTCCGCACGTCTTGCTCGTGCCACTCCTGATCGTTTTCTTCGCTGCACGCCGCTGGCTCGGCTTCGGTACGACCGCCGTTCTCCGACGAACGCTCCGCGACCGCTGTTGCCCCGATTGCGGCTATGACCTCGTCACCGTCAAGCCCGCGTTCGAGCCTTCCATGCTCCACGTCATCGGACCGCGCGCCTGCCCCGAATGCGGCTCGCCTTGGCCGCTCGTGCCGCCGCCGAATGCCGGTGAACCGATGCGTTGATCTCGATTGTGTTTCCCACCCTCGAGTGCGAGCGGCCCCGCGCACAACACCGTCGTTGCGCGCACATCCGCGCCCCATCTTCTCACCCCTCTTCCAACTTTCCCACCCAATCGCACCGCCGCCCGCCGCGGCCTGCACTTACGCCGCGCCGACACGCCGTAAGTCCTGAGTTTCCGCGCGCACACCGCCGTCGTTGTGCGCACAAACCCGTCCCACCGTTCCTCTATAGAGGCGCACCTCCGTCGCAGCGCGCCCCAAAGGAGTACGGCCATGAACCAGCAAGCAACCGCCCGCCTCGACTCCCCCTCCCACGGTGGCGAAAGGGAGGGGCCCGGGGAGTGGGTGAACGAACGTCCAACCGCGCCCGATCAGGCTCGTCTCCGCGGCACAACCGCGCTGCGACTCACCACCGACCACCCCCAATCGGACCCAGACTCCGCGACGCCACCCGCAACCCCCGATCCCGCCGCGCCTTCACTCAAACCTCAGTCCTCACCCCTTCCCACTTCTTCGCATCCCTCACCCCTTCCCACTCACCAAAGCCCTCACTTCAACCTCATCCTCACCCGCTTCCTCGACGACGCGCTCCCCGTTGGCACGATCGCACAGGAAACAAAGCTCTCGATCCGCGAAGTCCTCGACATCATCCGCTCACCCCAAGCCCGCCGCGTGATCGAAGAACTCACCGCCGCCGAATCGCTCCGCGAGCCCTACCTCCGCGCCGTCGCTCGCTCCCGCGCGATCCACACCCTCACCACCATCACCGACCCCGAAGTCGGCGGCGATCTCAAGTTCCTCGAAACCCAACGCCGCGCCGCCGCCGCCCTCCTCCGCGACAAGTCAAAGGGTGCCACTGCCGACGGCTCGGCGTCGGCAGTGCGAAGACCCACCATCACGCCCAAGCCGCACGGGTTGTCCCAACGCGGCCAACCCGTCGCACCCGATCTCGCCCCCTCTCCCCGCCTGCGGGGAGAGGACCGCTTCGCCGCAGGCGAAGCAGGTGTGGGGACTGCGGCTACCTCGACGAAACCAACGTCCGAACGCCCCTTACCCCTCCCCGGTCTTGCTCCGCTCGACCACCCCTCCCCGTTGCGCGGCGAGGGGAAGTGCGATCCGTGCCGCTCGCGCACGCGTATCGATGACAGTCCGACCCAGTCAGCACCCACCCCGGCGTCCGCCTCAACCCCGCCTTCGACTCCAACCTCATCCCTCAAACCTTCCCACTTCCCCGTACCATCCCCCAATGCCCGTCTTCCTCCGTTGGTTCCTCTACCTCGTCCCGCTGAACCCGATCGCGGTGCGGCTGGTGCAGAACGGCTCCCGCCGCACGCGGCATCTCTACATCCGTGCCGGATATCTCGCCGTCCTCATCCTCGTCCTGCTCTGGTCGCTCATCGCTCGCCTGGGCGCGGGTGAGCTCGATTACCGCGAGCTCGCCATCAACGCCGCCGGGTCGTTCACCTTCATCGCGTATCTACAGCTCGGCCTCATCTGCATCTTGACCCCCGTCTTCATGGCCGGCGCGATAGCACAGGAATCCAGCCCGCGCACCTGGGAAGTGCTGCTCACCACGCCGCTCACCGCGGGCCAGATCGTGCTGGGCAACCTCCTCGGCCGCCTGTTCTTCATCATCGCGCTCTTAGTCGCCGCCCTGCCGCTCTTTGCCCTCACGCAGTACTTCGGCGGCGTGCCCATCCGCGCCATCTTCGGTTCCTTCGCCGTCAGCGCCTTCGCCGCCACTGTCGTCGGCGCCATCGCCGTCGCGCTGTCCGTGTCACGCCTCGCCGGCAAGCGTGCCGTCTTCGCGTTCTACATCTCCGTCATCAGCTACCTCGCCGTCACGCTCGCGATCGACTACTTCCTCCGCGGCAGCGGCAAGGGGGCCGCCGGTGGCAACGGCGTCACCTGGCTCACCGCCTTCAACCCATTCCTCGCGCTCACCGCGCTGCTCACGCCCGCCAACTACCCCACCGCGCCCACCGGCACCACCCGCGGCCTCGCCGTCTGGTTCCTCGAGCACCCCGTCCGCACCTGGTGCTACGGCTCGCTCCTCTTCTCGCTCGGTCTGATGGCCGTGTCCACCTTCACCGTCCGCAGCGGCGGCGTCTCGCTCTTCGCCGGCGAAGAGGGCGGCATCCCCTGGTACCGCAAGCTCTTTGGCCTCGGCGCCGCCGGCGCTGGCACCCGACCCGCCCGCACGGTGTGGCAGAACCCCATCGCCTGGCGCGAGGCCGCGGCACGCAACAGCACCCTCGGCCGCATCGTCGCCCGCTATATGTTCATCGCCGCGGGCGGCCTCTTCGGCATCACCCTCATCATCTTCTACCACACCGGCGTCCTCAGCAGCACCGACTTCCGCACCGCCCTGCTCGCCACCATCTGGGGCGAACTGACCGTCATCACCCTCGTCGCCATCAACATGGCCGCGACCGCCATCAGCCGCGAACGCGAAGACGGCACGCTCGACATCCTGCTCACGACCCCGATCACGCCCGCGAACTACCTCCTCGGCAAGCTCCGCGGCCTGATCGCCTACATGCTCCCGCTCCTCGCCGTCCCGCTCGGCACGCTGCTGCTGGCATCCATCTACGTCGTCTTCGACGGCTTCGGTCGCGTCGGCGGCATCACGGTTTCCACGCAAGTCGTCGGCGGCACGATCACATCGCCGGTCCTGCTGCCCGAGGCCGCGCTGCTCGCACCGCTGGTGTGCGTGCCGTTCATCGCCTTCTGCCTCATGGTCGGCCTGCAGTGGTCGCTCCGCAGCAAGGGCACCATCGGCTCGGTGATCGCCACCGTCGGCGTGGTGGGTCTCGTCGCCGGCATCTCCGGCACCTGCGGCTGGCAGGCCGCCCTGCAGATCGCCTGGATCGGCCCCGCCCTCGGCGCCCTCTGCCCCGGCCCGCTCATCCTCGCCTTCACCAACCCCGACACCGCCATGGCCCAGACCGCCAACGGTGCCGGCGGCATGGAAACTGCCCGTGTCTCACTAGCCATCGGCGCCGGAGCCGCGGCGGTCATCTACTCGGTCATCGTCTACGCCATCCACAGCGGCATGGTCCGCACGTTCGACATGACGGTGCGCAAGCTGGCGGGCATGAAGTAGCGAGAGCTCTCCGAAAGGCACAACCGCAATTATGCCGCTGCGTCCAGAAGAGATCATCGAATTGCTGCAGCTCGAGCCGCTCCCGGAAGAAGGCGGCTTCTTTCGCGAGACCTACCGCGCTCCGGAGACCATCCCGTCCGACGCGCTGCCAGCTCGGTATCGCGATCGCGCCCCCGGGCGAGCGCACAGCACGCAGATCTATTTCCTCATCACGCCGCGATCGCCGTCGCTGATGCACCTGGTCGCGAGCGATGAGGTCTTCCATCATTACGCCGGTGATCCCGTCGAGCAGCTGCATCTGACGCTCGCGGGCGAGGCGAGCATTCACTGGATCGGCAGCGATCTCCGCGCCGGACAAAGACCCCAGGTGATCGCGCCCCGCGACGTCTGGCAGGGTTGCCGCGTTCGCGCTGGCGGCGTCGGCTGGTCGCTCCTGGGATGCACGGTCTCGCCCGGCTTCGATTGGGCGGACTTCCGCATCGGTGGCCGCGATGAGGTTCGGAGCATCTACCGTGGCGACGACCAAGCAATCCGCAGCCTCATCGATGCCTTGACCACCCCCTCGACACCGGAGCGTGTATGAGTCTCGGGATCATGTGTGCGATTCCCCAGGAAGCGAGCCGCCTTGCGGGTGCTCTCGCCCGCGAGCACGAGCACGTCCACGGCGGACGGACCTACTACACCGGCACGCTGCCGGGCACAGGTACGTCCGAGAGAGTCGTGCTGGTGTACAGCCGCGTCGGGAAGGTGGCCGCCGCGGCCACGGCACAGCACCTGATCGATGTGCACCGAGTGAAGGCGATCTTGTTCACCGGCGTGGCGGGCGGGCTGTCGCCCGAGCTGCGGGTCGGCGACATCGTGGTGGCGAAGAACCTGTGGCAGCACGACATGGACGCGTCGCCGATCTTTGCGCCGCTGGAGATTCCGTTGCTCGGTGTGTCGTCGATCGCCGCCGATGAAGCGATCTCGGCCCGGCTGCGTCACGGTGCGGAACTGTTCGCACGAGAGGATTTCGAGCGAGACGTGCCGCCGCAGATCCGAAAGGAACTCCACCTGCCGATGCCGCGCGTGGTGGTGGGGGACATCGCCAGCGGCGACCGCTTCGTCTCGACCGACGCCGAGCGTGCCGCCCTGCGTCAACGCGTACCCAATGCCGTCTGCGTGGAGATGGAAGGTGCGGCGGTGGCCCAGGTGTGCTACGAGCAGGGCGTGCCGCTGGGCGTGGTGCGAGTCATCTCCGACAGTGCCAACGACCACGCCGCTCGCGATTTCGGGAGGTTTATCACCGAGGCCGCGAGTGTGTACGGGTTAGGGATCGTGCGAAGAGCGTTGGTGGGTTGATGGTTCGTCGTCAACGGTGTCCTGTGCAGCACGACAATCCGCTGTTTCGCGGCTTGGTGGCGGTCAATTGCGGCTTGAGCATGACGCCTCGGCGACTCTGCCACTTCACGCGAATGAGAATCTTCTCATCGATATCGCCGCTCCATCGGGCCTTGAGTTTGTGGCGAAGCAGGCACGCGAGTACTGCCTTTGCGACGCGTCGCATGCTCGCCGGGGTTGCATCGCGCGAGCCAAACGCAAGGCACAACAGGCCATGGACGGCGCTGCAAGCGTCGTTACGCGTAAAGAACACATAGCCGATCTTCGATCCGTGCTTCTTGAATCGAAGCTCTCGATCGATCTCGTCTACGCCGCAGCTCGTGCAACAAGAGAAGTTCTGTCGTGCGAGGATTCCAAGGTCATTCAACTCTGCGAACGCCAGATCAAGCCGATCACAGTCTGTGACTCTCGGCCATTGCGCTGAGTCGGCGAGCACAGCAAGGCGTGCCATCTTTATGAATGCCTTCGACAGAGGCTTCATCACCGAAACCGGCGCCTCGCCGAGAAAGCTCACAAGCACGCTCTCCGCGATCTCGGCGTCCGAAAGGAATCCGCCCCGCACATGATCGTCTACATGCTGTCGAATCAAGCCCTTCAGACTTCTCGAGATACCGTGCCGAGAATCAGCCCGTGAACGCCGTCCTGTCGTCTTTGTTCGTGTCATCGCTCCCCCAGCTCGCTACTACAGATTCCCCCGCCGCTCCTGTTCCAGTTCCAGCGCTTCGAACAGGGCCTTGAAGTTACCTTTGCCGAAGCTCTGGCTGCCGCGGCGGCAGATGATCTCGAAGAACAGTGTCGGGCGGTCCTGCAGGGGCTTGGTGAAGAGTTGCAGCAGGTAGCCCTCGTCGTCGGCGTCGACGAGGATGCCCAGGTCGCGGACGCGCTTGTGGTCTTCTTTGACGGCTTCGTGGCCGTGCTGTTTGAGCATGGTGTTGACGCGGTCCCAGACTTTGTCGTAGTAGGCGTCGGGGAGCGTGAGGAAGTCGACGCCGCGGCTGCGGAGGGCGGCGATGGAGTGGAGTTCGTCGTCGGTGCGGAGGGCGAGGTGCTGGACGCCGGGGGTGTTGGCGTGCCAGTCGAGGTATTCCTGCACCTGGCTCTTCTTCTTGCCGTGGGCGGGCTCGTTGATCGGCATCTTGATGAGGTTGTTGCCGCTGGACATCACCTTGGACATCAGGGCCGAGTATTCGGTGGAGATGTCGGCGTCGTCGAAGTGCTTGAACATCTTGAACTCGAGGACGTTTTCGTACCACTTGACCCAGTAGTTCATCTTGCCGAGTTCGACGTTGCCGACGAGGTGGTCGACGTACTTGAGGCCGCAGGGGTTCTTCCTGTTGTGCTCGTTGATGGCGAGGATGGAGGAGCCCATGCCGCCTTGGGGGCCGCAGCCGGTGGCGGGAGTACACAAGCCACCATCGATGCGCTTGAAGCGGGGCATGAAGAGCCCGCCTTGCTTGACCTTGGTGAGTTCGTATTCACCGGTGCGGCTGACGAACGAGTGACAGACGCGGCCGTAGGTGCGGATGCCGGCCATGGTGACGGTGCCGCGGCTGTCCTTGAAGACGCGGGGTTCGTAGGCGGACTGAGCGCCGTTCTTGATGGCGCGTTCGTACGCGGCCTCGGCGTCGAAGACGGTGAAGGCGACGTCCTTGACGCCATCGCCGTACATCGCGAGCTCCATCGCCGAGTGATGCTCGGGCGAGAGCGGGCTGGAGAGGACGAAGCGGATGTTGCCCTGGGTGAGGAGGTAGTGGGCGCAGTCGCGGCTGCCGGTGGTGAGGTCGCAGACCTGCTCGATCTGGAAGCCGAAGCAGTGGGCGTAGAAGAACGCGGCCTGCTTGGCGTTGCCGACGTAGAACTGGACGTGATCGACGTCGATGAGTTGCAGAGGGTCGGAGACTTTGCTCGGAGAAACGGCGGGGGAGAGCGTGGTCATTGGAGGCTCCGTGGGCCGCGGGACTGCGTCGCGGCGTGTCGGACATTATAGAAAGAGGGGTTTGAGGGCAGAAGAAGGCGTCGAGGCAGGAGGCATCGAGGCATCAAGTGGGGGACCGAGCCGCGAGCCAGTCGATCAGCGAGCGGGTTGGGGGCGAGAGCGAGTCGAGCGATTGTGATTCGGCGAGCGTCTTCCACGCCGTCTGCGTGTATTCCCACTCGCTCGGTGTGGCCTCGGTGTCGGCGGGGACTTCGATTCGCAAGACCACGTCGTAGGTGCGGGCGAAGTCGTCGAGGACGACGGCGATGGGTGTGGGTGTCGAGGTCGCGACGATGCCGGTTTCTTCGTGGAGTTCTTCGTGGAACTGGCGGGCGATGTCGGCGAGGGTGAGCTCGGTTGCGGTGGGGGAGGCGTCGACTCCGCCGCGGGGCGCGGTTTCCCAGAGGTCGCCGTAGATGCGGGTCTCTCGCGAGCGGCGGCCGAGGAGGATCTCATCACGATCGTCGCGACGGCGGGTCACCACGCCAGAGATGCCGAGGGCGAGCACGCCGGTTGGTACGGCGGCGCCGACGGCGAAGCGCTTGTAGGTGTCGAACGCGACGCGGAGTGTGGGAGGTTCACAGGCGAGCACGCGGACGATGCGGCCGTCGTGCAGGCGCGGGCTGGCGGCACGCATCGTGTTCCAGGTTGATTCGATCTGTGGTGCGAGGGCCGCGTCGAGCGGCGGCGCGGCGACGGTGTCGAGGTGCAGGTGCGTGATGGGCCAGAGGCGGATCACGGGGTCAGGGTATGAAAAGACATTTCACCGCGGAGGACGCGGAGAGCGCGGAGGAAAGACAATTTACCACGGAGATCACGGAGGACACAGAGAAAGGCATGAAGAGTGGCAATGTGGCAAGTCACACGAGATGAACCAGCGTTGTCGAGCAACGTTTCTTGCTCTTCAACTGATTCTCCTCCGTGTTCTCTGTGCTCTCCGTGGTGAATTGCCTTCTCTCCGCGTCTTCCGCGGTGAAATGCCTTCACGGCTGGATCAGCCCAGCAAATTGCCCAAGCCCGGCAGGTCCGGCAGGCCCAGTTCGCGGGTGCGCTTCTGGATCGCGGCTTGGAGTTTTTCCTGGGCCTGGGAGATGCCGTCGTTCACGGCTTCGGCGATCGCCTTGGCGCTGGCCTCGCGGGTCTTGGCTTCGGCGGCCATGCCGTTGACGAGGGCGGCGGAGATGTCGACGCTGATGACCTTCATCTGGCCGTTGACGCGGGCGGTGATGGCGCCGTTGCTGGACTTGCCGATGACTTCAGTCTTGGCCATGTCTTCTTTGACTTGTTCGATGGAGGCTTTGAGCTTGTCCTGGTTCTTGAGCAGGCTGGCGACGGCGCCCATGGCTTTGAGTTGGTCGAGCATGATTTGTTGAGCCTTCCCGCACGAGTGTGCGTGCGTCTGTTCGCGGCGAACCGGGAATCGGTTGCCGCGGATTGGTGATCAGGTCGGTTCGGTGGGACGAGTCTGGCGAGGGTACACACCCAAGACCTTGGCGTTGAGCAGTTCCACGGCACGGGCGATCAGCGGGTGTTCGGTGGCGCTGGAAACGGTCATGGTCGGTGCGGGGGGAACCGCTGGGGCAGCAACGGCGTTCGCGGCGGGCGTGCCGGTCTTGGTGGTGGTCGCCAGGGCCGGGTCGAGAGCGCCGACGGGCAGGCCGGCGGGCGCGACCTCGGGCGTGATAATCGTGAGGGTGACGGAGCGTTGCCAGGCGCGGGTGATGACCTCGGTGATGGCGTCGCGGGCGCCCTC
>JBILLU010000002.1:0-51437 GCA_044375915.1 Phycisphaerales bacterium
AACGGCTTCTTGACCGCCCAGCCGTCGAACGCCTTCTTGAGCTCGTTGGTCAGTGCCGCAGCGTCAAACTCGCCGACCGCCGCCACCTGCACGCTGCTGGGGCCGACTTGGTCGTTGTAGAGCTTCTTGACGTCGTCGAGCTTGGCGTCCTTGGTCTCGGCGAGACGTTCTTCCATGGACGGCACGTAGAGCACCGAGTCCTTGGGGAAGGGCGACATCGAGCGTTGCATCATGGCCATCGCCAGCGCCTGGGGGTTGCTGAGCTGGGCCTCGATCTGCGCGATCGCTTCCTTCTGCATGGTCCCGAACTCGTTCTCGGGGAACGTGGGGTTGCGGAGCACATCGGCGGCGATGGCCACCGCCTGGGCGATGTTTGCTTTGTCGGACGTGATCGACACCCGCAGCGAGCCCTGCAGCTGCGAGGAGATGTTCATGGTGGACTGAATCTTGTTGAGCTCGTCGGTGATCTGCTGGTACGAGCGGCTCTGGGTGCCGCGGCGGAGCATGCCGCCGAGCATTCCGTTGGCTACGCGGGTGCCGCTGAGGCTCTTCTCATCGCCGTAGCGGATGACCATCGAGACGTTCACTGCCTCGCCGCGGGTCTTCTTGGAAAGCATCGCCAACGAGACGTTCTCGCCGATCTTCGATCGCACCGTGCGGGCGTCGATGTTCGCCGGCGTGGGGTCGAACGTCTCACCCTCGCTCATGGTCTCCTGACCTTTGTAGCCCTCGACAATCGATCCAATCTCAGGCTTGGCCGGGATCTCGGCGCGTACCGGGGTCTTCGTCGGGATGAACTTGCCGCCGGTGCGGTTGTTCTCGACAAAGTACTTCGTCGCCACCGCCTGAACCTCGGCGGTCTTGATTGCCTTCACGCGGTCGCGGTAGATGAAGAGCAGCCGCCAGTCACCAACGGACGCGTACTCCGTCAGCTCGACCCCGATGCGATTGCTGTCGGTCATTGCGAGCTTGAGCGACGAGAGTTCAGCAGAACGTGCACGCTCCACTTCCTCGTCGGTCACCGGGTTGCTCGCAAAGCCCTCCATGACATCCTGCAGCTTCGCCAATGCCGCCGCGGGGTCTTGTCCTTCCTTCAGCGTCGCGACGGACAGCATCTGTCCGCGCTCGGCCATCGCGAAGGGCAGCGTCGAGACGGCCGCCGCGAGATTGGCTTCCACCAGGGCCTTGTACAACCGCCCCGAGGGCCGGTTACTCAGGATGTTGCCGAGCAGCTGCAGCGCCGTCGAATCCGCGTGCGAACCAGCGGGCGTGTGATAGAAGACGCCGACCGAAGCCTGTGAGCCTTCGCGGCGGATCTCCACAAACCGCGGTCCGTCCTGCACCGGCTCTTCCGTCCACGTGTCGACGATCGCCTCGGCAGGGTTCTCGATCTTGCTGTAGTTCTGATCGATCAGCCGCAGGGTCTTTCCCATGTCGAACTTGCCAGCGACGACGAGCATCGCGTTTGCCGGGCGGTAGTAGTGCTTGTAGAACCGGCGGAGATTGTCTGCGGGCACGCGCTCAAGGTCCGATCGGTTGCCGATCGTCGAGTCGCGGTAGGGGTGCCAGGTGTACGCCTTGGCGAAAAGCTCCTTCATGAGCAGTCCGAACGGGTTGTTCTCGCCCATCTCGAACTCGTTTCGGACGACGGTCATCTCCTTCTTGAGCGCCTCGCCGTCGATGAATGAGTTGACCATGCGGTCGGCCTCAAGCCGCAGCGCGAACTCGAGATTCTCATCGCTGGCGACGAGCGTCTCGTAGTAGTTGGTGCGATCGGTCCACGTTGTGCCGTTGAACTGCGCGCCGTGGTCCTGCAGGCTCTTCCACGGGTCGGGGTGCGTGGGCGTTCCCTTGAAGACCATGTGCTCAAGCAGGTGAGCCATGCCCTTCTCGCCGCGTCCCTCGTGGCGTGAGCCGACGAAGTAGGTGATGTTCACCGTGACGTTCGAAGAGGCCTGATCGGGGAACAGCAGCACCCGCAAGCCGTTGGGCAGGCGGAACTCGGTGATGCCCTCGACGGAGGTGACAGGCTTGGTCGCCCAAGCGGGGAGATCGGTGGCGGCGGCCTTGGTGGCGGTCGGCGGGGTGTCGGCCGCGAGAACCGAGTGCGGGACGCCGCAGCACGCGGCGAGGGCGAGCGTGCCGATGAGAGCGAGTTTCGAGAGCGGTTGCATGGAGTCCTCCGAGCCGCCGCGGGGTGCACGGCGTCAACCGTGCGAGGCGCGACGAATGTCCTTCGGGAGAAGGGTAGTGCCGCTCGGGTCGGGCGTTGCACAAAACGAACCCCACGCGCGAGCGTGGGGCCGCGATGGTGTCCGGAGCGCCCCACGCTTGCGCGTGGGGTTCGTTAGATGCCGTATTCGGTCCAGCGGCCTGCGACCCGCTCCTTCACGGCCTTGCTCATCGCGATCAGCGGCGGCCATTCCCGCACTGGCTGGCCGTTGGCTTCATCTCCCGGCATCTTGGGGGTCGCGTCGAAAGCGATCCGGCGGCCGCAGACGCTGGTGACGCGATCACGATCCGGGGCGGTGTTGGCCATCCAATGGAAGAGTGCATCGTCCGGATTGGTGAGGTCTGACTCCGCGCCGACGATGACCGTCCAGCGGGGCAGGCCGCATTCGGCGGTGAGGCCGCCGAGCGTTTTGATCAGCCGGGCTCCGTCACCCGCCTGGTTCTTCGCGATTCGCACCAAGAGCCACCAGCCACCGAACTCCGGCGGCACGCGGGCGTCGAGCACGCCGTGAATCTGCTTCACGCGGGCTTCGGTCGCTTTGGCCGCTTCGCCGAGCACGGCGTCGATCTCGCCAGCTTCGCAGGCTTGCTTGGCGAGTCCTTCAAGGACGCGGTGCGTCTCTGCGGGGTTGCTCTTGCGGGTGGCGTCGAAGCCGATCTTGCCGCCGCCGCCGAGGAAGGGGGCCGCGTGATCGAGAATGTCGATCGGTCCGCGGACTAGTTCGCTGTCCCGCGCTGGCACGCAGTGGTCGCCGACCGCTTGCATGACCGCGGCGTGGTCGTGCACGTCGACGTCTTCGTCGACGATCACGATCGTCTTGGTCCACGACATCTGCCCCGCGCCCCAGATGGCGTGCATCACACGCCGAGCGTGCAGCGGGTACTCCTTCTTGATCTTGATGAATGCGCAGTTGTGGAACGCACCGAACATCGGCAGGTCGTAGTCCACGATGTCGGGCACGATGGTGCGCAAGAGCGGCAGGAAGATCCGCTCGGTGGCCTTGCCGAGGTAGTAATCCTCCTGCGGCGGCAGGCCAACGACAGTGGTGGGGTACACGGGGTTGCGACGGTGCGTGATCGCCGTCACTTCGAGCAGCGGGTAGCGATCCGGGAGCGAGTAGAACCCGGTGTGATCCCCGAAAGGGCCTTCGAAGATCGCGCCCTTGCCGAGCAGCGAGGCCCAGTCGGTTCCTGCTACGTTGTTCATCTGCGCGTTGCGGTTCGCGATCTCCTTCGGATCAAACCCGATCAATCCAGCCTCGCTGCTGACGTATCCCTCGATGACGATCTCCGCGTTGGCCGGCACGCTCAGCGGCACGGTCTTGCAATTCACCAGCGGGATTGGGCCGCGGTTCAGGAAGCCGGCGAGCAACAACTCGGAGATGCCCGGCGGCATCGGCGCCGTCGCGGCGTAAGGCAGCACGCTCTCGCCGCCGAGCGCGATCGCGACGGGCATGCGTTCGCCCCGCGCCTTCCACGAGCGCCAGTGGCGGGCGCCGTCGTGGTGCATGTGCCAGTGCATCGCCATGTGGCGCTTGCCGAAGAGTTGCACGCGGTACATGCCCACGTTCCGCGAGGGCGGGGCGTCCTTGCCGATGTCGTCGGCGTGGATGGTGTGGATGGTGCCCAGCGTGATGTAGCGGCCGCGGAAGTTGGCGTCCCAGTCCGGGCCTTGGCCCAGGCCGTGGGCCGCGATCGCGCCGTCGTTCACGCCCGCGGGGTAACCAAGTGCCGCGAAATCTCCATCATGCGGCCAGCACTTGATGATCGGTAGCCGCGTCAGGTCGACCTTGTCGCCGGTGATCACGACTTCCTGACAGATGCCGCTGCGGACTTTCTTGGGCGGGATCCGCGCGATCTCGAGCAGATCGGGGATCTTCTGCAGCTTGGCGAGCAGCGTCGGCGGCGGCTCGGGTTTGACCAGTTTCTCGATCTTGTGGGCCAGCGACTCAAACCCGCCGGGGGTGTGGCCTGCGCTCACTCCGGGACCCGCGTCGTTGCAACCCAGCGCCATCTCGACGCGGCGGTAAGAGCCCCAGGCGTTGATGAGGACCGGGATGTCCGAGCCCTGGACGTTCTCGAGCAGCAGCGCGTGGCCGCCCCCGCCGCAGAAGCGGGGGTCGACGCGGCGAGCCCCGGCGGAGGGCAGGTTGGGGGCGGGCGACTTGCTGACGCGGTCGGCGATCTCGGTGATCTCCAAAACCGGCGAGACCGAACTCCGAATGCGTTTGAGCTCGCCCGCGCGTTCGAGGGCGGCGATGAAGTCCTGGGTGTTCTCGTACATAAACTCGCTCGATGACGGCCGATCCCGCTACCAACTCGCAAGGTCCACAAGGTCCATCCCGGCGCTCGACCCTCACCCCCGACTACCAGCGCGACTGGGAAGAGTACTACGCCGCGGTCGAGGGGAAGCCGCCGCGGGACACGCTTAAGAGAGCAATCGCCGCTTTTGCCAAAGAGGATGCACCGATCGCCCCCGGGATCGCGATCGATATAGCCTGCGGCAGCGGCCGCGACAGCGTGGAACTGCTGCGACACGGCTGGCGCGTGGTCGCCACCGACTACCACCCGGCGGCGAAAGCGTTCGTGACCGCCGCAGCGGGCTCCGATGCGTTCCGGTTCGTGCAAGCCGAGATGGAATCGCTGCCCGCCAGCCCGCAGATGCCCCGCTCGGCCGACCTGATCAACGCATCCTTCGCCCTGCCTTTCTGTAAGCCCGCTGCGTTCCCCGCTCTCTGGAGCTGGATCGTGACCACCCTTCGTCCCGGTGGCCGCTTCGCGGGGCAGCTCTTTGGCGATCGCGACGAATGGCGTCCGGTCCGCCCCGAGAGCCACTTCACCCGGGATCAGGTCGTTGATCTGCTGAAGCCGTTTTCCATTGAGCACCTCGATGAAGTCGAGAAAGAAGGCGACGACGCGACCGGCAAGCCGAAATACCACCACGTGTTCCACATCGTCGCTCGAAAGACTTGATGCCTTGTTGCCTCCTGCCTCGATGCCTTCTTTGCCGTCAACCCGTCTTGCCTCTCTGGAGCCGCTCGCTTGACCACCGCCACTGCCGACCTTGCGATCGATCTCAAGGACGTTGACAAGTCCTACGCCGCGGGCTGGTTCAAACGCGGCGTGCACGCCCTCCGCGGGATCGACATGCACGTCGGCCGCGGCGAGGTCTTCGGGCTTCTAGGCCCCAACGGTGCCGGCAAGTCCACGCTCATCAAGATCCTGATGACCGTCATCTCGCCGACCCGGGCCCAGGGCACCATGCTCGGGCGGCGCATCGGCGATAAGTCCACCCTCGCCCGCGTCGGCTATCTGCCCGAGCACCACCGCTTCCCCGAGTACCTCACCGGGCGACAGGTCGTCGAGTTTTACGGCGCGATGAGCGGCGTCTCGCGATCGGACCGCAAGCGACGAGCCGCCGAACTCCTCGATTTCGTCGGCATGGCCCGCTGGGCCGACACCAAGGTCCGCGGCTATTCCAAAGGCATGCGCCAACGCGTCGGCATCGCTCAGGCGCTGGTCAACGACCCCGAGCTCGTGCTGCTCGACGAGCCGACCGACGGCGTCGACCCGGTCGGCCGCCGCGACATCCGGCAGATGTGCCAGTCCCTTAAAGACCGCGGCAAGACCGTGTTCCTCAACTCGCACCTGCTCAGCGAGCTGGAGATGATCTGCGACCGCGTCGCGATTCTGGTGCAGGGCCGCGTTGCGTCGCAGGGCACAATCGACAGCCTCACGACGCACCGACAGCGCTACGAGATCGAGGTTTCCAGCGACGACAGCAACGTGGACACAGCCCTGCGTCGGGCGTTGGCTGACTGGCTGCGACCCGACGCCTCCGGTTCGATCGCGGGCCAACTTCCCAGCGGCGAGCCCATCGATGTAAGGCTCGATCAGCCGCACGCCCCGGCGATGGTGAAGATCGCAACTGCGGATGCCGCCAAGGTGCAGCCGCTGCTGGATTCGATTCGAGCCGCGAAGCTGACGCTGCGTGCTGTGCGCCCGATCCGACCTTCGCTTGAGGACCTTTTCATGGAAGCCGTCACCGACCCAACCACCGGCAAGGCGCTCGCCCCAGGCGCGAAGGAGGGTGCGTGATGATCCTCACCCAGACCACCGCGATGCTTGTGGATGCGTACCGCGAGCTCAATAGCAAGAAGATGTTCTGGATTTCGCTGATCTTGTCCTTTCTGGTCGTTGCGGCCATCGCCTGCGTTGGCATCAACGACAAGGGCCTCACGGTCCTTTGGTGGACGATCTCGCTCGACATCCTGAACACGTCGTTCCTCAGCCCCGCGTCGTTCTACAAGTTTGTGTTCATCCAGTTCGGCTTCAACTTCTGGCTCGCGTGGATCGCCAGCATCCTGGCGCTCATCAGCACCGCGTCCATCATCCCCGACCTTGTCGCCGGCGGCAGCATCGAGCTCTCGCTCTCCAAGCCCATCGCTCGTGTTCGTCTGTTCCTGACCAAATACGCGACCGCGCTGCTCTTCACGGGCCTGCAGGTCGGCGTCTTCACGCTCGCCAGTTTCCTCGTCATCGGCATCCGCGGCGGATCGTGGGAATGGTCGATCTTCCTCGCCATCCCCCTGGTGTTGCTCTTCTTCAGCTTCATCTACAGCGTCTGCGCGCTGCTTGGGCTGATTACCCGTTCCACCATCGCCGCGCTGTTGCTCAGTGTGCTCTTCTGGTTCTTCCTGTTCCTGCTGAACACCTCCGAGCGCACCGTCCTGCTCTTCAAGATCAACGCCGAGGATCGCATCGCGAGCACCGAGCGAGAGCTCGGCAACCTGCCCGAGCTCATCACTCGCAGCAAGGACCGCATCGCGACGTTCTCGACGCCCAAGGAGGGCGAGACCGATGCCGAACGTCTCAAGCGTGAGGCGAACAAAGCCACGGAAGAAGCCAGACTCGCCGGCCATGAGATGCGAGTCACAACTCGACAGCAGAGTCTGACGGAGTACAAGTCGACATCCGACACGCTGAACAAGTGGCACGGCATGTTGTTCGGCGTCAAGAGCGTCTTTCCGAAGACGGCCGAGACCATGGGTCTGCTTGAGCGTCAACTCACCTCGCTGAACGAGTTTCAGAAGTTCTCCGATGCTCAGGAGGAACGCGAGGATGATCGCCGGTCCCGCCGCCGCGGCAACACCAACGGCGTGACCGTCGAGTCCAACGAGCCCAGCCCCTCGGTGGCTCGCAAAGTGGAAGAAGTTCTCCGCGCCCGTTCGGTCTTCTGGGTCCTAGGCACCTCGGTGATGTTCGAGGCGCTCGTGCTGTTCATCTGCTGCGCAATCTTCGTGCGGCGAGACTTCTAGCAGCCAAGGTCTGCGATCAGCAGTCATCAACCAGCGACCAGCCAGCGATCCGCTCGAGACGAGTCGACGATCAGCATCAGCGAGCCGGGGCGTCCTCGCCCCGGTGGAGCGGTCTCTCGGGCTTCAGAGATGGCCATGCTCAAGGAAAAGTGCCCGGGCGAAGGGATATCACGCGCTGCCGCGCGACAACTCTGCTCCCCGCTTCGTACCCGCCGCGATCGCCTCGCTCATCGCCGTCATCACGCCCTTGGCGTCCATGACCGCAATCGCCGCCGCGGTGGTGCCGCCCTTGCTCGTCACCGCGGCCCGCAGGTCCGCCGCGGGCTTGTTCGTCTCCCCGGCGAGCAACGCCGCCGAGCCGTGCAGCACGCTCCGCACGATCGCGTCGGCGTCGGCTTCGTGGATGCCCTGCTCGACCGCGGCCTTCGTCATGGCCTCGGCGAGATAGAACACGTACGCCGGCCCGCTGCCCGCGACGGCGGTGAATGCATCGAACAGACGCTCCTCCAGCGACACCACCCGGCCGAGTGCCGCGAAGAGCGTTCGCGTGAACGCGTCGTCGCCGGTGCTCGCTGAGCGGCCGAGCGCCACGGCCGAGCATCCCATCCGGATTTGCGCCGGTGTGTTGGGCATGACTCGCACCACGCGGGCGCGGCCGCCCAGAAGCCGCTCCAGCATCTCGGTGCGAGTGCCGGCGAGGATGGAGACCACCGTGCGGGCGACCCCGCCGGTGTCGAGGGACGCACGCAGGGCTGCGGCGGCCCCATCCACCATCTGCGGCTTGACGGCCAGCAGCACGTGCCCCGCGCCCGCGGTGCTCTCGCGTGCCGCGAGGAGTCGCATGCCTTCGCCGACGTTCGATACCGCGGCGACGTTCTTCGCCGTCCACTCGGCCCGCTTCGCGTCGTCGATCTCGCACACGATCACGCTGTTGGGCCGCACCACGCCCGCCGCGATACCGCCCTCCACGATGGCGCGGCACATGTTCCCGCCGCCCACAAACAGCAGCGGGGGAGTCGAATCCGCACGATGAGCCTCGTTCGCCATGGCCCAAGCGTACCAAGCCCTCCCCCTTCTGATTCCCCTCTGTGCCTCAGTGTCTCTGTGGTGACTTCCTTCCGCCCCACACGAAATCCCCGTACAATCCACCCATGGCCACCTACTACCAACTCGAGTTCGAGAAGCCCCTCGTCGAGCTTGATCGCCAGATCGACGAGATCGAGCAGCGCATCCGCCGCGAGGAGAGCGACGAGACCACGATTCCCAGCGCCAACGCGCTCCGCTCCGACGTTGAGGTGCTCCGGAATCAGCGCTCCGAGCTCATCAAGTCGATTTACTCCGGCCTGACCGCGTGGCAGACCGTCCGCGTCGCCCGCCATCCGTTACGGCCCCAGACCCGTGACTACGTCGAGTCAATGACCCGCGACTTCGCCGAACTCCACGGCGACCGGCGCTTCGGGGACGACCCCGCCATCGTCTGCGGCATGTGCCGCATCGGTCCGATCAAGTGCATGCTCATCGGCCACCAGAAAGGCCGCGAGACCAGCGAAAAGATCGCGTGCCACTTCGGGTGTGCGCACCCTGAGGGCTATCGCAAGGCTCTGCTCAAGATGCAGTTGGCCGAGAAGTTCGGCCTGCCGATCGTCACGCTCGTGGACACCCCCGGCGCCTACCCCGGGCTGGGTGCCGAGCAGCGCGGCCAGGCCGAGGCCATCGCCGTGAATCTTCGCGAGATGAGCCGCCTGCGAGTTCCGATCGTCAGCGTCGTCATCGGCGAGGGCGGCTCGGGCGGTGCGCTTGGCATCGCTGTCGCCGATCGCGTTGCGATGCTCCGCAACTCGTGGTACTCAGTCATCAGCCCCGAGGGCTGCGCCGCCATCCTGTGGAAGGAAGCCAACGAGCAGACCAACACCGCCGCGGCCAAGTCGCTGAAGCTCACCGCCAGCGACAACATTGAATTGGGCATCATCGACGACGTGATCGAGGAGCCCCTCGGCGGCGCTCACCGTAACCCCAAGGCCATGGCCAGCGACCTCGCGGATTGGATCGTCCGCAACATCCAGGAACTCAAGCAGAAGTCCGGCGAGGAACTCGTCAACGCCCGATACGAGCGTTTCCGCCGCATGGGCTCGTTCCTCGAGCAGGCCAAGGTCTGATCGCGATTCGGTGGCGAGGGCGTTCCGCCTGTGCGTACTTCCCACGCCCCAAAGGTTTACCGCGCCGCAACCGCGAGCCGTTCGTGCATTCGCTCGCACAACACCCGCGGCTCGCGTTCGATCACCAGAAACTCCCGGTGCGGCAGGCGTAGGAACCCGTTCTCACCCGCGTGATCCAGGAACTCCAGCAGCCGCGTGAAGAAGCCCCCCGTGTCGAGCAGGCCGACCGGCTTCTCGTGGAGACGCAACTGCGCCCACGCCAGGATCTCGAACAGTTCATCGAGCGTTCCGAAGCCGCCGGGCAGCGCGACGAACGCGTCCGCCATCTGAGCCATCTGCGTCTTGCGCTCGTGCATCGTTTCCACGACCCGCATGTCCGAGACCTTCGGGTGTGCGAGTTCCTTGTGCACCAGTTGCTTGGTGATGACGCCCGTGATCTGGCCCTGGCGCGAGAGCGACCCATTGGCCACGGCTCCCATGAGACCGAGGCTTCCCCCGCCGTAGACGAGGCGCGATCCCGACTCTGCCAGCGCCGCGCCGAGAAGGTGCGCCGCATCGGCAAAGGCCGGGTCGTGGCCCGATGCCGCTCCGCAGAAAACCGCGATGTTCTTGATGGCCATCCCGAACTGTACGGAGCGGAGCCACGCCACAGAGCAACGGTGGGGGCCTGCTACACGCGGTCGTCCGCGCCAATCGCCCGATCAATGCGGAGCGCCCGGTTCCCGCGTGCCTGACCAACGCGGGCAAGGAACTTCTTCTCTTCCTCAACCATCACGACCACCGGCTGATCCGCCCGCTTGTCGGTGACGATGGTGTCGCCCGGCGACATCATGAGAAGGTCGTGCACGCTGATCGTTGTCTCGGCCAAGATCGCCGTCACCTCGACGCCGGCTCGGCCAAGCGAGCCCTTGACAGCCTTCTCGATCTCGTCGCTCTTCTGATTCTTCGCGGCGCTGAACCACGACTGGGCGCTCAGCTTTTCCATCACCGGTTCGATCACGTTGTACGGGATGCACAGGTTCATCGTGCCCGCGCGGTTGCTCATCTTCAGTTCGAAACCGATGACAACGACCACCTCGTTCGGCGGGACGATCTGCACCAGCTGCGGGTTGCTCTCGGTCGCGTCGATCGAGAACGTCATCTTCCGCACCGTGCTCCACGCCTCGCCCAGTGTCGCCAGGCCGCGGGTCGTCACGTTGCTGATCAGCCGCGTCTCGATCAACGTCAGCGGCCGCTGGGGGATGAACAGGTCCTGACTTGTCCCGCCCAGCAGGCGGTCGATGATCGGATAAATGATGAGCGGGCTGAGTTCAAGACAGATCTGACCCTCGAGCGCGTCGGCCCTGATCAGGTTAAAGCTCGTCGGGTTCGGCAGTCCGGAGATGAACTCCGAATAGGTCATCTGTTCGCACGTCGCAACCTTGACTTCCACGATGGTTCGCAGGAAGCCCGACAGCGACGCGCCGAAGTTTCGGGCGAAGGCCTCGTGCAGGGTCTGCAGCGACCGCATCTGGTCCTTTGACACCCGCTCGGGCCGCTTGAAGTCGTACGCTCGAACCTCCAGGCCGTCCGCAGTCTTGCGGCTGCGGCTGAAGATCGTGACCGCCTTTTCCGTCTGCTCGACCGAGCCGGTGTCCACCGCCGCAAGCAGGGCGTCGACCTCGCTTTGGTTCAGAACATCGGCCATGCACACGGCGTACGACTCCATCGGAACAGACTGCGAACAGCGGCATCCAACTATCGACCGGCGGCTACGCTCGCCTTGAAGATGACCCTCCCCGACACGGACCTCTCGATGAATAACCGTCTCCGCCCCCGTTTCCTCGTCACCTGGCTCGTAGCCGCCTTCGCCGCGGCGGTCGGGTTCGGCATGCCGGCCGCCGCCCAGCTTGGCGGCTCGTCCAGCAAGGTCCGAGTCAGTATCGCCGCGCAGAAAGTGGCCGCCGCCCCGGGCGATCAGTTCGCGCTCGCCATCGTCCTTGACCACGCCGATGGCTGGCACACGCAGACCAACGACCCCAAGGTGCCCGACGAGCTCAAGGACCTCGCCCCGCTGGCGACCATTATCACGATCGACGCCCCTGTTGGCGTCAAGCTCGGACCCGTCCAATGGCCCAAGTCCAAGCTGATCGAGGTCGGCTTCTTTGGCGATCCCATCAAGATGGAGTTCTTCTCCGGCAAAGCGATCGCGTTTGTGCCGGTCCAGATCGCACCCGACGCCGCGGTCGGCAAGCTCGAGTTCAAGGGAACGGTTTCGATTCAGGCTTGCGACGACAAGCAGTGTCTGGCACCCGAAGATGTGGCAATTGCCACCAGCATCGACGTCAAGCCGCTCGACCAAACCGTGTCGGTCGGTGCGGCGGCCGCACTCTTCGCTGAGTTTGATGCCTCCGTCTTCGCACGCATGAACGCAGGCACCGTGGCCGCACCCGTCGCAACCAGCGATTTCGACTTCATCGGCTTCAAGTTCTCAGTCAATCGCAACCAGTACCTGCTCATCTTCGCCATCGCCCTCGTCGCCGGCTTCCTGCTCAACCTCACGCCCTGTGTGCTGCCCGTGATCCCGATCAAGATCCTCTCGCTCCAGCAGCAGGCGGGCAATCCTGGCAAACTCGCGCTCTTTGGCACGGTCTACTGCGTCGGCATCGTCGCGACGTTCCTGGTGCTGGGGCTGATCATCTTCGGCGTCGTGACCGGCGGGCAGAAGCAGGATTGGGGCCAGATCTTCACCAGCAAGTGGTTCACGATCATCATGGCCGCCATCGTCGGCGCGATGGGTCTTGGCATGATGGGCCTCTTCACGCTCAGCCTGCCGCAGAGCGTGTACATGCTGAACCCCAGCCACGACACGATCTTCGGCAACTTCATGCTCGGCGTGCTCACGGCGGTCCTCTCCACCCCCTGCACCGGCCCTTTGCTCGGCGCCACAATCGCGTGGGCCGCGACGCAGCCCGGCTGGGTGGGTCTCGCCACGTTCGTCGTCATGGGCATCGGCATGGCCGCGCCGTACGCGCTGCTCATCGCGTTCCCCAAACTCATCGACAACATGCCCAAAGCCGGCCCGGGTGGCGAGCTGCTCAAGCAAGTCCTGGGCATCCTCATGATCGCCGTCGCGATCTTCCTGCTCTCGAACCTGACTCCCGAGAAGTGGCCGTGGTACGTCGTCGGCGGCGTTGCCATCGCCGCGGGCGTGTGGGCCATCGTCGGCGGCTTCCGCATGCTCCGCACCACCAAGGCCAAGGCGATCGTGACGGCCTGCGCACTGGCATGGATCGGTGCCAACGCCCTCGGCACCCGGGCCCTGACCAGCGAAGGCCCGGTGGCGTGGAAGAAGTTCACCAACCAGCCCGAGAGCGCTGTTCGCGAAGCGATCGCGGAGGCCACAAAGTCCGGCAAGACCGTCGTTATCGACTTCACCGCCAAGTGGTGCACCAACTGCCACGTCATCGAACGGGCCGTGCTGCTGAGCGAAACCGGCGTGCGACTGCTCAACTCCGACAACGTGGTTCCGATGAAGATCGACCTCACCAACGCCGCGCAGGATCAGGGCTGGGGCTTGGTTCGTGAGATCTCCGGCGGCGGCGGCATCCCGCTGATCGCCATCATCCGCCCCGGCGCCGAGAAGCCGACCTACTTCAGCTCGTTCTTCAAGCCCTCGGACCTTGAGGCTGCCGTCCTCGGTAAGTAGCTGGACTTAACCCGCCGACGGCTTGCGGAGCACCGTCGAGTGCGGCGTCTTCACATCGCCGCACATCTTCTTCTCGTAGTTCGTTGCGACGACCTGCCCCTCGCCAACCCATTCCGGAGCTGTGAACGCACACCGTTCGAACGGCTTCTTGCCTTCGGCGCTCCGACGCTCCGTCCCTCCGTCGCTCCACTTCGCGAAGTACGTCTCCATCCACGCCCAATAGTCATCGTGATCCGTGACGATTCGCAGCTCACCGTCGGGCACGAGGCAGCGATGAGCCTGCTCGAGGAACCGATCCTGCAACACGCGGTTCTTGTGGTGCTTGGCCTTCGGCCACGGGTCGGAGTAGTACAAGTGAATCACGTCCACGATCGCGTCCGGGCAGCGCCACTTCAGGAACTCCACCGCATCGGCGTGGAGCATCCGAACATTGGTCAGCGCGGCCCGGCGCACCCGATCGGCGGTGTACGCGTAGTACGCGCCCTCCCATTCGATCCCCAAAAAGTTCGTCTCCGGGTTCTGCTCCGCGACGTTCAGCATAAACGTGCCCTTGCCGCAGCCGATCTCAATCTCCAACCGACGCCCTGGCTCGCGGAACCACCGCCGCGGGTCGAGCCTGCCCGCCAAGGGGTCCGACACGATCGAATCCGGCAGGGGCGGGTACTCCGCCCTGCTCAGCCCGATGACACCTTCGCCCGCGTCCAGTTCTCGTCCGTGTCCCAGGTTCACACCGGCTCCGCTTGAGAAATTCCGCCGTTTCGTTCGTGGATCGTTTGCCACCCCGCAAACGCCCCTGCGATGCCGCCAAAGCCATCGGAAACGCCGATCCTCGGCGTCCGGTCAACCGTATAGACCTCGGGATCAGAAATCATCGCTCTTCCCGGGCCCTCTCATGCCGATAGAAGAATGTTCGGCATTGAGATCTGGTGGGGAGCTGGATCGGGAGAGCGAGGGTGTTGCAGTGCGGCCGCACGGACGTGGGCCGGTTCGGGCTCCTGCTGTGCGGCCGAGAAAATCGGCTGAGACGTGACCGTCCCGCTTCGGGACGCTCACCGCACAGGAGCGAGTCATGCTCGACGAACGAAACTTCTTTGTGTCCCAGCCCGGTTCTTCCTCCGGTTCGTTTTCCGAGACGAACTTGGGCGGCATCGACCTCGCCAGCATCGTCGACGCGCGCCTCGACCGCAAAAAGTTCCAGGACCACCACTGGACCGGCACCTTCTGGGAATACCTCGACATCGTCGCCGCAAACCCGTCCGTCTGCCGCAACGCCTACCAGCGTCTCTATGACGCCATCATGACGCTCGGGAGCGAGAAGTACCGCCTGTTCAAGAAGGACGTGACGCGGTACCATTTCTTCAGCGACCCCTTCGGAAACGGCCAGGACGGGATCTTCGGCCTCGACTTCGCGCTCATGTCGCTCGTCGATTTCCTCCGCTCTGCCAGCGAGGGCTACGGCACCGACAAACGCATCCTGCTCCTCCACGGCCCGGTCGGCTCGTCCAAGTCCACCATCGCCCGCCTGCTCAAGAAGGGCAGCGAGGCCTACAGCCGAACCCCCGAGGGAGCCCTGTACTCGTTCTCGTGGCTGCTCGACGAGCACTGCGAGGTCAAGCCCGTCAGCGGCGGCACCGACGCGGTGAAGAGCCACGAGTTCCCGTGCCCCATGCACGAAGACCCGCTGATTCTCGTGCCCCGCGAGGCCCGCGACGCCATGCTCGCCAAGATCAACGAGCGCTACAAGCCCCAGCACCACGGCGGGAAGATCCGCGTCACCGGCGAGCCCGATCCCTTCTGCCGCAAGGTCTTCGAAGACCTCATGACCTTCTACCGCGGCGACTGGCGCCGCGTGATGGATCACGTGAAGGTCCGTCGCATCGTCTTGAGCGAGAAGGACCGCGTCGGCATCGGCACCTTCCAGCCCAAGGACGAGAAGAACCAGGACTCGACCGAACTCACCGGTGATATCAACTACCGCAAGATCGCTCAGTACGGCAGCGACTCCGACCCGCGGGCCTTCAACTTCGATGGCGAACTCAACATCGCCAACCGCGGCATCTGCGAGTTCATCGAGGTGCTCAAGCTCGACGTCGCGTTCCTTTACGACCTGCTCGGTGCGTCGCAGGAACACACCATCAAGCCCAAGAAGTTCGCCCAGACCTACATCGACGAGGTCATCCTCGGCCACACCAACGAGCCCGAGTACAAGCGGCTCCAGAACAACGAGATGATGGAGGCCTTCCGCGACCGCACCATCAAGATCGACGTCCCCTACAACATCCGCCTCGAAGACGAAATCAAGATTTATCAGAAAGACTTCGGCCCCGATCGCATTAAGAACATCCACATCGCCCCGCACACGCTGGAGGTGGCCGCGATGTGGGCCGTGCTGACCCGTCTCGAAGAACCCAAGAAGGCCGGCCTTTCCGTGCTGCAGAAGCTCAAGCTCTACAACGGCAAGAGCATCCCCGGCTACACCGAGGACAGCGTGCGTGAGCTCAAGGAAGAGGCCCTGCGCGAGGGCATGAACGGCATCTCGCCGCGCTATATCCAGGACAAGATCAGTAACGCCCTCGTCAGCCGCCAGGCGATCGAGGAGAAGTGCATCAACCCGTTCATGGTGATCAACGAAATCGAGGGCGGGCTGTCGCACCACTCGCTGCTCAACGACGAGAACACCAAGAAGCGGTTCCGCGAACTCCTCGCCGTCGTCAAGGAGGAGTACGAGGACATCATCAAGGGCGAAGTCCAGCGCGCCATCAGCGCCGACGAGGACGCGATACGCCGCCTGTGCATCAACTACATCGAGAACGTCCGCGCCTACACCCAGAAGGAGCGGGTCAAGAACCGCTACACCGGGCGCGACGATGAGCCGGATGAACGCCTCATGCGGGCGATCGAGGAGAAGATCGACATCCCCGACAGCCGCAAGGACGACTTCCGCCAGGAGATCATGAACTACATCGGCGCCCTCGCCCTCGACGGCAAGAAGTTCGAGTACAACACCAACGCGCGGCTCTACCGCGCCCTGGAACTCAAACTCTTCGAGGACCAGCGCGACACGATCAAGCTCAAGAACCTGGTCAGCAGCGTCGTTGACGACGAGACCCAGCAGAAGATCGACATCGTGAAGCAGCGCCTGATCAAGCACTTCGGCTACAACGAGACCAGCGCGACCGACGTCCTGAACTACGTCGCGAGCATCTTCGCCCGGGGCGATAGCAAGCAGCGGTGACCCTCGGCCCTGCGGCTGATCTTGGGCGCCGTCCGGGTATCAGCCCCGGCGCTTCGGGTATTCTGCGCCCATGCCCGAGTCCCGCCGCATCGATCGCGTCGCTTCGTTCATCACCGGCGTCTTCCGCGCCATCGTTCCCGATCCCTTTGTGATCGCCGTTCTGCTACTCGTGGTCGCATGCTTCGGCGGCCTCGCCTTCGGCGACTTCAACAGCACCACGCCGCTGCCGCTTTCGGACAAGCTCGCCCGCCTCGCCGACGCCTTCCGCGACAACGGCACGACGCCGCACATCTGGTCTCTGCTCGCGTTCACCACGCAGATGTGCATGGTGCTGATCTCCGGGCATGTGCTGGCCAGCACGCCCGCGGTCGGGGCCGCTATTCGGCGTGTCGCGGATCTTCCGGCGACCGGCGCCGGCGGGGCGGCTCTGGTGGCCTTCGGAGCCTGCTTCACCGGCGTGATCAACTGGGGCCTGAGCCTGATCGTCGGGGCGCTCTTGGCCCGCGAGGTCGGGCGCAGCCTGCAACGCCGCGGCATCCCGCATCACTACCCGATCATCGTGGCGTCCGGATTCTTCGGCCTCATGGTCTGGCACGGCGGGCTGTCTGGGTCGGCCCCGCTCACCATGACCACGATCGAGGGTGCGAAGCGGACGCTCACCCCCGATGTGGTTGCGAAACTCGCCGCGGCCGGATACGAGGCGGGCGTGCCGTTGTCGCAGACGCTGTTCACGTTCTCCAACGCCCTGATCACCGGTGGTCTGCTGGTGCTCGTGCCGCTGTGCGTGTGGTTCGTGTCTCCTCGCTCCGGCCCGATGCAGGCATGCCCGGAGTTCGCTGCCAGTGACACAGTGCCGGAGAGAGTTCCCCGGAGTCAACAAACCCTGCCCGACCGGCTGGATACCTCGCCGCTCATTCCGTGGTTCCTCGCGGTGGTGCTGGCGGTGGGGGTGTGGCGGTTCGTGAGCGTCAAGTCGTTAGACGCCGTCGGGCTCAACGAGATCTCCGCCGCGATGCTCGTGCTGGGCCTAGTGCTGCACGGCTCCACGCGTCGCTTTGTCGCCGCGGTGGATGGCGCGGCGTCGGCCTGCGGCGGGATCATCGTGCAGTTCCCGATCTACGCCGCGCTGATCGGTGTCGTCTCGGCCAGCGGCCTGATCCGCGTCTTCGCCGATCTCGCGGCCGCGGTGCCACCAGCGGCGCTCCCGTTCACGACCTTCCTCTCTGCCTGCGTGATCAACATGTTCGTGCCCTCCGGGGGCGCCCAGTGGGCGGTGCAAGGGCCGGTGGCGCTCTCCGCCGCGCTGGAGCACGGCGTCGCCCCGGGTCGCATCATCATGGCCGTGGCCTACGGCGATCAACTCACCAACATGCTCCAGCCCTTCTGGGCGGTGCCGCTGCTAGCGATCACCGGTGCCCGCGCCCGTGACATCGTCGGCTACACCGCGCTCGTCATGCTGCTCACCGGTGTCTGGGTCGTACTCGGCATGCTCGTTTTCTAGGGCGAGATTCAGTCGTCGTCGCTCTGCACCCGCACCGTCGTGGTCACCATGTAGTGATCCGAGAAGCGGCGTTTGAACGCCGCGGGGGACATCGTGCGGCTCAGCACGCGATCGTGGTTGAGCACGCGGAACGCAGAATCCGCAAACTCCGGCTGCGCCGCGGGCACGAAGATCTTGTCCGTGCCGCCGCCGCGCCAGTGCGTGCCCGCGTTCGCGGTGTTCAGGTCCTTCAGACCCGCCCGCTCGTACGTCGTTTCCGCGGCCTCGTGGTCGTCGGTCATGTTGGTGTCGCCCAGGATCACGACGTCCTCGTCCTTGAACACGCGTCGGACATCCGGCAGCAACGCCGCAAGTGCCTTCGCCTCTTCGTCGCGATGCTTCGCGAAGTCGCCGTCGAAGTCGGCCTTCATGTGCACGACGATCAGAACGAAGTCGGTCTTGCTCGCACCCGCGCTGAACTTCACCGCCGTCGGCGGCCGCACCCACAGTCCAGAGCCCTGCGAGCTCTTCCGCGTCGGCACCGGCACCCGCCACGCGTCGCCCTCGCGATCGGAGACCGGTGAGACAACCCCCGAGTTGTACAGGAACCCCGTGAACTGATCCCCGCTGCGCGACGGGAAGAGGAGGTACCGCCACCCGCCGCCGAGCTTGGCGGCGACCACGTCCAATTCCCGGCTCCGCGGCTCATCATTCGGCCCCGCGTTGGGCGTGCCCGTGGGCGAGATCTCCTGTAACGCGATCACCGAAGCCTCGCTCCGCTTGATCGCCTCGGCGAGGTCGGTCGGGTCCTGCGCCACGCCCTTGCCCTCGCCGCTGCGCTGAGACGGGTTGCCCAGCCATTCGATGTTCCACGAGGCGATGGTGATGGACGTGGGTGCAGGGCCGCGCGGTGTTGGAGCGGTTGTCGAAGCGGCCTCGCGAGACGACTCGGTCGTCGCAGGAGTATTCGCAGTCGTATCACGCTGCTTTGTACCAGCTTCCGTCGAGCGACGAGACTCTGCTCGCTCCCCCGAAGGCGAACTCGGCGGCGTCGTCCCCGCCGGCTTCTTCGGCGACAGCAGCCACGCCACACCCAGCACGATCAGCCCGATCACGATGCTCGCGGGCGTCGCCTTGCCTTTGCCGCCTGTTCGCCTGCCCATCCGATGGTCCTCCGATCCCCTCCCATCGCCCGAAGGAGACCGACAAACGTAGAATGCCATCGGTGTCCCGGTAGCTCAGCTGGATAGAGCGGCGGTTTCCTAAACCGCAGGCCGGCAGTTCGAATCTGCCCCGGGACGTTTTGCCTTCCGCCGCGTCGTGCTACTCGCACAGCACCGCGTCGTACGCCACCACAAAGACCAGGAAGTCGGCGTCGTCCACAAAGCCGTCGTTGTTGAGGTCCGCCGCGCAGCCCGGCGGCATCGCCGCGTCGGCGCAGTCGAGGACGTTGTACGCCGCGGCGAACTCGACAAAGTCCAGATCGTCGACCACCGTGTCGTGGAACAGATCCGCCGGGCAGGGGATGGCGAACACGTTGTTCACGATCCGGGCCTGGGCGCTGTTCACCGTGTATCCCGCGGGCACATCGAAGACCGGGCGGTCGGTGGCGAGGGTGACGGTGTGGCTGAAATCGGTGAGCGCACTGGCGTCGCCGCTGAACCCCCAGAAGAGCGAGGTCGAGGCCGAGGCCGTGAGCTGGATCTCCACTTGGAACGGTGTGTTCGCGGCGACCATGATGGGAGCCGACTCGATGACCGCATCGCCGTCGAAGTTTCTGAGTATCCCGGTCTCGTTGATTGTGGTGGAGCCGCCGATGACGGAGATCGTCCGGGATCCGTTTCCCACGTCCTGGCCATTGATCCGCATCAGAAGCTGCACGTTGGCCGTCGCCCGCGGGTTAAGCGAGGTGCCCGCCGACATCCCACCCGACACGTGAATGCGGATGCGTGTGGGCACCATGCCCGGTGTGCCGCGGACTTCCATGTCGGTCCAGATGGTGTTCGCGAACGCGAGCCCGCCGACCTGGACCGTGAACGAGCCATCGTTGATCGTGGTCTTGATGAGCTGGGAGAAAGTGGACGCCACGATGAATCCGGGGCCGGCACCGGACTGGGCTCGCATTGATGTCGTCGCGATGGCTTCGGGCGGGAAGAGATAGCGAGAGGTTCCGAGTTGGCCGGGCAGGCTCCCTTGGTACGGCGCGATGAACTGCGTTTGGCCGGCCACCGACTCGGAGACTGCGCCGGAGTAGAAGTACGACTGGGCGACAGCGGCGGGTGCGGCAGAGCCGAGAGCGACGGTTGCAGCGGCCGCTCGGACGAGAGGCATCGAGCCACGGGCAAGATCAAGAAGGTGGGGCATGCGCGGGAGCTCCGATCAGGTGACACCGAAGCGATCAGAGTAACAGCGCGTGCAAGAGCGATTGCCGAGCGTGAGCAAGAGCCCAGAGGATGCTGCATGCGAGGGGACAGGCGAGTTCCGAGAATCTCGGTTCGCTCAGCCCGAATAGGGCAAAAGCTCGACCGGGAGTTCCTTTAGCCCCCGCCGCCGCGCCTTCCGCACCGCGTACCGCAGGCTCTTGAACATCCGATCCCGCACCCGGTCGGTGATGTTCAGGCCGCGCTCCTCCATCGTGCGGATGGAGAACGCCCACGCGTGGTATTCCTCGAGGCAGCGCGGCTTGTACGTCCCCAGCCCGATCGCGTGATGCCCGATCTCGTGCAGGAAGATCGCCATCGACATCGGACCCTTGGGCTGCGGGCTCTCGAGCAGCCGCACCACGCGCCCGTCCTTGTAGGTGATCGTCCACGCCACGCCCGACGAGTTCGTGCGCCACTTGCGGACTTTCACACCGTACTTCACAAGCATCTCGCGCACGATCGCGTCGTACTTGGCCTGCATGCCAACGTCGGAGTCGCCGCGCCGAGGCTTGGTCGCGAGCTCGCTCCGACGCTTGGAACGAATCAGCGGCTGATCGACCTCCGGAGCCGGAGCGGCCGAAGCTCGATCCGGTCGCTGGCCCGGGGGCTGGCTGGGTTTGGCAGCGGGTGCAATCGACGGCTTGGAAGTCGTGGTGGGGGCGGTAGGAGTGGTGGTGGGGGTGCCCAGGAAGAGATCGCGCGCCGACTTGGCGACCGGCACGACCGCGGGCTTGATGAGGTCCCACAACGTCAGCACGAAGCGTTTCCCTCCAGCGGCCTGCCGCCGACAAGCCGCTCGCCGTTCTTCGGCTGACGCCCCATCGCGAAGTCCTTCCACGCCATCGCCCGCTTCCCCGCGGGCTGCACCTCGATCAGTTGCAGCAAACCGGCGGGATCAGAACCACCGCCGCACGCGACAACGCCCGCCGTGCTATCGACCAGCGTGCCCTGTTCTTGTTGGTGTTTGTGTTCCAGCACTTTCGTCCGCAGCAATTTCAGCGGCTCGCCTCGGAACTGCACAGTCACCCCCGGCCAGGGGTTCAGCGCGTGCACTCGGCGGCGGCACTCGTCGGCGCTCGCCGCGAAATCCACCCAGCCGTCCGCCTTGTTCATCTTCGGGGCAATGGTCACGAGCGACTCGTCCTGCGTCTGCGGCACGAGCGTGCCCGCCACGTGCTCGCCCAGCACCCGCTCAATGAGCGACGGCCCGTCAGCGCTCAGGATGTCGTGCAATTCCGCCGTGGTCCAGTCAGGATTCGTCGCATGGCTCGAGGTCGCGAGCACCAGCCCCGCGTCCATCTTGTCGGCGAGCGTGATGACGCTATTGCCGACGTGCGGGTCGCCCGCGAGCAACGCCGCGTTGATCGGTGCCGCACCGCGCCAGCGGGGCAGAATCGAGCCGTGCAGGTTGATCGAGAAGACGCCGTCGAGGAGCGACTTGCCGAGTTTCTGTCCGAACGCGATCACCACAAACGCAGCCGCACCTTGTGCTCGGATGTCGTCGCGGACGCCCGCCTCGTTCACCTTTTCCGGCTTGACCACCCGCACGCTTGGGAATTCGGTCTGGCACACCTCCGCGATCGGCGTCGGCGTGAGCTTGCCGCCGCGGCCTGCGGGCCGATCGGGCTGGGTGACCACCAGCCGCACATCGTGCGTCGCCATCAGATGGCGCAGCGACGGGACGCCAAAGGCGCCCGAGCCGAAGAACACGAGAGGCATGCGTCGGTCCATTCGGACGCAACAGTAGAAAGGGCCAAAGGGCCAAAGTTCCAAATGGCCAAATCAGGACACCCGGCGCGGGGGGTTCTCTTTGGCCCTTTGGAAATCTGGCCATTTGGCCATTTCACCAACCGCGACCAAGCTCACCGAGACCTTTCCAAATCCCTCACCGCCGTCCGGTTCTTCATCCGCGCCGTCTGCGTCATCTTGTCGAGGATGAGCACGCCCTGCAGGTGATCGAATTCGTGTTGCAGGCACCGAGCGAGCAGCCCGCCCGCCCGGATCGTGAGCGCCTTGCCGTGTTCATCGGTCGCCGTCATCGTCACCACCGGCGGCCGCAGCACGTCGCCGCGGATGTCCGGCAAACTAAGGCACCCTTCCTCGAACGGCTCCGACGGGCCTTCAAACTTCGCGATCTTCGGGTTGATGAACACCCGTGGCCCATCCGTCGCCGTCGGCGGATCGTCCGCCAAGCTTCGGCCCTCACCCAATGGCACATCCAGCACGAACATCTGCCACGAGAGCCCGACCTGCGGCGCCGCCAGGCCGATCCCCTCGGCCTCGTACATCAGTTCGATCATCCGCGCCGCGACCGCGCGGACCTCGTCGTTGATCTCTTTCACCGCCTTACCCGGAGTACGCAGGACCTTCTCGGGGTAGGTCACGATGCTCAGCTTGGACGGGTCGGTCGCCATCGCCCGATCGTAAGGTCTGTGGGCTCGAAAAGCCCAGCCGTACCGGTGTGCGCCCAAGGCAATCCACCCGAGGCAATCCGCTGGCGGCTGGCTCGTTGGTTCCGTCACCGCGCGAACCCCAGGGTCTTCGTCGCGAACGTAGAATCTCTCTCGGGTTTCGTCCGTACCATTGCAGGACGACCCCAGCCCTTCCGGACCTTCACGCGGCACGGCCGCTCCAGGATCGCAGCAACGCCATGATCTCGAACTTCTTCGGAAAAAAGCCCGCGAGTGGTGACGGCACTGGCAGCAACCAGCCCGAGTACGCGCCCGAGAAAGCCGAGAAGTTCTTCCAGCACGCCCGCGTCGGGCACGAGTCCGGAAACTACGAGTACGCCATGCAGCTCTGGCTGCGCGGCCTGCAACTCGACCCTCGAATGGTCAGCGGCCTCGAAGGCTTCGTCGCCTCGGCGGCTCAGTACGTGAACTCGCCCGAGGGCAAGAAGCGCAGCAGCAAAGAGACCCGGACCGCGATTTCGGGGTCGGGCGAGATCAACAAGTTCCTGCTCTCGTTGCTCGACTGGACCATGAGCGTGGACGACAAGTCGTCTGCTGCCGCCGCCGCCGTCAAGGCCTGCGAGGCGATCGTCAACCTGAACGCCGGGGACACCACTCGCAAGGTCGGCGAATGGGCCTATGCCGCCGCCCGCAATGACCCCAAGCCCCGCAAGGACAATTTCGTCCGCCTGATGCGGGCTCTTGATGCCATGGCTCTGCCCGATCTCGCCCTCAACATCGGCGAGGAAGCACGCCGCCTCGACCCCGCCGACGGTCAGCTCAGCAACGACCTCAAGATGCTCGCCGCCAAGTCCACAATGGCCAAGGGCGGCTATGAAAAGACCGGCGCCGAGGGCGGCTTCCGCCAGAACATCCGCGACGCGGGCAAGCAGAAGGCGCTCGAAGAAGGCGACCGCGTCAGCAAGACCGACGACGCCAAGGACCGCCACGTCGCGGTCTGCGAGGCAGAGTTCGCGGCACGCCCCGAGGACCTTCCGACCACCGACAAGCTCATCAAGGCCCTCCGCGAACGTGGCAAGCCCAGCGACGAGGAACGCGCCGTCGCCATCTCGCTCCAGACCTTCGAACGCACCAAGATCTTCAAGTTCCGCCAGGGCGCCGGCGAAGTGCGCATCCGCCAGGCCCGACGCAAGGTCTCTTCGGCACGCCAGATGCTCGAGTCGGCCCCGGGCGACGAGACCGTCAAGAGCATCTACGACACCGAGCGGCAGGCGCTGCTCGAGCTTGAGGTTGACGAGCTGCGTCTGTGCGTGGAGAACTACCCGACGGACCTCACTTGGAAGTACGAGCTGGGCCGCCGCTACTTCGAGCTCGGCAACTTCGAGGAAGCGATCGGCCAGTTCCAGGAAGCCCAGAACGACCCCCGCGTCCGCGGCCGCGTGCTGCACATGCTGGGTATGTCGTTCCTCCGTTGCGACCTCGCCGATGAGGCCGTCGAGACCCTGCGTCGCGCCCTTGAAGTGCCCGACATGACCCCCGAGGATCAGCGCGATGTGCGGTACGACCTGTGCTGCGCGCTGCAGGTGAACGGCGAGACCCGCCGCGACCTCACCGCCGCCGAGGAAGCCGAGAAGATCGCCAGCCAGATCCTGATCCAGGCGATCGGCTACAAGGACATCAAGGCACGCCGCGAAACGCTCAAGAAGCTGGTGGCGGAACTGCGGGCGAAGTAGCGTTCGCTAGAGTCTCTCGCGTAAGCGAGAGGAAATCCTAACCACCATCCTCGCAACCTCTCGCTCACGCGAGAGGCTCCACCGATGCCTTCCATCGTCGCCATCATCCCCGCCCGCATGGCCTCGACCCGCTTTCCGGGGAAGATGCTCGCTGCCGAAACCGGCACGCCCCTGATTGTCCATGTTGCCCAGGCGGCCGCGAAAGCTCCGTCCCTCTCCCGCGTCGTCGTCGCCGCCGACGACCCCCGCATCCTCGACGCCGTCCGATCCCGCGGCATCGACTGCGTGCTCACCGCGACAGACCACCCCAATGGCACCAGCCGCCTCGCCGAGGCCGCCGACCTGCTCGGACTTCCAGCCGACACGATCGTCGTGAACGTCCAGGGCGACGAGCCGGAGATCGAGCCCGCGGTCATCGACGCAGCGGTAGGGGCCCTGACCGCCCACCCGACCGCCGCGGTATCGACGGTGGCCGCCCCTTTGGCCCCTGCCGACGACCCCAACAACCCGAACATCGTCAAGGTGGTCTGCCGCCGCGACGGCACAGCGATGTACTTCAGCCGCTCGCGCGTGCCCTTCACTCGCGATCCGCAAGTGGCCGGCAACCCCGGCGCAGGCCCGCTGCGGCATGTCGGCCTCTATTGCTACCGGCGTTCGTTCCTGAGTACCTATCGCTCCCTGACCCCCACCCCGGCCGAGCAGGCCGAGTCGCTGGAACAACTCCGGGTGCTCGAGCACGGCCACTCCATCGCTGTCGCCGTCGTCCCCGACGCGGGAAACCCGGGAATTGACACCCCCGAGCAGTACGCGGCGTTCGTCGCCCGCTGGAAGAGGTCCGGTCGATAACCAGCGGCGATCGGTCCGGGGTCATGCCCGCGCGCCCGAAACTCTGTGAATCCTGCAACGATTCCCCCTCAGTTCACGCGACCGGCCTGTCCCCAATGTGATATGCTGAGACATGCCCACCCGCGCGACCGAGACAGGACGTCTGGACGACCGGTCTGGCGACGGCTCCATGCCGTTCCACGACGAACGCAGCGCCGCCATCCCGTTTTCCAACGCTGAGGCCTTTCGACACGCTCTGATCGACGAGGGCTTCACCCCGACCATCGAGGCAAAGCCGATTGGTCCGCGTCCCAACTCCGCTGATCTTGCCAGCATCGCCTCAACCCCGAACCTCACTCTCGCAAGCCTCGGCGATCAATCCGCCGAGAGCGAGTTCTACTCGCCGATCCCACCCGGTTACGTCAAGGGCCGCCACAAGTACGTCGTCGTCTTCGGTACCGTCATGAGCGGGCTGGGCAAGGGCATTTTCGCCAGCAGCCTGGCCAAGATGCTCAAGGACAAGGGCCTGTCCGTCGCCCCCATCAAGATGGAGGGCTATCTCAACATTGACTCGGGCACGCTCAACCCGTATCGCCACGGCGAGGTCTTCGTCCTCGACGACGGCACCGAGTGCGACATGGATCTGGGCACCTACGAGCGCCTGCTCGACCAGAACCTCTCGCAGCGCAACTTCACCACCTCGGGTCGCATCTTCAGCGAGATCCTCGAGCGGGAACGCATGGGCGTCTACCTCGGCCGCGATGTGCAGATGATCCCGCACGTCACCGGCGAGGTGAAGCGCAAGCTCCGCGAACTCGCTCTCCACGGCGACGGCACCAAGCCCGCCGACGTCGTCTTCATCGAGGTCGGCGGCACCGTCGGCGACTACGAGAACGCGTTCTACATCGAGGCCATGCGCGAGCTCGCCTTCGAGGAAGGCCCCAACTCCACGTGCTTCGTGGCCCTCACCTACATCATCGAGCCGCCCGCTCTGGGGGAGCAGAAGAGCAAGGCTGCGCAGCTCGGCATCAAGCGACTGATGGAGGCCGGCATCCAGCCCCACGTCATCGCCTGCCGCGCCAGCAAGCCCTGCGGCGAAAAGGTGATGCAGAAGATCGCGATGTTCAGCAACGTCCCGCCCCGTCGCCTCTTCTCGATGCACGACCGCGAGAGCATCTACACCATCCCCGAGGACATGCGCACCGACGGCCTCGACCGCGAGATCCTCTCGCTCCTCGGGCTGCACGATCGTGTCGATTTCTCCAACGAGGACAAGGCCCGCGACCGCTGGATGGGCTTCGCCAAACGCCTCATCGCCCCCAAGCGTCACAAGGTCAACATCGGCATCGCCGGCAAGTACGCCCAGATCCGCGACGCCTACGCCTCGATCGACAAAGCCCTTGAGCACTGCTCGGCCCACCTGTCGTGCGACATCGATCTCAACTGGATCGATACCACCAACATCGACAACTCGAATGTCGCCCCGCGTCTCGCCGACCTGCACGCCGTCATCGTCCCCGGCGGCTTCGGCAGCCGCGGCGTCGAGGGCAAGATCGCCTGTGTCCGTCACTGCCGCGAGAACGGGCTGCCCTACCTGGGCCTCTGCCTGGGCTTCCAGATGGCCGTCATCGAGTTCGCCCGCAACGTCCTGGGCCTCAAGGACGCCAACAGCACCGAGTTCAAACCCGGCTGCGAGAACCCGGTCATCAGCGAGCTCCCCGAACAGAAGCGCATCGAGGGCCTCGGCGGCACCATGCGTCTCGGCGGACAGGAAGTCGCCATCACGCCCAACTCGCTCGCCCACTTCCTCTTCAACAAGCAGCACGGCGTGCGCGAGCGCTTCCGCCACCGCTACGAGGTCGACCCCAACTACATCGAGCGCTTCGAGCACGCCGGCCTGGTCTTCAGCGGCCGCCACCCCGCCCGCCCGATCATGCAGATCCTCGAGCTCCGCCAGAGCGTCAGCGAGATCGACCATCCCGCGGCCAACATCCGCTCGAGCGCCGGCACCAGCAGCGAGGGCGGCCTCGCGCTCAAGGTGACTCACCCCTACTTCATCGGCGCCCAGTTCCACCCGGAACTCACCAGCCGCCCGCTGCGGCCCCAGCCGATGTTCATGGGCCTGGTCGCCGCCGCGATCGTCCGCAAGATCGGCCGCGATCAGGCGTTGCTCGATGCTGAAGTTGCACGCTGGCTGCGTCCGGTGACGACCGCGAGGCCGCAGACGCAGACGGCCTGACGTCACGCGGCTCGGTTCCGACGATCCGCGTGCTTAGCAGGCCGAACCAGAACGCACCTCGGGCTGGCGCTGCAGCCAACGCCCCGAGTCGAGCAGGATCAGCGCCGAAAAGCGGTCGACACGTCCCAGCGAGATCACCGCATTGTGGAGCAGAGCCTCGGCGTACAGGCGGTGCTCGTCGCTGCCGATTTCCGCGGCGCGCCGCAGAAACATGTGGATCGCCCATGGATGATTCGTGGCGTTGTCGGGCTGCAGGTGCTCAATCATCCAATCCGCGGCCGCATCGGCTCTCGGCTTGAGCGTCGGCCCCGCATGGGACAAGGCGTGCAAGCAGCAGAGTTCAGCCTGTGTCCAGGTTTCGATCGTCAGATCGTCCCGCTCCCGCACCAGCCACGGCCGCTTCGTGTCAATCTCGGTCCAAAAGAAGTCTCTCGAACCACTCGCAATCCGGGCCCAGAGCAACACGTCGGTGCCAGCATTCGCCGGTGGCGATTGCGGTGCAATGCCCACCAGATGGGCCAGGAGATATCGATCGATCTCGCGACGATGCCCCGCCTCATCGCGGAACTCGTCGAACTGCGGTAGCTTCCCAGCGGCAAGCGGGCATTCAAGCAATTCCGCCCACGCAGTGCCCAGGAGCGCCAGACGCGACTCCCGCAAAAGACGCACACCCCAGTCCCCCAAGTCTGTGCCCCGCTGTCTCATAACCATGACTATCTCTACCTACACACAATCGTTCCACTTTTGATAATTGATTCAGCCGGAATAGTCCGCGTGGAATTACGCAGTTGTCTCTCGTCGTTGATGGTCCTCGGAGGCGGCGTAATGCACGCTGAAGACATGCCGACAGCAACCGTTCGCGCCGCGTGGGATTCGGGCGTCACTGCGCCCAGTGAAAGCACCGGGAAGGTCCGGCTGACGCAACCGCGTCCGCACGGAAACCGATTTCTGGCCGAGATCGATCTCGCCGAGCTCGATGAACGCGAGCGACCGGGAATGACTTGGCAGGCCCGGTCCTGCGAACTCGGTCGCTCACATTTTGTGCTCGTTTCGAGACGTATGTGCTACGTCGGACGGCACTTGGCGATCGCCATTCACCTCATCGACGATCGCCCCGTGCCGCTCCTGGGTCGGGTGGTGAGCTGCGATTACAACGACGACGGCCTGTACCGCATCGATCTCGACCTCTTGAAGATCGACGAGGGGCACGCCGTCTACGAATGGGCCTTCGAGCACGGCGTTCGCCGCGCCTCAAAGGCTCGCGCCTGAGTAACCCGCCACACTTCTGTGGATCGCAAGCCTCGGTGCGGCACGCCGCATCGTGTTTGCCCCTAGTCGCGTCTCATCGTTCGATTCGGCCGCAGGTTCAAGATCAACTCCACCTGCCCTGTCGGCAATTGCATTCTTCGTGCGATGTCCACCGGCCCGAGTCCCTGCTCCGCGAGCGCGCAGACTTCGTTGTGCATCGGGTCCGTGAAGATCGAGTGCTCCGGCCGCGGCTTAGGCTCGATGATCGTTTCGACCACGCGCTTTGGTGCCGCCGCGATGCGTCGCTCCGAATCACGGAGCTCCACCAGCGTGGACTCCGCTCGCGAGATCAGCTTTTCAAGACGCTCGGCTCGATTCTCCAATTCGTCGATCAGGTCTCGCGTGAGCTTCTCCGCACTGTCGCGAGCGTGTCCAGGTACGTCGCGCTTGCGGCTCAAGACGCCCCAGGCGATCAGCACCACTCCGATGCCGATCACGCTACCCGCGAGCAGAATCTCCCGCACTCCGAGCGTCTCGCTGTCGAACGCCAAGGCCATCGTCGGTACAGGGGCGAGAGTGTTCAGCAGTGCGGCTAGCAAGACGCAAACCTCCATGTCACGCCGCGGAAGTCGCTCGACGTTCCCAAACACAACTTCGCCGGGTCTCCAGCCCGGAATCGCGGCCTGAGCCAGCAAAGTACCATCTCTGAGTGCCGTTCGCCACTCCACCTCCCCAGCCCACGCCGCCCCATGACTCGTCCAGGGCCGTCGGGGTGCCCTCCAAATCCGATCCGACGGTGCGGCGTCTGCTCACCCGGTGGCGTGCCCTCACCGGTGGTGCCGGCGGCCGCGACGCTGACCGCCGCACCCTTGTCGCTTTCTCCGGCGGTTCCGACTCCTCGGCCCTGCTCCTCGCTCTTTCCACTCAGGCTCGCCACGTCGTCGCCGCCCACATCGTCCACGACATGCGGAGCGAGGCTGATGCCCAAGCCGATCGTGCCGCGTGTGAGCAACTCTGCCGCACGCTCGGAGTGCCGTTCGTCACCCGACGGATCAGCGTTCAAGGCCGCGGGAACATTGAGGCGGCCGCACGACGGGAGCGATACCGAGCCCTCGCCGAGCTCGCCCACGATGCTGGCTGCCGCTTCGTCGCAACCGGTCACCACGCCGAGGATCAGCTCGAAACCCTGCTCATGCGCCTGCTTCGCGGTTCGGGACCACGCGGCCTTCGGGGCATCGCGATTCGGAGGGCGTTGGATCGTGACATCACGCTGATCCGGCCCATGCTCGAGCTGCGTCACACCGACGCCGAGCGCCTTTGCTCCGCTTGCGGGTGGATGTGGCGGACCGATGCCACCAACGCCGACACCACGCGACTCCGCGCCAAGTTGCGTCACGAGGTCATTCCGCTCCTCGAAGCCATCGCGCCCGGTGTTGCCGAGCGATCCAGCTCCCTCGCGACCGCTGCGGCCGCCGCGTTTGGGGTTATTCGTGTCGATGCTGCCGCGCTTCTGCGGGACTCCCGGCGCTCGCCGGGCGAATGGTCCCGCGGCCCATGGCAAGCCGCCCCACGTGCCGTCGTCGCGGAAGCCGTCACTCAGATCGTGCGAAGCGTCCACGGCACGCCCCGCAATCGAGAAGTGCTCGCCGCAGCTCGCGCCGCTCGTTCACGATCCGGAGAAGCCAAGCGATTCCAGTTCGAGGGCTGCACCCTGATCGTCGAGGCCGCCGTCGTGCGCGTCGAAGCCTGACGGTCGGCTTACCGCCACGTCCGCAGCACCGCTTCCGCCACAAGCACGATCAGCAGCAGCGGCAGATGCGCGATCGACGCCAGGAACACGCGCCGTGCCGACGGCCGCGTGCGATCCACGGCGAAGCGCACCGCGAGGTACAGGAACGCCAGCGCGGACACGATCGCAAACGCCGCGTACACGGTCCCGGCTCGCGCCGGCATCGCCAGCCAGGGCAGCAGCGTCGCGGGGATGAGAAGCAGCGACCAGATCAGGACGCCGCGAGCAGTGCGCACGCCCGTCGGGTCTTCCACCGCCAGCACCTTGAACCCGCCCAGCGAGTAGTCCTCGCGGTACATCCACGCGATGGCGAGGAAGTGGGGGAGCTGCCAGACAAACATCAGGGCGAACAGTGACCAGCCGCCGAGCTGCGTTAATGCGTCCCACCCCGCCGCGTTCGACATCCCCGCGCCCGCGCACCAGCCGATCAACGGCGGGAGTGCGCCCGGCACGGCGCCCACCAGGGTCGAGATCGGCGACCGCGGCTTCAGGGGCGTGTACACCGCGACATAGCTCACAATGCACGCCAGCGACACGAGCGCCGCCCAGATGTTCGTGCACGCCGCCAGGATGGCCACGCCGACGATGCTCTCAATCACACCCGCGATCAATGCCTGCCGCGGCGTGATCCGAGCCTGTGGTAGCGGCCGATGAGCCGTGCGGGGCATCCGCGCGTCCCGATCCCGCTCCATCCACTCGTTGAGTGTGTTCGCACCGAGCGACGACAGAGCCGTTCCCAATGCCGTCGCGATGGCGACGAAGCCGAGATTGGCGTAACTCCACTTGGCCGAGAGATGCGGAGCAAGCGCCGCGAGAACGAATCCCACCAGCGACGTGATCGTCACCAACCGCGTGATCCCCGGCTTGCCCGCCTCGACGAACGACATCCACAGCGGTCTTGCAAGAGCGGCGGCCGACGTTTTGGGATTCAAGGTGGCTCGGGACAACGAAATCTCCGTGAGACGAAGGGTACGCGCGAGAATGCCTTGGTGCCATCAGTCCGCGGCTGCTCTGAGCCGTACGACTGAAGTCCCCGGCGTCGTTGTTCCAGAAGGCATCAGTCGCGCCGCAGAGCCGGCGGACTGATGGCACCCGTTGCACAGCCACGCTGCTACTTGCCGGGAACAACCACATCCATCCACACCGGAAAGTGGTCGCTCGGGAACTTCCCGCCCACGTTCGAGGCCGGTAACGCGCGCCACACGCCGCTCGCCGACACCTTCAGGTCCTTCGACGGAATCACGTGATCGACCCGCATCTTGAACATCGCGGTGTCCGTCGGCTCGAGCCCCGGGATGTCGAGGTCCGCTTTGGGAGCGTCAAACTTCAGCACCCGTCGATTCGCCAGCAGCTTGCCGATCGGATTCTTGTACGAGTCACCCTTCTTCGGATCGGCATTGAGATCGCCAACGATCACAAACGAAGCGTCCGACGCCAGTCCGCCGTACGTCGACTTGTCGTCCACCAGGTACGGGTCGTTGAACAGGTAATCCATCCACAGCCGGATCTCGTCGTGGTTGCGACGACCGTTGCGATCCTCCGGCCCATCGAACACCGGCGGCGTCGGGTGCGAGGCCAGCACATGCAGCACCGCCCCGTTGGGCAGCGTCACCGGCACGTCCCAGTGGCTCTTGCTCGACAGGCGGACGAGCTTCTTCTCCTCGTCGCTGTAGAACCCGTTGCCGTCGCTCTTGTTCGGCATGAAATTGCCGGGCATGTAATCCCACGGCATGCGCTGGAACGTCCGCACCTTCTCCGTCTCAATCACCAGCCGCTCGTCCACGAGCAACGCCATCGCGTACTGCCCGGGAAACGTGCCGAAGCCCCAGCAGTCGTTGCCGTAGAGGCGGCCTTCCTTGGTCTGCGCCCCCGGATCGCCGCTCGCGCTCGCTCCCGGCGGCAAGGGATACGTCGCCGTCACCGCGCCGTCGTTGTCGAGGTCGTGGCCGCTGAACACACCCGTGTTGCTCGGCGCCATGAACGCGACGTACTTGATCGGCTCCAACCCCGCCGCCTGCGGCGTGCTCAAGTAGTTCGCCACGAACCGCGCCGCATTCTGCCCCGGCTCTTCCCCGTCCACAAACCCCGGCGCGCCGGGCATGTCGTACGCGATCTCGTTCAGGAAGATGATGTTGGGACGGATGCGTTGGATGACCTCCGCGACCGCCTTCAGCCGCGGCTGATCGGACCGCTTCACGTCCTCGGTGCGGACGTCCTCGATGTTGAAGGTGGCGACACGCACGGTGACGGCGGCGGGTGCAGCGGTGGGAGAAGTTTCCGCCTGAGGTTCCGCGGCCGCGGAGGCCAGCGGGACCCCGACAAGAAATGCGAGGGAAGCTGAGAGAACGACCCAAGGAGTGCGCAGCGTCATGCAGAAAAATAGCGCTGCGTACGACTCACTTCACCTCGGCACCCGAGAAGTCAACGCCACGCAGCCCGGCTCGCGTCCAGCGGTAGTAGCCCTTGACAAGATCGAAGGGCAGTCCCGAGACGGTCTTGGGCTCGTTGGGGAGCGGCGCGTACTTGAACTGCGTCGCGAAATCAGGAATCGAGGTCAGCGTCGGATCCCAGCCCGGATTGGCGTCCGCAGTGCGGCGGGTGACCACCGAGCCATCGCCGTGCAACAGCGGCTGACGCGTCGACGGGTAGGCGTAGAACGTCGTCTTCTTCGACACGTGACGGTCGAAGAGGTCGAACATGATGACCTTCTGGGCCGGGAACGCCACATCGTCCGCGCGACGCTGATCAAAGCGAGTCGTTCCGAGGAACACGTTGTAGTAGAGATACTTCTCGTAGTTCTGATTGACCGCGTTCGGTCCCTTGTCCACCGACCACGAGCACGCGACGCGTTCGTACGACGACCAGAACGGGAACAACCGCTGGTAACTCTGCGGCTCGTCGAAGTCCGGCGGAACGTATTGCTGAATCTTCAGCGTCTCGAAGATGTCCTTCGGTCCGGCCTTCTGCCATTCCGACGTGACGCGGTCTTCGGGGCAGATGGCAGCAGGCTCGATGAGGCGGCTGCTGTAGTACCCGCCGTCGTACATCACCAGGTGCGCGAAGTTGCGGGTGAGCAGCCGCGACTTCGACGCATCGAACGGCGGCAGGTTCAGCCCCGTGTGCCGCCGCACGATATCAACGCCCTGATTCGCCACCGCCGCCTGCGGCGTGGTTGCGGTGTTCAGGTCGGCCCAGCGGCTGTACTTCTTGTTCGGCAGCCACGAGAACGACGGCATCAATCCCTTCGCATCCGTCGCATACGTCGCCATCCCGGTCGCGTGCTGGCGCAGGTTGCTCGCGCAGATCGCCGCCCGGGCCGTTCGCCGCGCCATCGCCAGCGACGGCACGATCAACGCAATCAAGAGCGCGATGATCGCGATCGCGACCAGCAACTCGATCAGCGTGAACGCAAGTGCGTTGGTAGCGGAGCGACCACGGTTGGCGGGTCTGTTGGGAGACATGGTCGAGTCCGTTGAGTGCTGCCGTCGCCGCTTTCCCTGACTCCGGTAAATCACTGATGGTGCAGTCTACTGCTTTCTCGGACAATTGCAGCGGGAATTTCGGGTATAACTCCGTAGGACGTCCCCTCCCCGCGGCAGGATCGGGGCCGTTTCCGCTCGCGCTTTTGCTCGCCGTTCGCCTCCAAACGCCCCATGAGCCACCCCGAAACCAACGCGCAAACCAAGTCCGAACAAGAGGTTCTGCCCGAGCAGAGCCTCTGGACCATCATCGGCGCCTCGTCCGCCGGCACCCTCATCGAGTGGTACGACTTCTACATCTTCGGCGCCCTCGCCCTCACCATCGCCGACGTCTTCTTTCCCAAGGGCTCCGGCGCGACGGCGTTGCTCTCCACCCTCGCCACCTTTGCCATCGGCTTTGTGGTCCGGCCCTTCGGCGCGATCGTCTTCGGATACCTCGGCGACCTCATCGGCCGCAAGTACACCTTCATGGTGACGCTGCTGCTCATGGGCGGCACGACGTTCCTCATCGGAATTCTGCCCGGCTACGAGCAGATTGGGTGGCTCGCTCCGGCGCTCCTGATTCTGCTCCGCTTGGGTCAGGGACTCGCCCTCGGTGGCGAGTACGGCGGGGCCGCGACGTACGTCGCCGAGCACTGCCCCGATGGCCAACGCGGTTACTGGACCAGTTGGATCCAGACCACCGCCACGCTCGGGCTGTTCATGTCGCTGGGTGTGATCCTGCTCTGCCGCACACTCATGGCTCCGGAGGACTTCGCGGCGTGGGGTTGGCGCATCCCGTTCTGGCTCTCGCTCGTGCTCGTCGCGTTCTCGTGGTACATCCGCCGCCGCATGAGCGAGTCGCCGCTGTTCAAGCGCATGAAGGCCTCGGGCAAGGGAGCGAAGAACCCGCTGAAGGAATCTTTCGCGAACAAAGAGAACCTGCGCCTCGTCATCATCGCGCTCCTGGGCGCGACCGCGGGCCAGGGCGTCGTCTGGTACACCGGCCAGTTCTACGCGATGAACTTCCTCAAAACCACGCTCGCCATCGAGGCGACCCAAGCCGAGTACATCGTCGGGCTGGCGTTGCTGCTCGGGACGCCGTTCTTCATCGTGATGGGGGCGCTGTCGGACAAGATCGGACGCAAGGGGATCATGCTCACCGGCTGTCTGCTGGCGCTGGTGCTCTACTACCCGATCTATGGCATGAAGGTCGCGGTCACGAACCTCAGCGACCCCGCCCGCTTCCAACTCGCCGCCGACGGCGTGCGACCGCTCGGCGAGCCCAAGGTGGACTCGATCGCCGCCGACCCAACCAAGGGCATTGCGGGCGCCACGGTGACACTTCGCAAGGAAGTCCGCACCTATGCCGACGGCACGACCGACACCGTGACCACGACCGACACGCTCGCCGCGGGCGCGACCGAACCGAAGCAGACGGTGAAGCACACTGTCCGTTTCCCGTCCCTCACCAGCCCGCCCGCGATGACCCTCACGTTCCTGATCTTCGTGCAGGTCTTCCTCGTCACCATGGTCTACGGCCCGATCGCGGCGTTCCTTGTCGAGCTCTTCCCGACCCGCATCCGTTACACCAGCATGTCGCTGCCCTACCACATCGGCAACGGCGTCTTCGGCGGCATGGTGCCGTTCATCGGGCAACTCTTCTACGAAAAGACCAAGAACCCTTTCGCGGGCCTGTGGTTCCCGATGGCGATCTGCGCCATGACGCTGGTGGTCGGCATGATCTTTGTGCGTGAGAACCGCAACGTGAAGATGCACGAGGAACATTGAAGCAACGCGAATGTGCGCCTCCTCTCCCCGCCTGCGGGGAGAGGACCGCTTCGCCACAGGCGAAGCAGGTGAGGGGATTTCGGGTACCTCGTCGCATCGAACACACGAACGCGAATCACCCCTCCCCGGTCTCGCTGCGCTCGACCACCCCTCCCCGCTTCGCGGGGCGGGGAGGCGCTGCCGTTCTCTCGGCTCGTTCGTTACCCGCCGGTTGTCGGCACCGGCGCCTTCGCGGGCGGCGGTGTCGAAGGCTTCCCTAACCCCGCCTTCTTGCGTTCCGCCGCCGTCAGGCGATCGATCGCGATAAACGCGAAGGGCAGCGACGTGAACGCCTTCTCGCCCGCCACCCGTGCGGTGTCGTTCAGGTTCTTCACCTTGCCCTGCCGCACGTCGTCGATGAGGTCCTTCACGATGTTGTCGAACGTCGCGACCAATCCGGTGTACGTCCGCCATGCCTCGTCGGACTTGAAGAAGTAGCCGTTCAGGATCGGCAGGTCGGTGGGGAGGTTGAAGTACCAACGCCCGTCGCGATCGTCCTTGCGGATTGTCAGCGCCACGCCCGGAATGATCGGTCCGTTCTTATAGAGCAGCGTGTAGGTCTTCTCGTCGAGCATCACCGCGGTCAGGTTGTTTCGCTCGTCCTCAAGGACTTCGTACGGCGACGTGAACAGTCGAGTCAGCACGGCGGTGAACGGGTCGTTGGTGTTCGAACCCGCGGGTGCATTGCGATTCGCGGCATCGGCCGCCCGCCTGGCTTGCTCCCGCGCCCGCTGCCCGCCGCCGGTGAACAAACTCGCCAAGCCCTGTGATCCGCCCTTTGCCGCCTCCCGCTTGGCGTCCTCACGCAGCTTCGCCACCTCGGCCGGGAACGCCTTCTCCAATTCCTTCGCCAGGTCCTGCAGTCGCCCCAACGCGTGCCCGAGGCGGTTCAGGCACTTCTTCATGTTCTCGTCTTCGCTGTAGACGAGCTTGACGAGCAGCTTGGCGTCGCCGCGGCGGACCATCTCCTTCGCGGTCGTGATCGTCGCGTCCGGCGAGGACTGCGAGTAAGAGGGTTCCCGTGAGCACGCGCTCAGGACAACAGCGCAGATCGCGGCAAGCAGCCAAGCAGGCAGCAAAGTCATTGTGCGGGCATTCAAGGCGAGGCCCCTTCCGAAGCATTGTTCGCTGACCGCGGGAATCGGGATTCCTCCCGTCCTCTTGCACCCAGCTGCCTTGTCGAGCCCCGAGCGTGAGCGAGCGGGTCCACCGGCCTGAAACCAAGGCAACCCACTCGCTGACGCTCGGGGCTCGGTCCGAGGTTCGCCTCTGGATTCCCCGAGGCCGCCAAGCCTGATAAAGTGGGGACAATGACCACCGCCATCCGCAACAACATCCTCGACGCCGTCGGAAACACCCCCCTTGTGAAACTCAACAAGGTCGTTCCGCCGGGCTGCGCCACCGTGCTCGTCAAGTGCGAGTACATGAACCCCACCGGCTCCATCAAGGACCGCATGGCGGTGCACATCCTGAACGAGAGCGAGAAGAAGGGCCTTATCAAGCCCGGCGCGACCATCGTCGAGAACACCAGCGGCAACACCGGCCAGGGCGTCGCCATGTGGGCCGCGGTCCGCGGCTATCGCTGCGTCTTCACCATGCCCGACAAGATGAGCCTTGAGAAGGTCAACATGCTCAAGGCCTTCGGCGCCGAAGTGGTCATCACGCCCACCGACGTCCCCGGCGACTCGCCCGAGCACTACGTCTCCACCGCCAAGCGCATCGCCCGCGAGACGCCCGGCGCGTTCTACGTCAACCAGTACCACAACCAACTCAACATCGACGCCCACGAGCTCTCCACCGGCCCGGAGATCTGGCGCCAGACCGAGGGCAAGGTCGACGCCGTGATCGCCGGTGCCGGCACCGGCGGCACCATCTCCGGCATCGGACGCTACTTCAAGAAGAACCACCCGCACGTCAGGATCGTCGGCGTCGATCCCATCGGCAGCGTGCACTATCACTACTACTACACCAAGACCATGCCCACGCCGCACGTCTACAAGGTCGAAGGCATCGGCGAGGACATCCTCTGCGACGCCATGGACTACAGCGTCGTCGACGAGTTCCACCAGACCAACGACAAGGAAGCCTTCAGCATGGCCCGCCGCCTCGTCCGCGAGGAAGGCCTCTTCTGCGGCGGATCATCCGGCTGCAACGTCCACATCGCCATCAAGGTCGCCAAGGCCCTCGGCCCGGGCAAGACCGTCGTCACGTTCCTCTGCGATTCCGCTACCCGCTACACCACCAAGTTCCTCAACGACGCCTGGATGAAGGACTACGGCTTCCTTGGCAGCGATCGCGACCTCGGCCTCGTCGAGGAGATTCTCGCCGGCCGCCAGGGGGCGATCATTACCGCCAACGAGCATGACTCCATCGCCGCCGTCATCGGCCTCTTCAAGAAGCACGGCGTGTCCCAGGTCCCCATCGTCGACGCCAAGGGCCACCCGCTCTCCATCGTCGCCGAAGTCGACGTCCTCCGCGGCCTGCAGGAAGGCAACGCCACGATGGACTCCGAGGCAAAGAGCGTGGCACAACGCATCGGCGGCCTGATCTACCCCAAGGCCCGCATCGAAGAGCTCTATCGCATCTTCGAGACCAACCAGGTCGCCATCGTCATCGACAACGACAAGATCGTCGGCGTCATCAGCCAGATCGACGTGATCGATTTCATGAGCAAGAAGGGACGCTGAAAGGAACCCTCCGCGCAAGCGGAGGGTCGGTGTTGCTTCCCTCACCAAAGTGACCGAGAGAACGCGGAGAAGCGGAGAGAGCGGAGTCTCGCGGAGAAAGAAGAAGGTTCAACTCAAAGGGCTCAAAGAACTCGAAGGGCTGAACCGAAGCACCGATCAAGGAGAGGCTGGCACTCAAGCGTGTTGGCACTCGTTCACCAAGTCCCTCTCAAGATCGCATCCGTTGACACTCCTCCTTCCTCGCTCTATCCCTTCGACATCTTCCCCCTTTGAGCCCTTCGAGCCCTTCGAGCCCTTTGAGTTGAAAGGTCTTTCTCCGCGAACCTCCGCTCTCTCCGCTCCTCCGCGTTCTCTCACTTCTGAGTAAGCCCCGAGCCACCCATGCACGACACCCACCGTTTCGCCACCAACTGCATCCACGCCGGCCAATCGCCCGACCCGTCCACCGGCGCGATCATGACCCCGGTCTACTTCACCAGCACCTTCGTGCAGGCCTCTCCGGGCGTCTTCAAGGACGGCTACGACTACGCCCGGAGCAAGAACCCCACCCGCACCGCGCTCGAGGCCAACCTCGCCGCCCTCGAGGGCGGCACCCACGGCTTCGCCTTTTCGAGTGGTCTTGCGGCGATGGACTGCCTGCTCCATCTGCTCCGCGCGGGCGATCACGTCGTGCTCTCCGACGACGTCTACGGCGGCACCTTCCGCCAACTCGACAAGGTCTTCCGCCACCTCAACCTCACGACCACACGCGTCGACATGACCAAGCTCGACGAGATCGCCAAGGCGATCCGCCCCGAGACGCGGCTGGTCTGGCTCGAGACCCCCAGCAACCCGATGCTGAAGGTGATCGACATCGCCGGTGTGCGCAAGGTTGTGGACGCCGCCAAGATCGGTCCCTCGCCCGCGGCCGACGCCACCCTCGGCCCGCTCGGCACGCCCTTGGGCACCACGCTCGGCCGCCCGATGCTGGTGGTCGACAACACCTTCGCCTCGCCGTATCTGCAGAACCCCCTCGCCCACGGCGCGGATGTGGTCATGCACTCGTGCACCAAGTACATCGGCGGCCATAGCGACCTCGTCGCCGGCGCGATCGCGACCAAGCACGAAGAGCTCGCCGCCAAGATCGGCTACGCCCAGAACGCAGTGGGGGCCGTGCCCAGCGCGATGGACTGCTTCCTCATGCTCCGCAGCACCAAGACGCTGCACCTCCGCATGCAACGCCACTGCGAGAATGCGATGAAGATCGCCCAGTGGCTCGAGAAGCACCCCAAGATCGAGAAGGTCATCTACCCCGGTCTCACCAGCCACCCGCAGCACGAGCTCGCCAAGAAGCAGATGCGAGCCTTCGGCGGCATGATCTCCTGCGTCGTCAAGGGCGGCCTCGAACCCTCGCGCAAGGTCCTGGAGCGCACCAAGCTCTTCTCCCTCGCTGAGTCCCTCGGCGGCGTCGAGAGCCTGATCGAGCACCCCGCCATCATGACCCACGCCAGCATCCCGCCCGCGGCCCGGGCAGCCCTGGGCATTGCCGACGGCTTGATCCGTCTCTCGGTCGGCTGCGAAGACGTCGAAGACTTGATCGCCGATCTCGACGTCGCCTTGAAGTAAATTGGCCGCAAAGCACTGCTGCTAAAGAGGTTGCACGCACTCTCGGTGACCACCCAAACGCTTCTTTGCAGACTCTTAGCGCACGCCAGACCCTCTTTCAGAACGGGGCCCTTTACTGTTTTGCAAGGGTGGAGGACGTTCGGGTTTCGACAGACAGGTGTACACACAGGAGACGTGCATGAGCATCATCCAGCGGGCGGCGTGGGTGTCGGCGGTCGGTGTTTCCATCGTGGTCGGTGGGGGCGCGAACATCGCTCAGGCCAGCGAGGTCCGTCTCGGCGGCGCAGGCGCCACCTTCCCCGCTCCCCTCTACACCAAGTGGGTCTCTGAGTACGAGAAGGTCGAGCCCGGCATTAAGATCGATTACCGCAGCATCGGCTCCGGCGGCGGCGTCAAGGCCATCACCGACAAGACCGTCGCCTTCGGCGCCTCCGACGCCCCCCTCACCAAGAAAGAAATCGAGGCGATGGGCGGCGAGGACAAGATCATTCAGTTTCCCGCCGTCATCGGCGGCGTGGTCCCCGCGTACAACCTGCCCGGCCTTTCCCAGCCCCTGAACTTCAGCGGCGATGTTCTGGCCGACATCTTCATGGGCAAGATCAGCACCTGGGACGACCCGCGACTCCAAGAACTCAACTCCGGCGTCACGCTCCCCAAACTCGCCATCACCCCCGCCTTCCGCACCGACGGCAGTGGCACCACCCACGTCTTCACCAGCTACCTCGCCACCCAGAGCCCTGTCTTCAAAGGCGAGATCGGTGCTGGCAAGCAGGTGAAGTGGCCGCTGGGTCAGGGCGGCAAGGGCAACGAAGGCGTCGCCGCGGTGATTCAGCAGACCGCCGGATCGATCGGCTACATCGAACAGAACTACGCCGTCGCGAACAAGATCGCCTACGGCGCGGTCAAGAACAAAGCCGGCAAGTTCATCATCGCGACGCCCGAGACCATGTCGATTGCCGGTGAAGGCGCCGCCGCGATGCTCAAGGGCAACGTTCTTCGCGCCGACATCTGGGATCAGCCCGGCGAGAAGACTTACCCGATCAGCGCCTTTACCTACATCATCGTGTACAAGGACCTCTCCAACCTCAAGACCGACGCCGAGGCCAAGGCTCTCGTCGGATTCCTGAACTGGGCAATCGGTGGCGGACAGAAGTTCGCCAACGAAATGGACTACGCCCCGCTCTCCAGCGGCGTGAAGAAGGCCGTCGACGCCGCTCTGTCCAGCCTCTCCCACAACGGCAAGCCGATCAAGTAACCTGACGCCGAGCAGCCCGGAGCCCACACAGTCGGCCATCGGATGACGACCGACGCCAGCGCCATTTCCGCAGCCGCCTTCTCGCCCAACGCGAGCGGCGGACCTGCACGCTCGCTCCGTCGCTCATTCCGCTTCGGCGACGCCATGCTGGGACTGGTCTGCCGCAGCAGTGCGGTGATCATCGCCCTGATGCTCGGGGCGCTGGTGCTCGTCCTGCTCACCTCGGCGATGCCCGCGATCAAGCAGTTTGGCCTCGGCTTTCTGGTCTCCAGCGAGTGGCGCGTCAACGAGCTCGAACGCCCGCTCAAGGACGCCGCCGGTCAGGTCGTGATGGAAGACGGCGAGGTCGTCATGGAGACCATCAAGCCCGCGTTCGGGGCCCTGCCGGTGATCTACGGCACCGCCGTCAGTTCACTCATCGCGCTCGCGTTCGCCGTCCCGCTCAGCCTCGGGGCGGCGTTGTTTCTGGTGCGCGTCGCCCCGACGCTCCGCCTCGCCGGGCCGCTGTCGTTCCTGATCGAGTTCCTCGCGGCGATCCCCAGTCTCGCGTACGGCATCTGGGGCCTGTTTGTCCTTGCTCCCTTCCTCCAATCTCGCGTCGGTCCGGTGATCCAGTCGACGCTCGAGAACGTGCCCGGCCTGCGCTGGATGTTCTACGAAACGGTCACCATCGCTGGCAAGGCCGTGGAGCGTCCGATCCCGATCACCGGCCGCGACATGCTCTGCGGCAGCCTCGTGCTCGCAATCATGATCCTGCCGATCGTCACCAGTGTCAGCCGCGACGTGCTCAAAGCCGTGCCCCGCACACAGATCGAGGGCACGCTCGCGCTGGGTGCCACGTGGTGGCAAAGCTGCATCGCCATGCTCCGCTACGGGCGCAGCGGTCTTTTCGGCGCGGTCATGCTCGGCCTCGCCCGTGCCGCGGGTGAGACCATGGCCATCACCATGGTCATCGGCAACAACAACCAGATCAACCCCAGCCCCTTCGCACCCGCGCAGACCATGGCCAGTCTCCTTGCCAACGAGTTCGCGGAAGCCAGCGAGGGGCTGCACCAGGCATCGCTGCTCTACGTCGCGCTGGTGCTGCTGGTGATGTCGCTGCTCTTCAACATCATCGCCAGACGCCTGGTCGTCGGAAAGGCATCGCCCGCAGGGCATTAGCCATGGCCAGCGCACGCTTCGAGACCCGGCGGCTCACCAGCGACGCGATGTTCGGCGTCTGCGCTGCCTGCGCCGCGCTCATCGTCACGCTGCTGCTGCTTGTCTCGGGATACCTGGTCTTTATTGGCGCAGGCGCGATCAACCTTTCGTTCTTCACCGATGTTCCCACGGGCGACGTGGCACAGCCGGGCGGCATGCGGCACGCGATCGAGGGCACGCTCATCCTGCTCGCACTTGCCGCCGCGATCGGCGTGCCCCTGGGTGTCGCCGCGGGCGTCTATCTGTCCGAATACAGCCACGAGTGGCTCTTCGCCAGCCCGCTGCGTTTCATCGCCGATGTGCTCACCGGTGTTCCCAGCATCGTCGTGGGAATTCTCGGCTACGAACTCGTCGTCGTTCCCGTATCACGGTGGACCAGCAACTCGGTCTCGTTCAGCGGATACGCCGGTGCCGCCGCCCTCGCGTTCATCATGATCCCCATCGTCGCCCGCACCACCGAAGAGATGCTGCGGCTCGTCCCCAAGACCTATCGCGAGGGCTCGCTCGCCCTCGGCGCCAGCAAGGCCCAAACCGTGCTCCGCGTCGTGCTTCCCAGCGCGTTTGGCAGCATCTCGACCGGCATCATGCTTGCCATCGCCCGCGTCGCCGGCGAGACCGCTCCACTTTTGTTCACCGCTCTGGGCAGCCGCCTGCTCACCCGCGACCCCAGCGAGCCCTTCCCGTCCCTCACGCTCCAGATCTACACCTACGCCACCGGCCCCTATCCCGAGCAGAAGAAACTCGCGTGGGCGGGAATCCTCGTCCTGCTTGCCATCTTGTTCGTGGTCAATCTGCTGATCCGCGTCGTGGCTTCTCGCCATGCCGCAACCCGCATGGGCAAGTCCTGATTCGCCTCAACCTGTGAATCTTCACATCTTCTGTGACCGCTTCGACGACTCGAGGGACCAACGATGCCAGCGTCAATGACCCCTCCCCATCCACAGCCGCACCCCAGGCCCGACGCCCGGCCCGACGCGAGGTCAGAACCGAGGCCGGAACCGAGGCCCGATATCGCCGTGCGAGCGCCCTCCGCACTTCCCCGTGGCGGTCCTGCCTCCTCCTACCCCATCATCGACGCGATCAAGCGCGGCGAAACTCCGACGCCCCGCATCCACGACTCCGTCCAGGCCGAGCCGGTCATCCTCAGCGTCAACAACTTCCAACTCTGGTACGGCCAGTCCAAGGCGCTCCACGGCATCACCATGCCCGTCGCCAAGGACAAGGTGACCGCACTCATCGGCCCCAGCGGCTGCGGCAAGTCCACTCTCCTTCGCAGCGTCAACCGCCTCAACGACCTCATCGAAGGTGTCCGCGTCGCTGGATCCATCGATCTCAACGGCAACAGCGTCTACGCCCGCGGCGTCGATGTCATCGACCTCCGCAAACGCCTCGGCATGGTCTTCCAGAAGCCAAACCCATTCCCGATGTCGATCTTCGAGAATGTGGTTTATGCCCTCCGCATCGCCGGTGAACGCAACAAGAAGACCCTCGCCGACGCCTGCGAGAAAGCCCTGCGCCAGGCCGCCCTGTGGGACGAGGTGAAAGACCGCCTCAAAGCCTCCGCCATGGGCCTCTCCGGCGGGCAGCAGCAGCGACTGTGCATCGCGCGTGCCATCGTCTCCGAGCCCGAGGTCCTGCTTCTCGACGAGCCATGCTCGGCACTTGATCCGATCGCCACGCTCCGCATCGAGGAACTCATCCACGAGATCAGCAGCCGCTACACCGTGCTCATCGTGACGCACAACATGCAGCAGGCCGCCCGTGTGAGCGACTACACCGCGTTCATGTACCTCGGCCGCCTTGTCGAGTACGGCCGCACCGCGGACATGTTCCAGGTGCCGCAGCTGCGTGAGACCGAGGATTACGTCACCGGACGCTTCGGTTGAGCCGCGCCGACGCTCACCCGATGATCTTCCGCCGCTGGCTCACGTAGTCCCACAGCACGAAGCGATCGATGTCGCTCCCGCCGGTGAAGAAGACGCGACCCTTGGTCGTCTCGGCGATCCGCTGCGCAAACTGAATGTCTTCGTGCGACTGCGACCAGCTCGGCAACAGGAAGATGTTAATGGTGATCCCCTCCCGCTGGCACGCCCGCGCCTCGCGCATCGTCGCCTCTTCCGTCCGTGGGTCGGGCGGGTAGAGCATGTAGAGCATCTCGTTCTCGAAGTGGGCCGTGGGCAGGCCGTCGGTGATCAGCAGCACCTGCCGGTTGGGTGTGTCCTGAGCGCTCAAGAACCGCCGCGCCAATTGCAGCGAGCGCTGGATGTTCGTGAAGTGCTGCGGCACCCGCGACTCCGACACATCCGGATCGCTCATGTCCGCCCGCAGCCGCACCACCGGCGTGTGGATCGACACCATCTTGGGCATCAGCGCCGCCAGCTCGCTCGGATGCCGCGGCTTGGCGAATGTGTACATCTCGATGCACTGGAGGAAGTCGCCGGGATATTCCGAGCGGATGAGGGCATCGAACGCCAGCGCCATCCGCTTCACATGGATGTACTGCCCGCCGTACCGCATCGAGCCCGACATGTCCATCAGGACGCACGTCGCGCACTTGGGGCTGTTGCGGGTCTTGTGAATCACCATGTCCTCGGCCCGCATCCGCACGCCCGGTCCTTCAGTGGCCTCGCCCCCGCGCCGCTCCCGCAGCATCGCGTTCACGAACGACTGAGGCACGTCCATGTTCGAGACCGAATCGCCGAACTCGTACTGCTTGGTGGCCGCGAGCTCCACGACACCCTCGCCCGCGATCGGGCCGACGTGCCGCCCTGATCGGGCCGCCTGCAAGCCGCTGAAGATCTCCTGCAGCACCTTGCCCTGGAACAGCTTCATCGCCTGAGGCGTCAGGCGCAGCCCCTGACGCGATCGCTCGATGCCCTGCCGCTCCATCTCGGCCCGCAGGTACTCCTCGATCTGCCGCTGCATCTCGTTGATGTTCTCGATCGCGCCGTCCTCGGCGAACGCCGAGAGCGCGTCGAGGTCGATGATCGCCAGCTTCGCCGTCTTCATCGCCTCGCGGAGCTGCGCGAGCAGGTCGTCGATGGTCTCCAGTTCATCCTTGATGTCAATCGCTTCCGGCACCGACATCGCTTCGCGACCCGTGAACGCGTACCGCCCCGATAGTTGTTCGATCTGGTACTTGTCCGCGAGCGAGCCGATGACGCCCATCAGGTCACCCGCGAAGGGCGATGTGTCATCCTTCTGCGCTTCGTAAAGCCGCTCCAGCTCGCGGATCTGCTCCGCCTTCGCCGCCCGCTCGAAGTCGCCGCGGAACTGTTTGGGCGGCTGCGACTCCCGCACCGATTCGCGATATGCCTGGGCCGCCGCTTTGCGCGATGGCTCGACGTCGTACCGCTCCAGGATCTCCTTCTTGCGTTCTTCCAGCATCGCGATCAAGCTGCCGAGGCTCGGCCCGAGCGACGGGAACATCGACGGATCGAGATGAATCGCCTCGGCCAGCTCCTCCGGCGTCAAATCACGCAGGTTGCCGTACGCCAGCATGTGTTCCATCGCCGCCGACGCCAAATCCGGCGGCGGCGCCGTGGGCGACGGAAAGTTCTTGGGGTCGTACTGCTGATACGAATGGATAATCCCGCCGGGCAGCGCGTCCGGTCCGTTCGCCTCTGACTTGTCCCGGTCCTTTGTCACCTCGCACGACCCCTTTGGAACGTCCGCCTGGAAAACGTCACCCCTCGATCCCGTCGCCTCTTCACTCCGTCTCTTCGTCTCTCCCTCTCTCCGTCTCTTCCCCTACACCTCATACTCCATCCGACCGTGCCGCTGCGAGCGGCTGATCTTGTCCGCCGCGTACATCCCCGCCAGCACGAACTCCACGCACGACGCACGCACCGCCGGGTCCGTCGACGAATTGATCTCAAACGCCTTGTCCCACGCCGGCGGCACGCGCTTCAGCAGCTTCTCGTACGCCGCGCTGGGCAGCATGTCGCCCACCTCGATCTTCACACCCTTGGCGAAGATCTCCGCGATCTCGCCCATGCCGTGCTCGGTCGCGTACTCGTCGAAGACCGTCTTGATCGCCGCGGCACAGATCGCGTCGAGCACCTGCTTCTCGTTCATCTGATGGCTGCCCATCATGTCGAGCTCGAGCTTGCCCGCGGCACTGGCGTGGAAGTGCGCCAGGTCGCTGATCCGCGGCACCGCCGGCTTCTCGCCCAGCCGGATCGCCCGCCTTCGTGCCGACGCAACCATCGTGCGATAGTTCGCGATCGAGAAACGGGCCGAAACGCCCGACGCATGGTCGATGAACTTGCTCTTTCGGGCCTCGATCGAGATCTGCTCGACCACTTCCTTCATAAACCGCGGCACCACCACCGGGAACTCGCCGCCCAGGTCCAGCCCCGACGCCAGAACCTCCTGCTCGGTGATCTCGATGCCGACGTCCCGCTGCTTGGGATAGTGCGTCTGAATGGTGCTGCCGATGCGGTCCTTCAGCTGTGGAATCACCTTGCCCGAACGGTTGTATGTGCTCGGGTTGGCCGAGAAGAGCACGACAATGTCGAGATCGAAGCGGATCGGATGCCCGCGGATCTGGACGTCGCGTTCTTCAAGGATGTTGAAGAGCCCGACCTGCACCAGATCGTCGAGGTCCGGCAGTTCGTTCATCGCAAAGATGCCGCGGTGCAGCCGTGGGATCAGCCCGAAGTGCAGCGATTCCTCCGCCGACATGCTCACGCCGCCGGCGAGCCGCCCGGGATCAATCTCGCCGATCACGTCGGCGAACTTCGTCCCCGGCGCGAGCCGTTCCGCATACCGGTCTTCACTTGCCCACCACGCAATCGGTGCGTCGTCGCCGTGCTCGGCAAGGAACGCCTTGCCCACACTCGTGATCGGATTGGTCGGGTCCTCGTGCACCGGGCACCCGCCGTGGTACGAACCCGGGATGTCCAAGTACGGCAGCACCGGATCGAGAAACCGGACCAGCGCCCGCATCAAACGGCTCTTGGCCTGTCCCTTCTCGCCCAGGAACAGCATGTCGTGCCCCGCGAGGATCGCGTGCACGACCTCGGGGATCACCGTGTCGTCGTAGCCGCTGATGCCCGGGAAGAGCGTCTCGCCGCTCTGCAGGGCCTTGGTCAGGTTCTCCCGCAGCTCCGCCTTCACGCTGCGGCTTGTCCAACCCGAGGCCCGCAGCTCGCGCAGCGTTCGGGGATTCCCTGTGTGGCCCTTCGTTAAGTGCTCAAGTTGGCTCGTCGCGGTCGTCATGTCGTCGATTCTCCTCCCGATCTTCTTCCAAACACATCGCTCCCGGACGATCGTTGGATGCGATCAATCCGGGAGCGATGCGGGATCGGAAGCGTCTGTGGGCGGAAGGGTGGGGGGAAGCCGAAATCGGCTCCGTCATTCGACAGTGAGCTGGGACAGGTACTTGCTCAGGTCTTCCTGCAATTTGCGGAGCTTCTCGGTCAGCTCAATGTTCTCCGCCCCGATCTTCTCGCCCTGCGTCTCCTGCTCGCCCAGTTTCTTCATGTAGCGGGCGTAGAGATCGCTGTTGCGGTCGATCGAGCCCATGTTCTTCCGCGTGCGGTCTTGGTCTTCGGTGATCCGCTTCCACTCCGCGTCAAGATCGGCCTTGCGGCGTTCCAGCGAATTGATCTCACCCTTCCGCTTCCCGACCTCGCGGAACGCTTCGAGAGCCGCAGGCGAGAGCTTGCCGCTCTGCTGCCACGCCAGCACCTCGCGCTCGTCGAAGTTGTCGAACGCAATCGTGGTGACGCCCTCGGTCTCCTGCGTGACCACAAAATCCGTTCGCTCGCCGGGCTTGATCTCCTTCTCGAATCGATACATCGACGCCGTCTCGCTCACCGGCTTGAGGTCCTTGGCCAGCTTGTAGGCCCCGAGCTTGGGATGCTCGATGATCAGCAGCCGCTCGGTCTTCTCGCTCTTGTTGCGGAGCTTGTACGTCGTCGCCTGCACGGCACTGGTGCGCTGCTCGAACACGCCGTTCACGATCCGCACCTTGCGCACCGTGCTGCTGCCGCTGTCCTCGCTCACCACTACCAAATCAAGATCCGTCGCGTAACTCAGCAGCCGCGAATCCCCCGGCCCGATCTGCTCGATCATCGAATCGCCCGCGTAAACGCCCTCGTCGTACACCGCTATCGGCCCGGGCAGCAGTTGCAGCTCCGTCGAGTTCGTCAGTTCCATGCCCCGCATCGGGTACCGCGTCTGCCCGGAGTTCCCCGGCGACAGAATGCTCACCCGCCGCGTCTTGATGTCCGAGCCCACGATCGGAATCATCGCCGACGACTGCCGGGCGATGGTGGTGGGGGTGGAGACGTCGTAGTGGAAGACCTCGCCCGAGATCGTCCCCGTGGCCGCGGCTTGGCTGAGCGACTCGCCCGTGAAGGGTGACGCGCCAGCCGCGTCTGCGGTAGTCATCGCCGGCGCGGAAGCCGGTTTCAACGCGTCGGCGAATCGCTCAGCAACCTCTCGCTTGGCATCCACACTCTGGCCGCGACTCGCCGCGCCCAACCGCCGCCCGACCTGGTTCATCGCCTGTCCGCCATTCACGTCTTTGGCCTCAATCGCCTCCGCATACACCCGCGGCGCCAGCCCGCCCACCGACGGCACCGCCACCCACGGCCTCTGGGCAAATAGCGGCTCCTGCAAGTCCATCGAAAAACTCACCGGGCGCCCCGACACCAGCGAAAGCCGCACGTCCGCCCAGTCATCGTCCGTCGTGTTCTCGACAATCGCCCAGCCGCTCAGCTTCGTGGGCTTGTCACCGGCGAGCAGCACCCGATACGACACCTTCCACACCGGTGCCTCGTGCGTGTAGATGACCGCCACTTCACGCTCGCCGCTGCCGCCGAAGCCGACATCCACGCTCCGCGTCCGCTCCTCCCGCTGCGTCGCGATCGCGGTCAGGGCCTTCGTCAACTCCGCCTGCAACGCAGCATCGACCAACTCGACCGTCCGCGCCTCGTGCAAGCTCACCGACCGAATCCCCTTCGCGGTCACCACATTCAAATACGGCACGCTCACCGTCTTCTGCGCATTCCCCACCGCCTGCTCCCGCACCTCGCTCCCCAAGACCGTGCCGTTGATCAGCCCTTCCGGCAACCCGACCCGAACCTCCGCGCCGCGCAGACGCCCCATCAGCGTCGCCATGCTCGGTTCATCGCCAAGGTTGATACCAAAGCTCTCCAGCCGCCGCGAAAGCGGCATGCTCGACCCGTACGACACGCCCCGCACCTGCCCCTTGCCCGACAAATCCACAGCCACGAGGCTCTTCAAAACGTCGTTCACCTGCGCATTGTCAAACTTCAACTTCACATCCGCATCGCCCGACACGCTCCCACGCCGCTCGAACGACGCCACGCCGCTGCGGTACAGCGTGATCCGCGTCACCGGCAGCGATTGATCCGCCGTCCGCTCAGCCCGAATCTCAATCGCTTCCGCCGCCTCCGCGTGACCCACCGCCACCAACGAGCAGCACAATCCCGCGGCCAGGGTCAGCGCCAGTCCGATTCCGAGCGTCCTCATATCTGTTCTCCAAGGGGTCCCCACGGCGTCGCCTCTCGCAGCGTGCCGCCCCGCGAGCATACAGCGCTCCGCAGCTTCGTCGCGTTCACGCTTTTTCACCTTCCATCTGCGTCCGGCACGCAGCTTTGGCCGATCCGTATAGTCGATCCTCAGTCGCAGAAACCCTCGCATCAACACGGCATGACCACTCTCCCGATCCTCAACTTTCCATCGCCTTCCAAGGTCGACCCCCGCGACGCCCAGTCGTTCGCTCGCGATCTCGCCAACGCCGTCGAGGGTGAAGTCCGCTTCGGCCTCCACGACCGCCTGCTCTACGCGACCGACGCCTCGCTCTACCAGGTGGAGCCCGTCGGCGTCTTCATCCCCGCCTCCATCGACGACGCCGTCCGGGGCGTCCGCTTCGCCCTCCAGCGCGGCGTCCCCATCCTCCCCCGCGGCGGCGGCACCTCGCTCGCCGGTCAGTGCACCAACCACGCCGTCGTCGTCGATTTCTCCAATCGCTGCACCCGCATCCTCGAAGTCGATGCCGCCAACCGCACCTGCCGGGTCGAGCCCGGCATCACCGTCGACGACCTCAGCGATGCCCTCGCGCCGACCGGCCTCTTCTTCGCCCCCGACCCAGCCACCGCCCGCCATGCCAACATCGGCGGCTGTATCGGCAACAACGCCGCCGGGTCCCGCTCCATCCTCTACGGCCGTACCAGCGAAAACGTCCTCGGCGTCGACGTCCTCCTCGCCGACGGCTTCGTCGCCCGCCTCGAGAAGGGCGCCGCCTCGCGTCACGAACGCGTCGGCCGAGTCACCCGTCAAGTCGTCGATGTCGTCCGCCGCCACGAACGCCTCATCCGCGAGCGCTTCCCCAAGACCGTCCGCCGAAACGCCGGCTACGGCCTCGACATGGTTCTGAAAGCGCTCGATGCCGGGAATGGTGACCTCGACGCCGTCAACCTCGCTCACCTCCTCTGCGGCAGCGAAGGCACACTCGCCGTCACGCTTGGCGCGCACCTGACCTTGCATTCGCGCCCGAAGTTCAAAGGCCTCGCCACGCTCGGCTTCAACACCCTCGACGCCGCCATCGAGAGCGTGATCCCGATCCTCACCACCAAGCCCTCCGCCGTC
>JBILLU010000070.1:0-15633 GCA_044375915.1 Phycisphaerales bacterium
GGGGTCCAGAAATCGGAGAAGGCGTCGGAGGAGGGCGGGAACATCCCCAGGTCGACGCGGTTGTGGCGTTTGGTGGAGACCGCGACGAGGGTCTTGCCGTCGGACCACTTGGCGACGATGAGACCGCTGGGGTTCACGGACGTCGAGGTCGGGCGAAAGGACGTGATCCCGCCGTTGAATGCGGCCACGCCGTTCATGATCGGGTGGGAGGGGTAGGCGACAGCGCCGAGCGTGGCTTGGCCTTCGCTGGCCGAGGACAGGGCGGGGACGATCTCGTAGTCGCCGGAGATCCAGCGTCCGCCGAGACGGAGGGAGTCGAGGGAGTAGCCAGTCGTAAAGAGCGCGGAAACGACGCCGCCGCCGGCGTCGACGTAATCGGCGAGCACGTTGCCGAGCGCGGTCGAGTTGTTGTATGAATCGTTGGACCAGACCAGGACAGCGTCGTACTTCTGGAGTTGGGCGAGGGTGGGAGTGCCGAAGCGGGCGTTGAACACGTCCACCTGGCCGAGCGTGCCGGTGGCCCTGAGCTTGAGTTGCACGTCCGCGGAGTGAACCTGAACGTCGGCGGCGACGAGCAGCACCCTGGGGCGCATGACGTAGAGCAGGGCGTTGGCCATGAGCTTCACGCCGTCGGTGCTGGGGAGCCAGCTGCCGGGCGAGCCGTCGTCGGAGGTCGGGAACATGCCAAGATCGCAGCGGTTGACCTTGGGGCCGACGGCGACGAGTGGCTTGCCGTCCGACCAGGAAGCGACGAGGGTGGCACCCGGTGTGAGGGTTGTGCTATTCGGGCGGATGCTGGCGGCACCTCCGTTGAACGACTGGACGCCGATCATGATCGGGTGGTTCTGATCGGCGATGGTGCCGAGGGTGGTGGTCGGGCCGATGGCCGCAGAGCCGAACGCGATGCAGTTGTACGAGGCGGTCCAGGTACCGGCGAGGTTGCTTTCGGGAATCCCGCCGACGGTGTACATGGTTTGCACCACGCCGCCGCCGGCGTCGACGTACTGCCGCAGGACGGTGCCGAGATTCACGGCGTTCGCCCACGGCGCGGAGTTGGTGACCATCACGGCGTCGTACTCGTTGAGCTGCGTGAGCGAGGGAGTGGCGGCAGCGGCATCGAAAGCGGCGACGGTGCCGAACAGGCCGGTTGCCGAGAGCTTGTTCACGACGTCGTTCACTCTGGCGGGAAAGGCCCCGGTGGTGTGCACGAAGAGCACGTTGGGCTTGCGCTTGGCGCCGGCGAGAGCAGCGTGCGAGCACAGGCAACAGACCAGCGCGGCGACCAGAACGATGACGAATCGGGGCATGGGCGACCTCCTCCGAGAAAAGCGGCGGCGGCCGCGTGCTTTGACAGGCGGAGAGTCTACGAAAAGCGTGCAGAGAAACCAACGGGAATCCGCGATGGCGATAGCCCGAAAATCACCGCATCGAGTGGTGCGTCAACGTGCGTGGCGGTCGACGATGGTGCCGAGCTCTCTCGGGAAGCGTGTTGGTACTTGTGATGGGTGCGTCGGTGTTACGGGCAGAGCAATTCGTTGTACGCCTGCGCGAAGACCTGGAAGTCGGCGTCGTCGGTGTTGTTGTCGCCGTTGAGGTCGCCGCGGGGGTCGGTGAGCTCGTTGTAGTAGAGGGCGAAGAGGACGAAGTCGCTGTCATCGACCTGACCGTCGCCGTTGAAGTCGCCCGGGCAGGGTTCACTGAAAATGGTGTAGTCCACGGCGTTGGCGATGATCCGCCCGCCGTCGCAGCGCTTGTTCCAGGCATTCGAGGAGTACAGCGTCGAATCCTGGGTAAAGCCCAGATCGGCTCGCCTGCGGAAGTTGTGGACGCTCGCCAGCATGCGCCCGTCGCTCCAGCGGAGAACCTCGCGTCCGCGCACGAGCGGGTTCGTGGTCGCGCGGCAGCTCGCGGTGCCGCCATCGAACCACCGGACAAACGATGCGATGGGATGGGCTGGCTCGGGCAGAGCGCCGAGGAACGCCCGAGGCCCGGAGCAGGTGTAGTTGGGGAGGGCGTCACTGGGGACTATGTCGTAGCCGCCGATGACCCAACGCCCGCCGGGGCGGTAGGAGGCGCCGGTGTTGACGTTGGAGGGCATCGCGATGACGACGCCGCCCCCGGCATCGACGAAGTCGGCGAGCCAGTTGCCGATGCGGGCCGGGTCCGCGAAGCCGTAGTTGCCGGAAAAGGCGACGATCGCGTTGAACGGTCTCAGGTCCGGCAGGGGCACGAACACGGGGTCGAACGGCGAGATGAACGAGCCGCCGACTCCGCTGTAGCGTCGGCTCGCCAGCAGCCAGCTCCCGGTGTCGGGCCCGTTGGAGTCTGCGTGGAAGACGCCGATGTAGGGCTTGACGATGTAGAGCAGCGCGTTGGCCATGATCTTCCCGCCGTCGGTATTGGCGAGCCAGAGGTCGGCCCGCACGGCGCTGTTGGGCGGGAAGAAGCCCAGGTCCGCGCGATTGTGCAAGCGGGTTGAAGCGACGACCAGCGGGCGTCCGTCGCTCCACTGGGCGATGTTGAATGCGCCGGGATTCAGCAGCATGGTGGCGGCGCGGTAGGAAGATGAGCCGCCGTTGAATGTCGTGACGCCGTGCATGGTCGGATGCAAGGGGTACGTCACGGTTCCGAGCGTTTGGGCGGTGCCCCAGGTCTGGCCGAGGTTGCCGGTGATGAGCTCGTAGGTGACGGGCCAGCGACCGAGCGGGCGAGCCCCGCTGTATCCGGCGCTGGTCGCGAAGACGGCGCTCACAACCCCGCCGCCGGCGTCCACATAGTCGGCCAGAGCATCGCCCGTGGCGGTCGCGTTCTGCAGCAACGAGTCAGAGAAGAACAGAACGGCGTCGTAGCCGCGGAGCTGCGCGAGCGTGGGTGTGCCCGTGCTGACATTGAATGTGTCGATGACGCCGAGGACGTGTGTGGCCTTGAGCGTCGACCGGACGTTGTCGATCCACGACGCGGTGCTGGGCGCCGCGGCGACGAGGACGCGTGGGCGGCAGACGTACAGCAGCGCGTTGGCCATCAGCTTGACGCCGTCGGTGGCGGGATCCCAGAAGTCCGAACGGGCGTTCGCCGAGGGCGGATAGAAGTTGAGATCGGCTCGACCCGCCAGCGGGCCAACGGCCGCGAGAACGCTGCCGTCGGTCCACTTCGCGACGATCGTGGCACCCGGCACCACGTTGTTCTGGCTCATGTGGAACGAACGGGAACCGCCGGAGAACGATCCAACGCCGAGCAGAATCGGATGGTACTGATCGGTAATCGACGCGAAATCGAGCGACGCGGGTACGAGCGGAGCGACGACGCTGTTGGGGACGATGCAGGAATAGCCCGACGTCCATCGGCCGGTGATCGGGTACGCGCTGCTGATCGAGAACGCGGCGCTCACGACGCCGCCGCCGTCGTCCGAGTAGTCGGCGAGGTTGTTGCCCAGCGTGGCGGGGTCGAGAAACGGAGCATCCGAGAAGACCAGCACCGCGTCGTACTCGCGGAGGGCTGCCAGCGTGGGCGTCGTGGCTCGGGCATCAAGGAGCGAGACCGTGCCGAACTGCCCCGACGACGCGAGCTTGTCGGGAACATCCCACGCGTACGTCGAGGAGTGGACGATCAGAATGTTGGGCCTGCGGAATCCCGCGCCGGCGTCCGGCCCGTAGCACCACCCAAGCAACAGCGCGAGAAACAGCAGTGGACGCAGCACCACGATCTGGTGCGCACGCATCAGGCTCTTGAGAAAAGCTCCGCTCAGGCACGATCTATTCGGGAGCATGGCAACCCCCATGTTGAATTGGTGGAGGGGCCGCCGCTCGCCAGTTGGCCCGCGACGCGGACCCGCTCAAGTGATGCTATTCGCGTGGTGCGCCATTGTCGCGGTGCGACAACTCCCGGTCGCCGTGCGTACGGCTCGGGTTGACAGGCTGCGAACACGCACCGCGTATCCCGGCATGATCCTGAGTCTCAAGACGCGTGAGGCGTGCCAAGACTCACGGGCAGAGCAGTTCGTTGTACGCGGCGGCGAAGACCTGGAAGTCGGCGTCGTCGGTGTTATTGTCGCCGGTGAAGTCGGCGCGGGGGTCGGTGAGGGTGTCGTAGTACGCGGCGAAGAGCTGGAAGTCGTCGTCGTTGACGAAGCCGTCGCCGTTGAGATCGCCGGGGCAGGGCTTCATGAAGGCGGCGAAGTGGAGGGCGTTGGCGATGATGGTGGTGCCGTCGGTGCGGACGTTCCAGCTGCTCGCCGACTCGACCGACGATGTGGGCAGAAGACCCAAGTCCACGCGGCGCCGGAAGGAGTGGAGGCTGGCGAGCATCTTGCCGTCGGACCATTCGAGCAGGCGCCGGCCGCGGAGGATTGGGTTGTTGCCCTGACGGGTCGAGCCGGCGCCGCTATCGAAGCGGCGGATGAACTGGTGGACGGGATGGAGCGGTCCGACGAAGGCCCCGAGGGAGGCGGCGGTGGCGATCGAGATGCCGGTGGAGCCCTCGGGCGTGATGTCGTACCCCTGGGTGATCCAGCGCCCGCGGGGGCGGGAGTTGGCGAAGTTGGAGTTGCCGGTGACACTGAAGACGGCCTGGACGACGGAGCCGCCGGCGTCGACATAGTCGGCGAAGTTGTTGCCGACGGCAACAGCGTCGAGGAAGTTGGGGTTGCTGGCGGAGAAGACGACGCCGAAGGGGAGGAGCGAGGCGACGCTGGGAGTGGAGAACTCGAGGGTCGGGAGGATGGAGACGCCGCTGAAGCGCCGGGAAGCGAGCAGGCGGGTGCGGGTGTTGGCGGGAATGGGATCAAAGTGAGAGAACGCGATGCCGACGTAGGGCTTGATGGTGTAGATGAGGGTGTTGGCGATGAGCTTGGCGCCGTCGGTGTTGGCGACCCAGAAATCGGCGCGGGCGTCGGAGGAGGGCGGGTACATGCCCAGGTCGGCGCGGTTGTGGCGTTTGGTGGAGACGGCGGCGAGGGTCTTGCCGTCGGACCACTTTGCGACGATGAGGCCGCCGGGGGCAACGGTGGTGGGGAAGGGGCGGCGCGAAGCGGTGCCGCCGCTGAAGGCGGCGACGCCGGCGACGATCGGGTGCTCGGTGTAGGTGATGGTGCCAAGGGTGGCGGCGCCAAAGCTTGTGGGGCCGAAGTCGATGATGCGGTAATCGCCGGTGAAGCGGCCGCCGAGGTCGCTGTTGGCGCTGCCGCCGGTGGTGAAGGTCGTCAGGACGACGCCGCCGCCCCAGTCGGTGTAGTCGGCGATGACGTTGCCAAGGGCGGTGCGGTTCTTCCAGGTGTCGCCGTTGGAGACCAGGACGGCGTCGTACCGCTTGAGCTGATCGAGGGTGGGCGCGTCGGAGCCGCCGCTGAGGTTGGCGTTGAAGGTGTCGATGGCGCTGAACTGATTGGTGGAGCGGAGTTTGGCGACGACGTCGGACTCGGCCCCGGCGGGGAAGAACGAATGGATGATGAGGACCTTGGGGCGGATGACGTACATGAGGGCGTTGGCCATGAGCTTGACGCCGTCGGTGTTGGAGGTCCAGTAGCTGCCGATGACATCGGACGAGACCGGGTAGAAGCCCAGATCGGCGCGGTTGATCTTGGGGCCGACGGCGACGAGTGGTTTGCCGTCGCTCCAACTGGCGATGAGCGTGGCGCCGGGGGTGAGTGCGGTGCCCGAGGGTCGGAAGCTCTGGCTGCCGCCGCTGAAGACGGAGACGCCGTTGAGGATGGGGTGATTGGGATCGGCGAGCGTGCCGAGGGTGGCGGGACCGTTGGTGCTGGAACTGAAGGTGATGGAGTTGTACGAGGCGTCCCATCCGCCGCCGAGGTTGCTGTTGGGAACGCCGTTGACGGTGAAGGTGGTCTGGACGACGCCGAAGCCTTCGTCGACGTACTGCTTGAGGACATTGCCCAACGCGACGCGATCGGACCAGAGGTTGGAGTTGCTCACCAACGCCGCGTCGTACTGGCGGAGGGTGGCGATGGTCGGGGTGGCGATGTTGGCGTTGAAGACATCGACGGCGGAGAAGAGGCCGCTGCCGAGGAGCTTGTTCTTGACGTCGGCGCGGTCGCTCTCGATTGCGAAGGACTCGACGATCAGGACCCGCGGCTGGCGTGGGCCAGCCAGCGCGAGCGGCGCGACGAAGGCCGCGACAAAGACTGCGATCAGGAACGCGACGTGTCCGCGAAGCATGGTGAGGCTCCTCGCCGCGGAAGAGCCGTCGGCGCATGGAGCATACTCGACCTTGGTCGAAACACCACAGGAAACCGGGCGTGTTGGGTGTGTTCTCGGTCCTTCGGAGGATCGAATCGAGTGTCTGTGGTCGGACTGATTGCGGCGTGATCGCGTGGGAGGGGCTCAGTTAGGGGCAGATGAGCCGGTCGTAGGCGGTCACGAAGATCGCGAAGTCGGCGTCGTCGACCATGGAGTCGCGATTGAGATCGGCGGAGCAGCCGGCGGGCATGTCGGGGTCGGCGCAGTCGGTGATGTCGTAGGCGAGGGTGAAGCGGGTGAAGTCGTTGTCGAGGACGAGGCCGTTGTAGTCGAGGTCGCCGGGGCAGAGCGGGTTGCGGGCGGCGATCTGGGCGGCGTCCTGTATGAGTTCGTAGAGACCCTGCGTCTCGCTCGAGCGGGTGGTGTCGGTGGCGAAGACACCAACCATGCCGTCGTCGAAGTCGATCCACGCGGCGAAGCCTCGGGCGCCGGCGGCGATGGCGCCGAGGAGCTTGCCATTGGCGTCGCGACGGCCGAGCCAGACGCCCACGCCATAGTCGGCCCCGTCGGTCGAGGTTGATTGAATCGGCGTGAAGATGATCGTGATGGGATTGGCGGTCTGGCGGGTGAACATCGCGTTCACGGCGGACTCGGAGAGCACGCGGTTGCCGTTGAGGGCGAGGCCCTTGCGCCGGAGCATCTCCATGAAGCGTGCGAAGTCGATGGCGTTGGAGTCGCAGCCGCCGGCGATGCGGGGGTTGGTGGGTGACGTGAGGCGGTAGACGGTGCTGGGCATGCCGACTTTGTCGCGGATGCGCTGGTTGAAGAGGGCATTCCAGGACTGCTGCCCGGCAAGTTCGGCGACGGCCCCGGCGGCGTGCATGCCGCTGCCGCCGTAGAGAAACGCCAGCCCGGGCGTGAACTGCAACTGCGAGAGCGCGATGAGATTCGCGGCCTGCTGGAGCGTGATGGTGTCGTTGCCCTGAGCGATCGAGTCGCTCAGGCCGGAGGTGTGGCTGAAGGCCTGGCGGATGGTGATGGCGGACTTCGGGCCGGCGAAAGCGGGGATGTAGTCGCTGAGCTTGGTGTCGAGCGAGAAAGGCAGCGGCGAGGAATCGACGAGCGCCATGATGACCGCGCCGGAGATGGTCTTGGTCGACGAGTCGGCGTTGGCGACGCGGTTGAGGGACCAGTTACCGAAGGACCGGTGGTAGACGACGACGCCGTCCTTCATGAGGAGGAGATCAAAGCCGGGGACGGGGGAGCCGACGTTCTCGCCGACAAGGGCGCCGTTGGCGAGCGCGGTGACGGCGGAGAAGTCAAAGGGCTGGGCGAGGGTGGACGAGAGGGGCGCGGCGACGGCGGCGGCGAGCCCGAGAAGGCAGGTGGTTCGGTGCATGGTGGAGTTCCTTGATGGCGGAGTGACCGCGAGGAACAACGCCGGCGATCTGGTCTTATTGCGGACCCAGATCGATCTCGCCGAGCTGATAGCAGTACATTTCGTCGTACCAGGGAAAAAAGAGCACGAAGTCATCGGGAGTGACGAAACCGTCGAAGTTGAGGTCGGCGGGGCAGCCGGCGGGCATCTCGGGGAGCGAGCAGTCGCCGAGGTCGTAGGACGCGGCAAAGAGCGAGAAGTCGGCGTCGTCGATGAACCACGAGGTATCCAGATCGCCGGGGCAGGGGAAGTAATAGATCGAGGCGCAGGACTTCAGTGTGACATCGGGCACGAGCGGGCAGATCGCGACGCGTGATTGGATGGAGCCGCCGCACCTGGCGATCTGATTCGCGCCGACGCGCACGGTCGAGACGGACGCGTGCAGCGCACGCCGGATGCGGTACTCGACACCGGTGCGAAGCGTGACATCGCGGCCGGCGCGAAACGGTTGTGTCGGGCTGTTGGCGGGCGGATGGTCTGGGGCGATGGTCAAGGGCTGCGGGAGCATGTCGGACGCGAGCGTGCTGCGAAGTGTGACGCGGCCGTCGTCGCGCGGCTCGGCTTCACCAAAGTCGCGGATGGAGACGGCGTATGCGCTCAACTCGACGCGTGCGGGGAACGCGGTCCCGGTCGGGAAGCCGCGGCGTGCAAACACAACGGTGTCGAAAGTAGACAAGTCCGACTGTGCTTCCGCGGCCGAGACACCCGGGCGGTCGGGATGAAGGCCGAAGCTCTGCACCGAAGCAGACGAATCGTGGATACCGAGGCTCGCGCTGTTGCGGCTGAAGATGAGCGTGCCCGGCCGACCGGGCTGAACCAACCCGATGAATGCCCCGCCGACTTCAAGGCCGAGCCACTGATACTGCTTCAACTGCTCCATCGGCGCGGCTTTGTCCACCTGTTCCATGGTCGCGAAGCCGCGTACGGACGAGCTCCCGCCGCAGGGCGGCTCGGTGTGCACGTCCGTCGGCGGTGCCGCGGCGAGTGCTATGAACGTGATGATTCCCGCGATCCCCATGCGATGAGCGTACCGATCGATGGCGAGACACGCAAGAGAAGTGTGGCTACGGGCACATCAGTTGGTCATACGCCATCGCGAAGAGCACGAAGTCGGTGTCGTCGACCACCCCGTCGGCGTTGAGGTCGGCCTGGCAACCGACGGGCATGGCGGGGGAGGCGCAGGTGAGGGCGTCGTAGGCAGCGGCGAAGAGCTGGAAGTCGTCGTCGTCGATGGCGAGGTCGTTGTTGAGGTCGGCGGGGCAGCAGGTGACAGCGACGATGGCGGGCGTGGCGGTGCGGCTGCCACAGACCACGGAGAGTGTGCACTCGTAAGAACCGGCGTCGTCGGGCTTGAGGTTGACGATGCTGAGTTCGCGGGTGCCGGCGCCGGCGTAGGTGGAGCCGTTGCCGGTGGGGCCGTCGGAGATGAGGTCGCCGTTCTTCCGCCAGCGGTAGGTGGTGACGCCGTAGTTGGGGTTGATGGTGACGCTGAGCTTGGTGGTCTCGCCGCAGGCGCCGGTGCGGGAGACGGGTTGGAAGGCGATGGGGGGGACGTAGTCGGCGGTGAAGCGGGCGAAGTTGGTGGCGGAGTTGGAGCTGAAGGTGGCGGTGAAGTTGCCGCCGATGGCGAGCTCGTTGTTGTGTTCGAGGAGTGAGAAGACGGAGGAGAAGAAGTTGACGTTGGAGGGGGTGACCCAGACGAGGCCGTTGTGGTAGCGGAGGCCGAAGTCGCCGCCGGCGAACAGAAGGCCGCGGTAGGAGGCGAGGGCGTGGACGGTGCTGGGGAGCGGGGGGGTGACTGTGTCCCACGAGGTGCCGTTCCAGCGAACGACGGTCAGGCGGTCGTTGGCGACGGCGTAGAGCTGGTTGTTGTGGACGGCGAACGCGCTGGCGTCACGCAGCGCGTTGGTGGGCTGAGACCATGAGACGCCGTTGTAGTACATGAATGTGCCGGTGCCGTCGCGCGGAGCCTTGAGCAGGCCGACCACAAAGAGCTTGTCATCGAAGACGATGGCGTTGCGGAAGCGAGAGCCGCCGCCGGTGGGGATGGCAAGAGAGGGCGCGACGGGCACCCATGTGCCGTTCTGATAGCGGGCGATGCTGGCGGCGTCGTACAACTGGGTGAGCGAGAACTCGCCGAGGGCGAGCAGCTCGCCTCGGTAGCGGAGGACCTTGAAGACCCGAGGGTGTACGGCGGGGCTGCCGGGGGCGAAGTTGTAGAGGGGGGTGCCGAAGGGACCCCACGCGGCATTGGAGATGTAGCGGGCGACGGTGTAGGCGGGGAGGTTTCCGCCGCCGAAGAAGTAGCCGCTGGCGAGGACGTCGAACTCGGGGTCGGAGGTGAGTTCGTGGAAGGCGGTGCCGGGCGGGTTGTTGATGAGGGGCGGGCCGGGGAAGGACTCACCGGCGGGGCGGAAGCGGAAGCCGTCCCACGCGCGGCTGAAGGGGTAGGAGAATGAGCCGGGGTCGGCGGAGTTGGAGCGAAGGCCCGAGGCGGTGATGAGGTTGCCGTTGAGGGAGCGGGCCATGGCGCGGACGGGTCCGAGCGGGCCTTCGCCGAAGCGGCTCCAGACGAGGCCGGAGAGACGGAGGGCGGAGGCGCTGGATTCGCTGGTGAAGCCGGCGGGCGTGCCGAAGGCGTAGACGGTGTTCTGATACTCGGCGATGCTCTGCACCGGCGCGATTTGGCTGGAAGTGGCGTCGAGGCGGGACCAGGAGGAGCCGTCGTAGAACTTGATGATGCCGGGCTCGCTGGAGGCCCAGTTGACGTAGGCGTGGGTGTCGGTGGCGAGGAGGATCTGGCCGTTCTCTGGTGCGCGGGTCCAGGCGTCCTGATCGAGGACCATGAGGACGTTGTCGTTGGAGGCGAGGACCTTGGAGCCCACCGCGCGGATGCGGATGGTGTTGAGGGTGAAGGGGTGGTTGGTGGATGAGCCGAGCGCGACCCAATTGGTGCCGTTGAACACGGCGGCGCGGATGTTGGTGATGCCCGGGAGCGTGAAGGAGCCCGCGGCGACGAGCTGGCCGTTGCGGGACGAGATCGAGGTGACGTCGTTGTTGAAGGTGGCGCCGATCTGGACCCAGGCGCCGGAGCGGAGGGCGAAGACGCCCTTGATGTTGGAGGCGGAGGTGCCGCAGACGACGATCTCGCCGTTGAAGGAGATCGCTTCCTTGATGGTGCCGAAGGCAGGCGATACGACGGTGAAGCCGGAGGGCGTGACCTGGACCAGAGTGTTGACGGAGAGGCCGTAGAGGTTGCCGTCGTGCACGAAGAGATTGGAGAGCTGGGAGGTGGTGGGGTTGGCGGGGAAGAGGCGGACCCAGCGGTCGCCGTCCCAGCCGACGAGGGCTTGGGTGCCGAACGGTCCGCCGAGGTCGCCGTTGATGGAGATGACGAGCAGCGGCTGCTCGGGCCCGGCGCCGTCGCGATCCCACACGACCGAGGATGATGGGGTTCGGAGCTCCGGCGTTCGGTAGCCGGCGAGGATGCGGGCGCAGTTGGGAATGAGCTGCGCGCTCGCGTGGGAAAAACACAACGCCGCACATCCGATGGAGATCGCGGTGCAAGCCGAACTCAAAGTCATGGTGCCCTCCCTGCCTTCAAACTAACAGGTGCGGCACGTTGGGCAACCAGGATTCCTGTACTTTCTGGCTTTTGCTTCGAGTAACCGAAACATTCACAGAAATGGGTCAACGGCGTTCCTCTGGGAAATTCCCGCAGGCTGGCGAGGGTTCGTGTGGCGGCATTCCAGGGTGGGCGTTCCGTGCAGACCGGAGCGTCGTCACTCGCACACCAGCACGTTGTACGCCAGCACGAAGACTTGGAAATCGAGGTCGTCGACGATCGCGTCGGCGTTCAAGTCCGACGGGCAGCCCGCGGGCATGGACGGGTCGGCGCAGTCGAGGATGTTGTACGCGGCGACGAAGATCTGGAAATCCTCGTCGTCGACGAGTGTGTTGCAGTCGAGATCGGCGGGGCAGAGCGCGAGCGTGGCGGGGGCGGTGGTGCCGGACTCGCACGGGCCGTCGATGACGCAGTCGTACGACGCGACATCGCTTCCTCCGACGTTGGTGATGGTCAGCGTCGCGGTGGCGGCGGATGGATTGAGCGAGGTGTTGATGGGCTGGCCGTTGCGGCGCCACTGGTAGGTGAACGGCGGTGTGCCGTTGGCGGTGGCGGTGAAGGTGGCCGTGCCGCCGGCGCAGACGCCGGTGTTGGCGACGGGCGCGGGGCGGGGCGCGACGCAGGTGGTGAACGCGACCTCGGCGAGACCGGTGAACGGCGAAACGTTGTTGTTGGCGGTCTCGCGCACGGTGAAGCGGACACGGCTGACGTTGTTCACGGCAGGAAAGCCGTAGACCTGCGCGATCGCGATGTCTTTGGTGCCGGTGAGATTCGGGAGCGTGGCAAGGGTGTTGCCGACGGCGTCGAGCAGATCGAGATCGAAGCGGACGACCGCGTAGTTGGGGTTGTTGGCGATGACGTTGGAGCGATGGGCCCACATGTAGAAGCCGCCGATGGCGCGGGGCGCCGTGAAAAAGAATGTTGCGGACCGCCCGATGGTCTGGTTGGACCTGGTGGTCCAGTGGTTGTTGGTGCTGTAGTCGGCGTGGGAATCGAGCGGCGTGAAGTTGGTCGGAAGCCCCGAGCCGTTGATGGCGTGGATGATGCCGAACTCGGCGCTGAACTCCGAGGTCGCGGTGGCCGAGGAGGGCTGGAAGAGGGGATCGTCGGCGCGGCAGACGAGGGGCAGAACGACGACGACGACGGCGAAGGCGGCGACAGACGCGGAACGCATGGGCGGGTCTCCTCTCAAAGCGAACGGACGATCGTACGGAACACGTCAATCCAAGCCGCGTCGGATCGATGCCGACACACAACGGGCCGGGAACGCGGCGTGGAACTCGTGACAGTTGCACGAGGGTCCGTCCGAAAACAATCGGCGATGATCAGCGGTGCGTCGATCCGCGTCACAGGGTGGATCCGCGTCACAGTATGGATCCTGACGCGTGGCCCGAGAACAACGCATTGCAGCCGAGAACGTGGAGCCGGACGGCACGATGTCCGTGTCGGCATCCGGCTCACTTCAGCGACTTACTCAGAATCGCGCTGCGATAGTTCGTGTACGGCCACTTCCAGTGTTCCACGAAGCGGTACCCGCGGCGGATGTAGAAGTCGTACAGCTCCCGATCCGGCTCCGCCATCGAGAGGCCGAGTTCCTTCGCGCCCTCTTCCAGGGCGCGGCGTTCGGCGATCTCGAGCAGCATCCGTCCGATGCCGCAGCCCTGATAGTCCGGGTCGACCGCCAACTGGGAGAAGCTCGCGACCTCGGGCTTCTCGAACCAGGGCGGGCCCTTGCTCTCTTCGCTCTCGTGGAACAGGATGGTGCCGACCAGCTTCTGCTTCGTGCGCCCGTCGTCGAGCGGGATGTGATCCACCGCGACCGAGCACTCGCCGCTGAAGACCCGCTTTTCGGTGATGTCCACGGTCTGGCGTCCGGCCAGTGGCTGGAGGCCCATCGCGACCTGTTTGGCGTAGGCGCGGTGCAACAGCGTGGTCAGTTCCTGCAGCGAATCGCTCGGCGACAGACGGCGGGTCGTGATGTTGGCGGCTTGCTGACGTTCGAGCAACGGTGGCACCAGGGGTTCGCCGCGGCGAGCGTCGCGGCTGTTCGTGCGAGAAGGAACTTCGATCGAGATCGCGCGGGCGCCGCCGCGGATGACGTTCATGGGAAGAGGAGTGTACACAACAACTTCTGTCGGTAAACCGCCGCTCCGGTTTCGCTGGCGCGAAATCTCCGCTTGCTACCTCTTGGAACTGATCTCCGCGATCAACGCCGCCAGCTTCTCGACGCTCTTGCTCTCGACCACCGCCAGCGCCTTCTTGGAATCGACCCGCAGGTCGCCCTGCGAAAGGTGGCCCAGCGCCAGATCGACCTTGGCCCACAGTTTGTCCTTGGCCTTCTGGCTCTCGGCCAGGTAGAGCTCGCTCGCGGCTTCCTGCAGCGTGGTCAGGTGCCGCGTGTCCGCGTGCTCGTAGAAGCGGTTGATTGCGCCCTTCGCCTTTTTGCCCAAGTGCCCGCCGTAGGTCATGGGCGATGGTACCCGCCGGGTCCGCGTCCCGATGCGACGGCCACCAATGAAAACCGCCCGCGAGCCTTTCGGCTTCGAGCGGGCGGCATGTCGGGCCTGAAGTCGTGCGGGTAGACCTTCAGGCCCGGGCGCGGGCATGTGGGCTTCGGACGCGCGGTACGCGGCACCGAAGTCGAGTCGGCCGGCGCGGCGGAACACACGCGCCGGGCCCCTCGAATCCGCGGCAAGCGCTCTCGCGCTCGCCGCATTGTGTCTCTCACCGAACCTATGGCTCGGGCCTCTGACGCAACCTCATCCTCAAACGGCCCGTCGGTTGTCACGCGCGACGGGCCTCCCCTCCCCACCCCTCCTCTCACTCCCTCTCCCCCAACTCAAACCCACCTCTCCTCTACCACGAGCCGGCCGCTTCACAAGTCCCCCGTCCCATCCCCCGAACACACCCAGCGGCCGGTTGTCACAAAACCCTTCGATCCGTCCCCGACGCACCCAACTCCCTCGGTACGAAAGTGCCTCCATGCCTGTCGCGGTGGGCTTGAGCGTGCTCGTACCAGGGCGGTAGATCAGGCGCGAGCACCTTGAGATCGCGACAGAACGCGGCGCCGTTGCCGCGGGATCGACTGAAACTTGCCATGCACGAACCCTCCACGACTCGCTGCAAACGTTCTCGCACCACCGGCGGAAACGCGCACAGCACAACCCCGCGGAGCGCGCGAAAAGCGCGATCCACAGCACGGCGTCAACGGGAATGGGAGGGAATTCCCGGGACTTCCTGAAGCCCTCTCGGTGATCGCCCAAAGCCAAGGGAAGAAGGCTTCGGGGCGATCGGTGAGAGGGCGGGGGTGTCAGACACGATCGCCTGAGCAGCCCCTTTGTTCACTTGTCGAACGAATCACACGCATCGACATGGCTGGCTTCGTAGGTCTGATAGAACAGGATTCGAGTGTCCGGGAAGCATCTGAAGAGCGCGAAGTCGAGCCATTCCTGAGCAGGCCGGGCGACTTGGGAAAACGCCCGAGACATCAGAAGTTTCGCAGGTTCCAGATACGGGTTCCCAAAATGAATGGGGCGACCGCCTCTGCGTGTCGTTTTCATGCGCCCTTCAGGCCGGCGGAATCTGCATCCAGCCGCTGTGGCGTGCCCACATGAGTGCCAATGTCATGGCTGCGAACAGGAATCCTGCAAGCTGGAAGGGGCGGTCGCGGCTCGCGAGGATTGTCGGATCGTCATAGGCGCCGCGCTCGAGCAGCACGATGGCGCGGAGCAATCCGTATGTGGCCGGAAGGATCGTGAGCCAGAGCAGGTTGAAGCCGAGGTGATACTTGTCCTGCTGATTCTGCACATAGCCCGCATAGGTGACGAGCGAAACGACCGCCGTCACGACGACGGCGAGTCTGAGCAGTTCATCGGTGTAGCCCGCCTGCACGCCGCGCGCGAGTGCGGCGGCCTCGCCGCCAAGCAGGCGACGCTCGCCCAGACGCTTGCCGAAGGCGAGGAACATCGCGAGGAAGAACGTTGTATTCAAGAGCCACGTTGTCGGCGAGACCCCCACGGCGGCGCAGCCCACCAGCACGCGCAGGACGAAACCGAGCGAGAGGCTCACGACGTCGGCGATGACGATGTGCTTGAGCAGCGCGGAATAGGCGGTGACGTTGGCGACATAGACGCCGACGCCGGCGAGCGTCCAGAGGCCCTGCTTGGCGGGCATGAAGAAGACGCACACGCCGCACAGTGCGAGCAGCACGCCAGCGAGCGCGATGGCGAGAACCGGCGAGACCCGGCCCGAGGCGATGGGCCGGTGCATCTTGCGGGGGTGTTTGCGGTCGGCGGGCGCGTCGAGCAGGTCGTTCACGATGTAGCACGCGCTGGACGCAAGCGAGAAGACGGCGAGCGCGAGTAAAAGCGAGAGCCAGC
>JBILLU010000273.1:0-3859 GCA_044375915.1 Phycisphaerales bacterium
GACCGAGGCGTCGACTGCCTGCTCACTCACCTTGCCGGCGCGAACCAAGCCCGGCAGTTCGGCGGCGTAGAGATTCGCCTGCATGTCCATGTCGACGCCGGAGGCAAAGCCCTTGAACGCGGCGGTGCGATCGTCGAGTGCGATGCCGTGGGGGATCAGCTCGGTGATGCTGGTCCAGTCGCTGACGACGAACCCGTCGAACTTCCACTCGTCGCGGAGGATGCCAGTGAGCGTTTGACGATGGGCGGACGTGGGCACGCCGTTGAGGGCGTTGAACGCGCTCATGAACGTCACAACGCCGGCGTCCGTGGCGGCCTTGAACGGGGGCAAGTAGACATCGCGGAGCACGCGTTCGGAGATATCGACGGTGTTGTAATCGCGGCCACCTTCGGCTCCGCCGTAGGCGACGAAGTGCTTGGCGCAGGCGAGGATGGAGGTCGGCTGGGCGAGATTCGCGGTGCCGATGCCGCCCTGGTAGCCGCGGACGGCGGCCACAGCGAGTGCGCTGCCAAGGTACGGATCTTCGCCGCTGCCTTCCATGATCCGGCCCCAGCGCGGGTCGCGGGCGATGTCGACCATCGGGGCAAACGTCCAGCGGATGCCGCCCGCCGCGGCCTCGGCGGCGGCGACTCGTGCGGTGCGTTCGATGAGGCTCGGGTCCCACGCGGCGGAGAGGCCCAGCGGCACGGGGAACGTGGTGCGATAGCCGTGGATCACGTCGAGCCCGAAAAGCAGCGGGACGCCAAGCCGTGATTGCTCGACGGCGATCTTCTGAAGCGCGTTGGTCTTGTGGGCCCCGACGGCGTTCAGCAGCGAGCCGATGCCACCTTTGGGCAAGAGCGCGGCCTGATCAACCTTCACGCGATCGGGCCCGGTGGCCATGCCGTCGGAGAACTGGACGAGCTGGCCGACTTTCTCTTCGAGCGTCATGCGCTGGAGGAGATCGAGGGCGCGCTGGTCGGGGGTGGCGGCGAGGGAAAGCGAAACGACCGACGCGACGAGGGGGCACACGATGGTGGCGGTGTTCATGCGAACGAAAGGTACCGCGGCTGGGCGTGTCATGCGGTGGCGCGGCGTTCCAAGTGGAATGAAACTGGACGATGCGTTGGTTCGGAACAGGTTGCGGTCGGTGGCTTCAGCCGACCGGCCGGAGGCCGGTCCCTCTGGTGCTTTCTGGCCGCTTGCGTTTGGTGCCGGGGCCTGGAAGGCCCCGCCCCCGCGGTGGTGGAGCGGCTTGCACCGAAAACAAACAAGCCCCGCGTTCGCGGGGCTTGCGAGAATGGACGTGTTCACGAACTTAGTTCGCGGTCGCGGTCAGCCAGACGGGCTTGGGGGCCTTGGGGTCGGAGGGGTTCACGTGGACCTTGCGGCCAGCGAAGACCACCGTGCCTTCGGCGACGGAGAAGAGGGTGTTGTCCTTGCCCATGCGGACGTTGAAGCCGGCCTTGAACGGCGTGCCGACCTGGCGGACGATGATCGCGCCGGGCTTGGCGGCCTCGCCGCCGAAGAGCTTGACGCCGCGGTACTGCGGATTGGAGTCGCGCCCGTTCTTGGTCGAGCCCTGTCCCTTTTTATGTGCCATGACGAGAGTTCCTGTCGTGTCCCACCCGGGGGCAAGGTGCCTCCGGCAGGGTCGAAATACTAGGCGGGAGCCCGAATGCGGGCAAGCGTGCATGATGGCCTGAAGATCGGCGGGAAAAGTGCCTTATCGCATCACCCAACGCTGCTCAAACAGCGGCATGGCCTCGTTCACGCGGGTCATGACGTCGCCGGGCAGCCGATAGGTCAGGCTCAGCGTCTTGCGGAGCAATTCCTTCTTGGCCTTGCCGGTCTTGGGGTCCTGGGACTCGTACGCCGCGGTCTCGCCGGAGAAGCCGGTCGCGAACACGGTCAGCTCGCGGGCGCTCATGTCGGGGGCCGAGAAAATCACCACGCCCTCGCGGCCGTTTTCTTCACCCTGCAGCAGCGTGCCGAGGATCGAGATCTGGTCCTGGGCGAGCGGGTTGTCGACCTCTTCCATCACCTTGCGGGTGACGGCCTGGGGCACGTCGCGGCCGGAACGGACGACATCGCCGTTCTCGGTGGCGAGCTCAAAGAGCGGCGCGAGCAGGAGGTCTTCCTTGGTGTTGTTGACAACGCGGTAGGTCAGGAAGAAGTAGCCCCTGAGCTGGCCGTCGGGGGTTTCGAACTTGGCGAACCGCAGGTCGCCGACGCGGACGTCGAACTGCCAACGCTGGGGGACCGGGTTGGGCTCGGGGGCCATGCCGGTCAAGACGACCGAGGCGATCAGACCGAGCAGGGCGACGGCGAAGGTGGTGAGGCGGGTCTGCATGAGTGGGAAGGGGTGAGGACTAAGGGGTGAGGTCAGGGCAGATGCGACTCGATACGCGGCCAGTGGCGGAGCGGTTGAGGCCCACGCCGCGGAAGCCGCGGCCCCACGGTTTCGAGGGGGAGGCTAGTCTACGACAAGTCTCGACATGGCGAAAGGGCCAATCGGGCGGTTTCTCGTCGGGCGACGGGCTCGGCGGGGTGTACGGCTTCGGCGGTGCTTCATGACCCGTTCTGTGGACCAACCTCCCGGCCCGTTTCCGCCTTCGCCGCCGGCAGGGTTTGCGGTCGTGCGCGTCGGCGAGGACGCGTTGGTTCACGCCGCCGAACGTCTGGTCAGCCAGGGGCTGCGGGACCGGCGGACGGCGGCCAAACGACTGATCGCCTCAGCGCCCGAGCACGGGATCGATCTGTCCGCGATCTGGGCGACAGTGCAGCGGCCCGGCGTGGAGCCGCTCGCGATCCGACAGGCCTGCCTCGCCGTGCCGGGGTCGGGCGCTACCGCGATGATCTTCATTTCCGAACCGATGCCGGGCGGAGAGCCGGGCGGTCCGGAATCCGCTCGGGCGGAACGCATCGCACTGCTGCGGCAAGTGGCCGCCCACTTCGTGGAGACGCGCACGCCAAAGGTGAAAATCCTACAAGCGCTGCCGGATCTCGCGGACGCATGGGCCGAATCGGCGTTCCGCGGTGCGGGGTTTGTGTACGTCGGCGATCTGGAGTACCAGCGTCGGGCGATCGCACCGGCCGACCTGCGCGGGTCCCGAACAGAGACGCCGTGGCCCGAGGGGGTTCGGGTGGCCCCACTGACGTCCTTCCCCGAATCGCAGCGCGACGCCATGCTGCTGAAGGTGCTCGAGGAGTCGTATCAGGACACGCTGGACTGCCCCGAACTCTGCGGCCTGCGTGAGACGCCGGACATCCTCGCCAGCCACTACGCGACGGGGGTTTTTGACCCTTCGATCTGGTTTGTCGTGATGCACCGCGAAGGTGCTGGCGAGGTGGCGCGGGGGTGCATGCTCTTGTCACGCGTGCCGGAGCAGCGGGTGGTGGAACTGGTCTACATCGGGCTTTCGCCGGAGGTGCGTGGGAAGGGGCTCGGGCGGCGACTGCTGGATCTGGGCATCCGCAATGCCGCGGAGGCGCGGCTGGACGCGGTGACGTGCGCGGTGGATTGCCGCAATGACCCGGCGCGGCGGCTGTACCAGGACCACGGCTTCCAGGGCGCGGGGCGGCGCAAGGCGTTTGTTGGGCGGGTGGCGGACGTGGCGCCGACAGGCACCTGAGCGGAGGGCGGAAGTCGGGTGCGGACACGCCTTTGTGCGCTCGGTTGGGGCGGCACGGAGCCGGTCTACCCACAATCGGACATCTGCGGATCAACCGGCCTAAGTGTTTTCTGGATTACGGCTTGCGTGCAAGCGACAAGAGTTGTCCACAGGATGTTCGCAGCGACGGCCGTGGCGTGGAGAAGTATTTTTAGGTTTCACTAAGCCCCGCAAAATCCAGTCGATGCGGCGTGCACAAACTCGAA
>JBILLU010000343.1:0-3838 GCA_044375915.1 Phycisphaerales bacterium
CAAGGCCGCGACGCAGGCGCTCGAGGCCAACGACTTCACCGGCGCCATCGCGCGCGCCGAGGCCGCCGAGCGCTGCGGCGCGCGAGGCGCAGACCTCGCCGACGCTCTCCTCGCGCGCGCCGAGGCGCACTCCTGGCTCGCCGACAACCCCGCGCTCTGCGAGACGGCCGGGCGGCTCGCTGCGGTCGCAAAGACCGTCGACCAGGAGGCCGCAACCCTCCGCTGGCGTGCGCTCGGCGCGCACCGCGCCGGGGATACGCCGAAGCTCGAGGAGACGCTCGCTCGCGCGTGCGAGCTCTGCGAGCGTCATCGCGACAACGACGCAGCTGTGGGCGATGCCATACGAATTGCGACCTACGCGCTCCGCGCCGGTGCCCATGCGCGTGCCGAGGCGCTGGTCTCTTTCCTCGAGTCCAGCGACTCGCCGCCCGAGTCGAGAGGGGTGCGCGTGTTCGACGAATGGTTGCGTTGGCGTGCGGTGCACGCCGAACATGCACAGGAGACGGAGACTGCGGTCCACCTCTACCGCGAGGCGAGCCGACAGCTCCGAAGCGCCGGAAACACCCGCGGCGCCATGGCCGAGCAGATCAATCTCAGCAGCGAGCTCTTGAGGCTCGGGGCCTACGACGAGGCGGCACAGACGCTCGAGGCGTCACTCTCGGAATGCGAGCGGCTGGGGCTGACGTACGCCGTTGCGGTAACGCTCAACAACCTCTGCGTCGCGAGGCTGGGTCTCGGGCGTCTCGACGAGGCGCTCCTCGCCGGGCGCAAGGCGGTCGCGACCTCCGCCAAAGGACGACATGCGATGCTGGAGGCGTCATCACGCGACTCCACGGCGCGTGTCCTCCTCGCTGGCGGCCACGTCCAGGAGGCCGTATCCGAGGCCGAGCGGGCGCTCACGCTGCTTCCTGCGGCGCACCCCGTCGCGCTGACGGCGAGGACGTTGCTCGCCGACGCGCTTCTCTCGCCGGGGGGCCGGAGATGCTGCCCTCGCCCTGGCTCACGCCAGAAACGTCGTCGAAGACCTCGACACAGATCCTTCACGTTGCAGAGAGCCCGCGTCCACCCTCCGCGTGCGCATCGACGCGCTCGAGGCCAACGGGCTCGTGGACGAGGCCCGGCAGGCGCGGGAGGAGGCGCGCGGCTGGGTGCTCGAGCGCGCGGGCCGGATCCAGAGCGAGCACTACCGCCGCACCTTCGAAGGCGCGCTCGACGTCGCACCGATCTTGAAGTCTCCTCGTGGGTCGGGAGCGGAGTGAGGAGCCCGTTCGAGCCGTCCCGGCGGTCCTTGATGTGAGCCTCCTTGCGGACGCGGGCGTTCACACCGCGTCCACGAGCGCTCCACGAAGGTTTCTCGCTGCATGCAGAGCCGATCGACACCAGCGCTGCACGCTCGCCGACATGCTCGCGCGCGGGAGATCCGACCACTTGCCCGAGGTCGCGTACGTAGTCGCTCCGGCGCCGGTCGCGCGTCTCGGCGCCGTGACCGGCGACTGAACGCGCGGAGCGCGACCGTGGGGCACCCTCCGAGGAACGACGATCGTCTCGACGGGTGCCCCAGGCGATTCCCTTCAGAGTCCGTAACCGTTCTCACGCGCCACGCGCTGTGTCACGGGGCCGCCTCCACCTCGAGGCCACCGACCGGGACGCAGCTCCGCATCCTCTCTGCGAAGTAGTTCATGCTCGTGGCCCCGTAGCGGCAGTAATCGGCCAGGGTCATGGGCCGCATCTCCGGGGGCACGTCGTCCTCCGAATAGGCGTTCGTCGTGCAGTAGAGGTTGATCAACCAGTACTTCCAGTACTTCGTGCGGTAGTAGTCGCACAAGGTCTGGCCAGCAGCCTCCGAGCCGCAGATGGCATTCTCGTTCTTGAGCTCGAGCCACTCCGCGTAGAGTCCGCGGCACGGCTCGTTCCGCAGGTTGTTCGGGAGGCACCCCTCGCGCAGGAGCGCGGCGGCGATGCAGGCTTCGTGCTCCAAGCGCGCCGCCTTCGCTTCGTCCGAGCACATGTCCTCGTCGCCGTCGACGGCCGGGGGCTCCTGCGACGAGTCCGTCACACCGGACTCGGCGCGTTCGAGGAGCTCCAGATCGGAGGACACCCCGCCGGGCGGCTGCGACGCGCAGCCAGCGAGCGCCGAAAGCCCGACCGTCAGCCAGAGCGACAACTTGCGATCCATGACTTCTCCTCGTGTTAGCGAAGTCCGCGATGTGCGGCCCGCGGGGACGTACGTGCCGAGCCCACGAGCGGATCGTCCGGTCCAAGCCTCGGTCGACGGTTGTGCCCGAGGTGTGCCGGGCGACCGTCCCGCGCAGAGGGCTCCACCCAAGGTCCCTCGTGCTGTGTCACTCTGAGGCTCGGCATGTTCAAGGCCGCGTCCTTCCCGCTGTCCAGCTTCTTCGCCCCGGCCGCGGCGGCGCTCGCGTTCCCCCTCTCGTTCCTTCCGCTGCTCGCGCTCGACCACGGCGCTCGCAGCGAGTCCGCGGCGGTCCTCGGCTGGCAGCTCGCTACGATCCTCTTGCTGCTCGGCGTCGTGTCTCGGCCACGCTTCCGAGGGCGGGCGGCCGTGCCGGCGGGCCTCGTCGGCGTGCTCGTCTGGGTGGCTCTGATGCCTCTCCTGGTGCCTGCGCTCGACCACAACGGCGGCTGGGGCGCGGGCGTCTCGCTCTCCCTGGTTTGGCTGGGCAGCGGCCTCGCGGTCTGGCTCGGCAGCGGCCTCGCGTTCGCAGCGGCCGCAGGGTGGCTGGTCGAGCGTTCCTCGTTCGCACCGCGTGCCGCGCTCTCCGGCCCGCTGGTTCGCATGCTCGCGCTGGGCCTGGCCCTCGGCGCGGCTGTCTGCGCTGCCTCGGTCGCGTTCTCCGGGGCGCGGCCGCGTGCGATCACGGGAGCGGTGGTCGGCTGGGTCGAGGTCCCCGCGCTCGCGACCGTCGTGCGCGAGCGCTTCGCCGAGGTCGAGGTCGTGGCGGTGGGCGACGTCCGCTCGGACCGCGGCCCGGACTGCGACCCCGGAGAGTGCCCCGTGACGGCGCGGCTCGCCCTCGTCGCGCCCGGTGGGTCGATGCCGGAGGCGCACGTTCTGCGTGAGTCAGCGGGCGCGGGCTGCACCTTTCCAGTTCCGTGGAGCGGGCGAACCGTCGAGGTCGTCCGGCACCCGGACGCGTACGTCGTGCACTGGTCCAGGGGCCCCCACGGCGAGGTGTTCGGTGGCTGTACCTTCGACCGCGCGACCCTCGCGTTCGTCCCGACCGAGGAGGTTGCGCGTCACGCGCCTGCGGAGGCCAGCTGGGCCCTCGCCGCGGCCGCGGCGTTCGGGCTCGCGATGCTCTTCTTCGGTGCGCACGTGCGCAGGCGACACGCCCGCCTCGCGCCCATGCCCGAGGTCCGCGTGAGCGCGCCCGGTCTCGCGACGATGCCCGACGGCTCGCCCGCGCTCGTGCCTCCCGGTGCGTCATCTCTCCGCACGACCCGCAGACGACGACGCTGCATCGCGTGGTGCGCGAGCACCTCGAGACCTTCCTCGCTCGCCGCGCTGAGGAGGGCGAGCCGATGCCGAGCTTCGTGGTGGACGAGCTGCGCGACTCGTGTGCTCGATCATGGGAAGACGGTGAGAACGCGCTGCGGTCGCGTTCACGCGTGCGCCTCCGTCGGGGAGGCGCTGGCCTCGTCCTCGTCTTCGTCCTCGCTGAACCGAGGCAGAGGGTCGGGAAGCTCGGCCCACGACGCTTCGCTCTTCATCTCCGCGTCGTCGAGGAGCGCCCCTGCGAAGCGGGCCTCGAGCGCGGCACGGTCCATCGCGCTCGAGCGTCCGATCACGACGAGCTCCTGTTTTCTGTCTCCCCAG
>JBILLU010000299.1:0-3145 GCA_044375915.1 Phycisphaerales bacterium
AGCACCTGCTCAGCCCCTACGGCCCGCTCTTGCTCGCGCCGGCGTACACCATCCCCGATCCGACCATCGGGTACATCACCCGCTACAGCCCCGGCTCGCGTGAGAACGGCGGCGTCTACATGCACGCCGCGACGTGGGCCCTCGCGGCCGCCGCCAAGCGCCGCGATCACGAATCCGTCGCCCGCATCTGGAAAAGCATCGCCCCCGCGACCCGCGGCCAGGACGCGGACTCCTACTTCGCCGAGCCCTACGTCACCCCCGGCAACGTCGATGGCCCGCTCTCGGACAAGCCCGGCCGCGCTGGCTGGACGTGGTACACCGGCTCGGCCGCGTGGCTGAACCGCGTCAGCCTGGAGTGGGTGCTGGGTATCCGCCCGGTCTTCGACCCTGCGGGCGAGGCGTGCTTGCTGATTGATCCCGTGCCGCCGACGGAACTGGGACAGGTCGAGGCGACGCGGACGTGGCGTGGCAAGAAGATCACGGTGCGGTTTGACAGCCGCGGGTTTATCGCCGGCGGGCGTGCCGTGGTGCGGACGGTGCGCGACGGCGTGAGCGTCGAGCTGCCCGGCGGCCTCGTGCGGGCCCGCGATGTGAAGGGCCTGGAAACGGTCGCGATCGAGGTGCACTGGATCGCGAACCCGCCCGAGGCCCTGAACGCCACAAAAGCCGGTCGCCGGACAAGCACCAAGGCCGGCACGAAGAACACGACGGCTCGCGGGTCACGCGAGCTGAACGGGTTGGTCACAGCCGGAGAACCCAAGTCGACGAGCGGACGCAAGTCTCGCCCGACGGCGACGGCCAAGCGGAAGTAGGCTCGTGGGGTCCCCACCATCTCCCCCGCGGCCGCAGGCCGCGGGACGCAAGGAAGGAGCGTCGGCCATGCAGACGAGGAATCAAGGAGCGCAGGGGAGAGAGAACGGATCACGGCTACGCCATGGCTTCACGTTGATCGAACTCCTGGTGGTGATCGCGATCATCGCGCTGTTGATCGGGATTCTGCTGCCGAGCTTGGGCACGGCGCGGCGCACGGCGTGGTCGGTGATCTGCCAGAGCAACCAGCGTCAGCTCGGCATCGCCACGCAGATGTACCTGGACGCCCAGAAGGTGCCGGTGTTCATGGACCTTTGGACCGACCCGGACAAGCTGGGAACGGACAAGCGCGCTTCGCGAACGCCGCAGACTTTTTACAACTCCGCGGTGATTCGCTACCACGTGAACTCGGTGCTTCTGCTACAGGAATATCTGAACAACAGCAAGAACGCCGCGTTCAACTGCCCCGCTGCTCGCGGCCTTGCGTCGGTGCGTGACGCGGCGAGCATCGCCGAGCTTAACAGCGGCTTCCGCATCTACTCGATGGGGCCGGAATACAAGACGAATCTCATGACCGCGCTCTCGCCACGGCGCGAGTCCACCGAGTGGTACACGGAGTTCTTCTTCAACGATTCCAAGCCCACGTTCCAGAACGATCAGGGAGCCCGCAACAAGGACGGCGTCTGCGGCCGCCCGTGGAACGAGGTGCAGTTCCCGCAGTTTGTCGTGTGGCTGACCGACGCGAACGACGCCTATCCGAGGCACGCCTCCAAGGATTCCAAGACCACCGCCGATCCTCGCACCGGCAAGGGTCGCGTTGTGTACTCCGGCAAGAACAACTTCCTGTTCGGCGACCTCTCGATCAAGTCGATCGATGTCGCTCAGTACGGCGGCGGCGGCTCGCTCGATCCGCTCGGCATTCCGGCTCCCTTCTTCAACTGGGGCCACGCCCTGAGCATCTCGACTCGCAAGTGATTCGGAGGTCCAAATGAATCAGATCCGAGAACTGCTCAGCAAACCCGCCGTCGGCTGGTCCGTCGCGGGTATCGCCATCCTGATCGCCGGCGCGATGTTCTTTCGTTCCCTCTTCGCGTCGTCCACGTACGACCTTGGCACGCTCTCCCAGGAAGTCACCGTCCGGTTCATGGATACGGGCGACGAGATCAAGCTCTCTCGCGGCGAGTTCGAGAAGCAGCTCCGCATGGTGACCGGCAACCTGACGAAAGACACCGGGATTCCCAACCCCAAGACCGGAAAGCCGACCGGCGTGCTGGTCGCCACGCGTGAATGGGAAGAAACCGTCGATCGCATCAATGCCGAACGCGACTGGGCCAAGGAAAACTCGCCCTTCGGCTCGGCGCCAGCGACTCCGAAGAAGTGACCGTTCGTTCTTTCGAAGCGACCTTGATGCGAACCTCCCAGAAGCAAGCCCGGGTTGGCGAGCGGTCGGCCTTTACGCTGATTGAACTGCTCATCGTCATCGCGATCATCGCGTTGCTCATCGGGCTTGCACTGCCCTCGCTTGCCGGCGCCCGCCAGACCGCCCGCAGCGTCATCTGCCAGAGCAACCTGCGGCAGATCGGCATCGCGACCCAGGGATACCTCGACAACCAGAAGGTGCCGCGCTGGTATGACCTGCAGAAGTCGCCGGACAACGTCTGGCCCTCCAACTCCGGCAACTTCTACCAGTTCAACGTCATCCCGCCGCTGCAGCCGTTCCTGAACTACTCCGGGAACAGTTCCTTCGTCTGCCCGAGCGCTCGGGGCACCAATTCCGACATCCGCGAGCTCTCCGTGTCGCTTGGCCTGCAGAAGGCCCGCCGCTTCTTCACCTGGCCGGTGCCGACCCCCACCGATCGCACGCCCGAACTGCAGTACATGAGTTTCTACTGGTTCAACGACAGCGGCATCGGACGCAAGGATCAGTACGGAAACGCCATGCGCGGTTCCAGCGGCGTCGCCGGCCGCCGGATCATCGAGATCCGCCACCTTGACGCCATGACCTGGGCCACCGACTGCTACGACGAACGCCCGCGGCACAACCCCTCCAAGGCCAAGCCGCCGATCGAGACCGGCCGCGACGGGGCGAACAACTTCCTGTTCGGCGACCTGAGTGTCCGCAACGTGCCGCGGGAGACGTATAACTGGAAGCCCGACCGCTACGGCTCCAATGCCGACAACCGGTGCTTCATCGGCTGGGGGCACGCGTATCCGAGTTTGGCGAACTGACGAGGTCGCGTTCGGCCCCCTCCGAGCCGCGGGCTTCAGCCCGCGCGGGTGGTGCGTCCGTTGAGGCGATGAGATCCATACACCATGCGGTCGGTTGGCGTGCGGT
>JBILLU010000274.1:0-3814 GCA_044375915.1 Phycisphaerales bacterium
GTTCTTCGCGTCCACGCCCTTGCGGCCGTGCCACGCCATCGACGTGCCCAGCCCCTCGATCGACACGATGTCCTTCGACCACGCGTCGGTCAGGCCCATCTTGCCGCTGTTGAAGTCGGCGACGAGTTTCGCGCCGAGCTCCATCGGCGACGGCCCCGCGCCGGTCTTCACCGGCACCGGCGCGAGCGGATCGCGCTTGGGCGCACTCTTCTTCGTCGCCTTCTTGGCGGGTTTCTTGCCTGACTTCTGAGCAGACTTCTGAGCTGACTTGGGGGCGGGCTTGCTCGACTTCTTGGACTTCTTCGCCATCGCAATGCTCCTCGGTGCCACGAGAGCAACAGCATACCACCTCGATTGCGGCTGGTTGCCCCGATCCCCAGTGACCTTGATGCCTTCTTCATACCATCACCCGTGAAACACCCGATGCTCGCCGTGCTACTGGTCGCGCCGCTCTCTCTGGCTCAAGTCCCGCCCGGCGATGTTCCCGTCAACAAGCCCGTCGAACCGCCGCCCGCGGCAAAGGCCGCCGTCGCGCTCGGGCAGCGGGTGCGCGAACTCCAGACAAAGTCCACAGTGCTGTCAACCGTCGTCATCGTCCGCGACGCCGCGAGTTACTGCGAGGCGATCAAGCAGTGGACGCCCACCAATCGCTTCCCCGTGCTGATCGACGACAACTCGATCCAGTCGCAGGAGAACATCGCCCGCTTCGTCCGCGCATTCGCGCCGGACACGGTCGTGCGTTTCGCGAGCGCCTCGGCATCGAACACCTGGAACGCGAATCGCGATCTCATCCACGACGCGCTCGCGGCGTCATGGTCCGCGGCGGGGGCCGACCCCGAAGCGCTCAAGGCCGCGTGGCGACAGGCCGCACACACCCCCCCGGGCGTGGTGGTCGCGAACGAGAACGACCCGGCCTGGACCGCCGCCCTCGCGCTCGCCGCGGGCCGCGGACAGCTGCTCACATGGGTCGGCGACGACCTCGCCCCGCGCGACCTGCACAAGTGGTGGACCGCCGAGGGCGCCGCCGCACTCGACAAGCACCTGCAAGACATCGTCTCCCGCGCCGGCCTGGCGTGGAGCGATCTGGGCGACACGATCGACGCGATCACCGTCTGCTCCTCACTGCCCAATGTCTTTGAGATCACGCCCAAAGAGGCCCGCGCCACGATGGACCGCCTCGGGCGCCTCCGCCCCGACGCGCCCAACCGCTGGGCGTGGGCCGGGCAAGTCTTCGGCAACCCGCAGGAAGCCGCGTACCGCGCGATGTGCGGCTTGTTCCTTGAGGCCGACAGCGCATGGCTCTTCGACAGCTACCCCAAGAGCGCCCCGTGGAGCCTGTTCAGCCTCACCCAGAGCAAAGCCGCGTTCGAGCAAGTCCAACTGAAGACCACGATCTTCGAAACACCCGGCACCTCGCCCGCCCTGTGGCGCACCGAGGCCCGCAAGCCGCTGGACGCCGCCGTGATCTTCGTGAACACCAAGGGCAACGCCGACTTCTTCGAGCTCGAGGGCGGGCTCGCGTCCTGCGGCGACCTGCCCTGGCTGCTCCGTCCCGCCGCCGTGCACTTCGTGCACTCATGGTCGATGCAGACGCCGATGTCGCGCGACACCCTCGGCGGCCGCTGGCTCGAGCGCGGGGCCTACCTCTACTACGGCAGCACCAACGAACCCATGCTGCAGGGCTTCACGCCCTGCCCGCGCGTCGCGGCATTGCTCGCTCTCGGTGCCAGTTTCGCCGGCGCATGCCGCAGCGATGTCGGCCCAACCTGGAAACTGACCGTCGTCGGCGATCCGCTCGCGACCATCGCTCCGGGCGCACTCGGCACGCGCAGCAAGGACGCGCCGAAACTGGCGAACCTGTCGCCCATCGCCACCGAAGCCTCCGCCGCGGTCAAGGGCGGTGATTTCGCCGGCGCCCTGCGCAGCCTCGTGCTCGACGGCAACTCCGAATCCGCCGCCAAACTCGCCGCGGCGTTGCTCAAGGACCGCAAGAGCGCCCTCACCCCCGCCGCCGCCCGCGTCGCCGTCGCCCCGCTCTTCCGAACCGGGCGCTCACAGGACGCGATCGCCTGCTTCCGTCTCGCCGACCTCAAGACCGACGAACGCTCCACCGACGCGAGCATGCTCCGCGATCTGCTCTGGCTCTCCGCGAGCGCCGCACTCCAGAGCCGCACCGCGCCGCCCGACAAGGACACGCTCAACACCCTGCGCGACCACGTCCGCCCCGAGCAACTCGATCAGGATCTCATCGAGCTTTCAGCCGCCTGGTCGCGGGCGATCGACTACTCCGCCGCGCTCACGATGCTGGAGACCATCGCGGCCAAGCAGACCGAGCCGCACGTCAAGAAGAAGACCGCACGTGCGATCGAGGAGTTCAAGAAGCTGCGGAAGTAGCACCGCCCGCCCCGGCAACGCGCAAAGAAAAAGGACCGGCACGATGCCGGTCCTGTACAAGCTGCGTTGAAGCCCAGCCTCGCTTCTTACTTCGCCTTCTTCGGGCCGAGGTTGCGCAGGGCGATCAGCTCCATCTCGACCGTGATCGGCACGTTGCCCGCCAGCGTGCGGCCGGCCTGCGGGTTGGCCTGGTTCATCTGCTTGGGGACGATCAGCTTCCGCTTGCCGCCGACCTTCATGCCCTCGAAGCCGAACTGCATGGCCTGCAGCTCGCCCGGGATCCAGATGTACGGGTTCGCAGCGTCGTGCTTCTCGACTTCCTTGCCCTCGGCGTCCTTGATGACGTGGGCGGTGACGGCAACGCACTGGCCCTCGGCGGCCTCGCCGCTGCCTTCCTTCTCATCGATGATCTGCAGGGCATCGACGAGCTGAATGGTGAACACAAGGTCGGAGTTCGGCGGAATGGTCGCGCCAGCGCCGCGCTCGCCATAGCCCATCTTGGCCGGGATCGTCAGCTTGCGGATGCCGCCGATCTTCATGCCGGGGACGCCCTTCTGCCAGCCCTCGATGACGCCGTTCAGGGGGAACGAGACGGGCTCGCCGCGGTCGAAGGAGGAGTCGAAGATCTTGCCACCTTCCTTGAGCGTGCCGTGGTAGTGAGCGACGACCGCGCCGCCGGCCTTGACCTCGTAGCCGTCACCAATCTTGATGTCCTCGATGATGAGGCCGCCCTCAAGTTCCTGCTTGTTCACGACCTCGCCGGTGGGGACCGGGACGGCGTTGGGATTCGGGCGGGGCGGAAGCGCATCGCCCTCGGCCTTCGAGCCGGGCTGATCCTGGCCGGCCTTCTGGGCCTGCTGGGCGGGATCGGCCGCGAACGCGAACGAGGCGAGCGAGAGACCGGCGACGAGCATCAACGAGAGCGGCTTGCGCATGGGCGAAATTTCCTTGAAAGGGTGATCGTGAGGGACAAGGGTAGAACGCCGCCGCGAGCGGGGTTTCCGGGGACAAGGTGGCCTCAGGAGCGTTCCCGAGGGGGGAACTCAGCCCTGCCGTATGCTGGGGGCATGAAACCGACCACACCCCTCGCGTTTCCAGCCGCTCTTCTGGCGTCGTTCGTGGTCTTTCTGGCCCTGCCCGCGGCGTCGGCGGGCGCCCAGACGGGCGTCCCGCCCGGCGACCCCCGGTCGCACCCAACCAAAGACGCACCGAGCAGCTCCCCCGCCGCCGTGCCGCCGTCGGAGGACGCGAACGCGCCCAAGGACACTCTCTCACCCCGCGAAGAGATGCCCATGGAGACCCGCTCAAACCTGCAGGAGCTCGTGGACCTGATGGTCGGCTCGTTCTCGAGCCAGAAGCAGCACAAGGAAGACGGCGAGAACTTCTTCGACATCCGCCTCCACATGGCCCCGATCTGGAA
>JBILLU010000290.1:0-3437 GCA_044375915.1 Phycisphaerales bacterium
CGCCGGTGGGATTCGCGTTTGTCCTCGCTCTCACCCACTTCGACGACGGCAGTGGTCCCGATCTCTACGCTGGTGGCTTGTTCCTCACCGCGGGCGCCGTGCGGGCCAACAATGTGGCTCGCTGGGATGGGAGAGCATGGTCGGCGCTCGGCGGCGGACTTGGCTCAGCGGAGCCCGATGGAGGCGTCTTTGCCCTTGCCGCGTTCGAGAGCGCGACCGGTTCGCAGTTGGTCGCTGGAGGCGACTTTTCGCAGCGCGGCGGGGCGCCAGCAAACTTCGTTGCTGCCTGGGACGGCAGCGTGTGGTCGTCGCTCGGCGAGGGCGTGAGTGGTGGAGACGACCCCGCCGTGCTGGCGATCGAGCAGTTCGACGACGGCGTTGAGGCAGCGATCTACGTGGCCGGGTCCTTTACGACCGCTGGCGGTAAGGTGGCCCGCAATATCGCAAGGTGGAACGGTGAGGCGTGGTCGGCCCTTGGATCCGGAGTCGACGGAACAGTCCTAGATCTCATCGTCTTCGACGACGGCAGCGGACCAGCGCTCTTCGTGGGAGGCGTTTTCGACTCCGCAGGTGAACTTGCCACACCGGGCGTCGCCCGCTGGGACGGCTCCGCGTGGACGGCGAGCGGTTCCGGAATCCCCGGACATGTCTTGTCTTTCGCAGTCTACGACGACGGAACCGGCGCGGCGCTCTTTGCCGGCGTCGCATACCCGGGTCAACTGCCTCCGCGCTTCGGCATCTACAAGTGGGACGGCACCGTGTGGACGCCGCTCTCGCCCAACATCGCCGGGAGCATCTACGCCCTGCTCCCGTTCGACGACGGCCTTGGCGCGGGCCCTGCGCTCATCGTCGGTGGCAGCTTCACCACCAGCCCGGCTGGTGACAGCACGATTGCACGCTGGCAGGGTTGCCCGCCAGAGTTCTGCTCCGGCGATCTTGACGGGAATGGGTCCATTGACGCCGCGGACCTTGCCGCGCTTCTCGGAGCGTGGTCGACCCCGGCCGCAGATCTCGATGGCGATGGTGTCACCGGCGCGAGTGATCTCGCGACGCTCTTGGGCGGTTGGGGAAGCTGTCAGTAGTCGCGCCGTTGCGGTTCGCGACGCACGCTCGGGTCATCCGGTCATTCTTTGAGGAGATTGTCTTGAGACACTGGTCATCCATGTGGTTCGCGTCGCTTGCGATCGTCCCTCTCGTGACGGCGTCGGCTACGCCCGGGGAGCTGGCTTCGCGTGCAACGATGGCGAGCGGCAACGGTCCGTGTCAGCCTGCTTGGCTACCTTGGTTCGGCGGTCAGCAGGGGAGCGTCAACGGTGGTGTCTCCGCACTGGCCCTGTCGGAGGCGGAGGGGCTGCTGTACGTGGGCGGGGGCTTCACCGCGGCGGGAGGTTCTCCGGCTGCGAGTGTCGCCGCATGGGACGGTGAGTCGTGGGCCGCTCTTGGTACCGGGCTCAACGGACCGGTGTTCGGCATGGCGGTGATCCCAGCGCACGATGGGGCACCAGCCTCGGTCGTCGTGGTTGGGTTCTTCACGATGGCGGGCGGGCGCCCTGCCCGCGGCGTTGCACGCTGGGACGGGACTGGCTGGAGTGATCTTGGGGGAGGGATCGACGGCTGGGGCTGGGCCGATTCCGTCATCGTGTTCGACGATGGACTCGGCGCTGGTCCGGCCCTCTATGTTGGGGGTTGGTTCAACGCTGTGGGCGGAGTGCCCGCGAAGAACATCGCACGCTGGGACGGCACCTCCTGGTCGGCGCTCGCGGATGGCGTGCCGTTCGAGACGTTTGGGATGACGTCGCTTCGCACGCAAAGCGGCGTGGACGTCTTGTGCGTTGGTGGCTCCTCGAGCACGATCGGAGTCTGGGATGGTCTGGCGTGGTCATCGATCTCAATCGGCGACGATCAGGGCTTCGTCATGGCGCTCTCGTCGTTCGACGACGGCTCGGGATCCGGACCAGCGCTGATCGTTGGCGGGGGGTTCACCATTCCGGGCGAGCCAACGTCGTGGCTTGCGCGGTGGAACGGGAGCGATTGGACTCCGCTCGGCGCCGGTGTGAACGGGTGGGTCGCCAGCCTCTTGGCCGTTGACGATGGTCTTGGTGCGGGGCAAAGCCTCTATGTGGGCGGCAACTTCACGACGGCCGATGGTGAGCCTGCGGCGCGCGCGGCTCGCTGGGATGGGCAGTCGTGGTTTCCGCTGGGTGAGGGTTGCGCCGCGCCCGTTCGGGCGCTCGCTCTGGGCGTAGGCGAGCGAGGGGAGCCACTCTCGCTGGTCGCTGGTGGCGACTTCGCCCAAGGGCCAGCTGGCGATCCGTTCTTGGGACTCTGGCAGATGTGCCCCAACACGCCGATGTGCACTGGAGATCTGAACAGCGACGGAGAGGTTGGTGGCGCCGATCTCGCGGCTCTCTTGGGGGCGTGGGGCGGACCAGGAGCTGATCTCGACGGCGACGGAACGACCAACGCGAGCGACCTCGCAACGCTGTTGGGCGGTTGGGGGCCTTGTCAGTAGTCAACGCTGCTCGGTTCGAATCACATGCCCTTCCTTCGAGCTCGTTCAGGGGGCCCTCATGACTTCGTGGTCTTTCCTCAAGCTCGTAGTTCTTTCGGTGATGCCTTGGATGACGCTCCTGGCGGCAGCGCCGGCTGGCGCTGAATCTTCGGCGAATTGCCCTCAGCGCGTTGAGAGCGTCGCCTCGCTCGCAGCCGACGTGACGTCCGGTGATCGCAGCGTCGCACGGGCGGGGCGCGACATGTCGGATCCGCCGATCGTGATGGCCCCGGGCGGACCGTGTGAGCCTGACTGGATTCCGACCTTCGGATGCGATCCCGGTTTTGGCTTGACCGGCACGGTCAACGCTCTCGCTACGTTCGACGATGGGTCAGGCCCCGCCCTCATTGCAGGTGGTGACTTCTCGATCGCGGGAGGCGCGTGGGCCAGTCGCGTGGCACGGTGGACCGGCGCCGGCTGGGCGCCTCTTGCGTTCGGGCTCAACGGCACCGTCTACGCGCTCGCTGTGTTTGATGAGGGTGACGGCCCGCATCGCTCGTTGGGATGGAACGAGTTGGTCGGCGGTGGGCGGATCAATCGGTGGCGGCGAGGTCAACGCTCTCGTCGTTCATGATGATGGGCGAGGGCCGGCGCTCTATGTCGGGGGCCGCTTCACCCACGCGGGCGGCGCTCAAGCGAATCACATCGCACGCTGGGACGGGAAGGCGTGGAGTCCGCTCGGTTGAGGACTCGGGTCGATCAACCAATCGGTCCTCGCACTGGCTTCCCACGACGATGGGGCGGGGCGCTGTCTCGTGGCTGGCGGCAACTTCACGAGTGCGAGTGGTGCGGAGGTTCTTCGAATCGCCCGCTGGAACGGAGTCGCATGGCTGCCGCTGGGCAACGGGATGAACCTCTCCGTCCGAGCGCTCGCGAGCTTCGCTGC